>DIFU01000054.1:1739-6940 GCA_002419285.1 Prolixibacteraceae bacterium UBA5740 | reverse complement strand
CAGGGAGGGGAAATGCGTGACATAACCATCAAACTTCCTGAGACACCCCTGTCAGATTTGGGCAACATGAATGTCCGATCCGGAAATCAGGTATACAGGCTTACCGAAATTGCAGAACTCCATGAGGGTGTATCCCCCCGTGAAATTTACAGGAGAAACCAGAACCGCATTGCCAGGGTTTCAGCTCAGCTTGAACCGGGAATTGCACTGCAGCATGTTGCCGGTGAGATAAGGACTGCCACAGCCGATATAACGCTTCCGGCAGATTATTCGATCAGGATAACCGGAGACGAGGAAAAAAGGCAGGAATCGATGGCCGGACTTGGTTTCGCATTGATTTTGTCGATCGTACTGGTTTATATGGTAATGGCCTCCCAATTTGAATCCCTGATTCATCCTTTTACGGTCATATTGACCATCCCGTTTGCCATTACCGGATCCCTGCTGACTTTCTTTATTCTTGGAAGGCCGTTAAACATCATGGCACTGATAGGAATCATCATGCTGGCAGGTATTGCCGTAAACAACTCGATCATCCTGATCGACCGAATCAACCAGCTGATCAGGGAGGGAATGAACCGCAAGGATGCCATCATTTATGCAGGCCAACAGCGTATCCGACCCATATTGATGACCTCGTTGACAACCATCCTGGCACTTCTACCCCTGACCATCGGGATGGGAGAAAGTGCCTCGCTGCGTTCACCGATGGCCCTGGCCGTAATCGGGGGTATGGTAACCTCAACCTTGCTTACGCTTGTCGTAATACCCTGCGTGTATGACGTCCTCGACCGCCTCAGGAGAGTTTCATCCAGCTCTGCAAAGGGTTAGTCGTAACAGATTGTAATTATATCGGGGCCGCCATTGTCCGGCACCATCCATCTTAAAAATGGTTATACGATGAATTTCGTCATCAACAGAAAAATATTTATAAGCATGCTGTTTATTGGCATGACCCTGCTGGGTTACGTCTCTTACAAACAGCTGCCGGTGGAGCTCATGCCCAACGCCGACCTTCCGATGTTATTTGTACAGGTTTCTTCGCAACAGGAGGTAGATCCAAATTACATGGAGAATCAGGCTGTAATCCCCGTCGAAGGGGCAATAGCCTCGCTCGAAGGGGTGGAAAGCATGGAATCGTGGCTCAATAACCGACAAGCTTCCATCCAGGTTAGTTTCAACAAGAACGTCAATTTTAAATATACCTTCCTGAAACTCCAGGAAAAAATTGACCAGGTACGCGACAACCTTCCCGACGGATTTAACGTGACGGTGAACCGGGTAGATGTACAGCAACTCTCCAACCAGTTCATGGAACTGCAGATCAGGGGGAGCGGCGGTACCGACAGGATCAGGAATATCGTCGACCAGGAGGTGAAAAACGAACTTGAAAACATTGATGGCATTGCCAGTGCCAATGTTTTCGGAGGGAAGGAGAAATCCATTGAGGTAACCATCGACATGGCCGCCTGTGAAGCATATGGTATCACACCGGCCAACATCAGAAGTGCTTTGGGATCCAATGCCCAGAGCCGTGTTTTTGCAGGCTACCTGCATGAATCCAACAAGCAGTACTTTGTTCATGTAACGGCCGAATACCAAAACGTCACCGACATCGAGAACATTGTTCTGGCCGAAGGCCCGATTCTTCTGAAGGATGTTGCGGAAGTTTACTTTGGAGTGAAAGAAGAGACCACAATCAGCCGTGTGAACGGACTGGATGCCATTTCGGTATTGCTCGTCAATGATTCGCAGGCTAACTTGATTGACCTGTCGCACCGTACACAGGAGTTGATTGAACGACTAAACACCAAACTTGAATCCAGGGATATCGAGATTGTTGTGCAGTCGAACACTGCCGAGACCATGGAGAAAAACATCGACCAGATCATTGAACTGGCGGTAGTCGGTGGCTTGATGGCCATTTTCGTTCTCTGGATCTTCCTGAAGAACCTGAAGATTGTTTCCATCATTGCGCTGTCAATCCCCATATCTGTCTTCTCGGCTTTCAATTTTTTCTACTACACCGGAATTTCAATCAACAGCCTTACCTTGGTAGGGATGGCCCTGGCAGTGGGTATGCTGCTCGACAACAGCGTGGTGGTGCTTGAGAATATTTACCGGCTTGCCGGAAAACACTACGAGCCAGATAAGGCCGTAACCCAGGGAACCACGGAAGTGTGGCGATCCATTCTGGCGGCAACACTGACGACCGTTACCGTTTTTCTCCCTTTTATTTTTTCGGCCGACCCAATGGTTGAACTACTTGGAAACCACATAGGTACATCCATTATTTCAACATTGATCATTTCACTTATTGTTGCGTTGCTTTTCATTCCGATGGCAGCCCACGTGTTACTTAAAGGAGAAAAATCACACAATATTTTCTATGAAAAGGTTACAACCAATAACCGGATTATCCAGATATACATTGTCTTACTAAAGGCCAGTCTCCGGAATCCTGCACGCACAGTCATCGGGGCCCTCGTTCTCTTCTTTGTCAGTATCTTCATTGTAATGGCCTTAAGCGTCAACAACCTTCGTGAAGTTGAACAGGACAGGTTCTCCATATATGTCACCATGCCCACCGGGTCAACCCTTGAGTCGACCGACATCGTGGTTGCCGAACTGGAATCCAGACTTCAGGAAGTTGCCGAAATCAAGGATATAGCTTCAAACATTCAGGAGGAAGAAGCCATTATAAACATAGTGCTCAAGGAGGATTTCGAAAAAATCGCCAAACGTGAAATGGCTGAGGTGAAATCGGACGTGGAAAGCCGCAGCAGGGGAATCCGAAGAGCCGAAGTCAGTCTTTCACAACCCACCTCCAGCCAAAGTTTCAGGGGC
The DNA here is from genome assembly GCA_002419285.1 of Prolixibacteraceae bacterium UBA5740. Classification (GTDB taxonomy): domain Bacteria; phylum Bacteroidota; class Bacteroidia; order Bacteroidales; family Prolixibacteraceae; genus UBA1413. The sequence goes on along the minus strand of DIFU01000054.1, from coordinate 4,093 downwards.
GGATCGATGGGAGGCATGAATGCATTCAGCCGTTTTCTCGGCATTGGTGCAAACCAGGAGCAAATCATCATTAAAGGCCAGGATTTCCAAGTAATGCGAGGTGTTGCCGAAGACTTGCGGTACTTTGTCGAAAATCTGGAATCGATACGAAGTGCCAATGTCAGCGTCGGTTCCAACAGGCCCGAAATACACCTGATCTTCGATCAGATGCAGATGACCCAAAACAACGTTACCCTGAATAACATTGCCAGCGAACTTGGATCCTTTTCCAGGGAACTGAGTTCCGGGGCCACTTTCAAGCAGGGGACTGAGGAGTACGATATCATACTCAAGGAGAAAGGTGTTGAAGAGGAAAACAGGGACAAAACCATCGATGATCTCCGGAGTCTGAAGATCTCCAGTAACCAGGGTGGAGTTTTTGACCTGACCGATCTTTCTGAAATTATTTATGCCCGGGGAATGGCCAATATTACACGAACCAATCAGGAAAAGCAGATTCTTCTGAATTACCGGTTTGCTGCAGAAGCAGAACAGTCGAAAGATTTGCTCACCGCCTACAGGCTTGAGATAGATGAGATCGTTGAAGCTTATAACCTGCCTGCCGGGGTGGCAGTACAGGTGATTCACGAAGAAGACCAGTACAGCGAGTTTTATTTCCTTATTGCTGCGGCATTCGTTCTGATTATCATGATTCTGGCATCGGTATTCGAATCACTGGTAACCCCCTTTGTGGTGATTTTCTCTGTACCTCTGGCGGCCATTGGATCTTTCCTGGCGCTGATATTCACCAATAACAGCCTTTTCAATGCCAATACCCTGACAGGATTTCTTATCCTTCTGGGAGTGGTGGTCAATAACGGGATCATCCTGATCGACTTTACCAATATTCTGCGTAAGAGAGGGCACCGGAAATCACGTGCATTGATGGAGGCCGGACTTTCAAGGGTACGCCCGATCCTGATCACGGCCATTACGACCATTGTAGCCATGTTGCCCCTGGCACTCGGACAATCAGAATATGTCGGAGCCATTGGGGCTCCCTTTGCCATCACGGTAATTGGCGGACTATCACTCAGCACAATACTGACTTTGATATTCATTCCGACACTCTACTCAGGACTTGAGAACACCCTCGACTGGATGAAAAGCCTCTCTTGGAAAATCAAGGTATTGCACCTTTTGCTGTTTGCGGCATCTGTTTGGTACATATACACGAGAGTTGACAGTTTCCTTTGGCAGTTGCTCACTTTCCTGGCCGTAATCATCCTGATACCTGGAGTCACCTGGTTCATACAATCGAGCCTGCGTATGGCCAGCTCAAAAGTCATTGACGACAATGAGCCTGTCAGGATCCAGGTCAGGAAACTGGTGAAAATTTACGACAGGGATTCAAGATTTGTCAGGGAATGGAAGTCAGGTTTGCTGATCAGGGCCCGTGCAGGACTTACCAAAGACTACAAACACATCCGTGATTATTACGACCTGATCTGGCAAATACCCCTGTTCGGATTTCTTGTATGGTTTACTTTCATTTATCTGGAAAATAATTTCTGGATGCTGATATTGGCTGTTTTAACCTGGTTCTATCTTTTCCTTCTTTGGACTCCGCTAAAAATGGCACTTCATAACCGGCACGAAAAAACCGGCAAGGACAGGCTGCTTAAAATCAGCCGCTTGATCTACAACCTCCTTGTGTGGTTTGTTCCAATGGTGATCCTCTTCATCTTCTTTAAACGCTGGGATAACATCAGCATGGTCATCCTGGTTGCTGCCCTCTGGTATCTATTACTGGCCATTCAAGCTTCATCGGATTACGTACATGACAAGAATGTCAATATCGACAGGATTTCGGGCAGATTCGGGAAACTTCGCCGTTCCTATTTCCGAATGGTGAAACAGATACCGGTAATCGGCAAAAAGAAAAAACCATTCAAGGCATTGGCAGGCGTTTCGGTCGATATCACTACAGGTATGATCGGTTTGCTAGGACCTAACGGAGCCGGTAAATCAACCATGATGCGAATTATTTGTGGTATCTTCGAACAAAGTTATGGTAAGATTTACATCAACGGACTGGATACCCTGAAGCACCGCGAAGAATTACAGGGATTGATCGGATACCTGCCTCAGGAATTTGGCACCTATGAAAACATGACAGCCTGGGAATTTCTGGACTACCAGGCAATTTTGAAGGGCATCACAGATGTTAAAACCAGGGACGAAAGGCTGGAATATGTCTTGAAATCTGTTCATATGTTTGAGCGGAAAGACGATAACATCGGATCTTTTTCAGGAGGTATGAAGCAGAGGATTGGTATCGCCCAGATCCTGCTGAACCTGCCCAGAATCCTGGT
>DIFU01000054.1:0-1658 GCA_002419285.1 Prolixibacteraceae bacterium UBA5740 | reverse complement strand
ATCGAGGACATTTCGAGTTCCTGTAACCAGGTCGCCGTAATAAACCGGGGAAGGCTGAAATATTTCGGTGTACCCACAAATATGGTACAACTTGGAGAAGGCTTCGTTTGGCAGTGGTCCATGACTACCGAGGAATTTGAAAAATTCCCAAATAAGCAGATGATTACCAACCACATGCGTGACGGAGAAATGATCAAGGTCAGGGCGGTTGCCAAGGATAAACCGGCACCTGATGCGGTTAATGTAAAAGCCCACCTTGAAGATGCCTATCTGTGCCTGTTAAGAGATATTGCCTGATTAAAACTGGAATGAACAATGAAAATCTTCAATAAAAATTCATTTATCATATTTTGGCGGACAATCCGCTACAATCTGAAAATCATTTTTGCAGGCAAATTTGTCTGGTTTCTGATTGCCTCCTTTGCCTTTTACATCTTTTTTTCGATAATGAGTATTTATCAGGGAGATGTATTGGGAGAAGGAATGGTTTATAACCTGATGCTTTTCCCTGGCATTCTGCTGATCTTTTACCCATCGGTTTTTGGTATCCAGAACGATGAAGACTCCAGAATCCTGGAAATCCTGTTTGGAATCCCTAACTACCGTTATAAAGTGTGGTTGGTGAGACTGATGATGATTTTCATACAAGTATTCCTGATCCTGATCGTCTATGGATTTGTATCGAGCTACTTGTTATATACTGTGCAACCACTCGAAATGGCTTATCAGCTGATGTACCCGATAGGATTCATGGGAGGCATGGCTTTTATGTTCTCCACACTCATTAAAAACGGTAACGGAACAGCGGTGATCATGATCCTGATCGGTGTAACATTGCTCATTTTAGGTGGGAACTTCGAAAGGTCACAATGGAATATTTTCCTGAATCCCATGGAACTGCCCAATAATTTCAATGCCGTGATATGGGAAAGCATTGTACTTAAGAACCGGATCTTTTTGGGAGTGGGCATGGTTGTATTTCTGCTTTATGGACTATACAACCTCCAGAACCGCGAACGTTTCGTTTAGTGATTGCGATCAACCAGCTTGTTGATCAGACCTTCCAGCAGTGCCTTTCGCTCAGGTGCCGCCGGAAGTTCTGACAGCAAGGATAAGGCTCCATCCAAATGGGATTGAATCAGATCAATGGTGATTGTCCGAACATTCAGATTCTCGAAAATTGTTTTTACTGCCACAATCTTCTCTGTGACGTTGAACTGTTCCACCAATAACCAATCCATCAAATCTGACTTTTCAGGCTCATACGCTTTTTCAAGGGCTTTTATCAAAAGATAGGTTTTCTTATTGGCCACAATATCACCGCCGATTTTTTTACCAAATTCATTTTCGTTCCCAAAAGTGTCAAGCAGGTCATCCTGTAGTTGGAAGGCTATTCCCAGCCTGATGCCGATTTCATAAAGTTTGTCGGCATCCACTTCATCCGCGCCGCCGGCGAGAGCTCCTGCCTTGAGGGCACATCCCAGAAGGACAGCGGTTTTGAGCCTGATCATCATGATATATTCATCAGCAGTTACATCCATCCTGCTTTCAAAATCCATATCATACTGCTGTCCCTCACAAACTTCCAGGGCAGTACGGGTAAACAATTTCAAAATTTGGGGCAACCTTTCCGAAGTGCATTCCAAAAGGAAACCATA
>DIFU01000009.1 GCA_002419285.1 Prolixibacteraceae bacterium UBA5740 | reverse complement strand
GACATTATTTTGAAAATGACGTCAGGTTCCTGCGTCAATTCAAATCAGCCTTGTAAATAGAAATAAGAATTGGTTTTCTAAATCAGTTTACTTTTTGTCATAAAACAGGGAATCGGCCGTTGGCTGGTTCCCTGTTTTATTATCAGAAAATTATGTAATTTCAAGGCACTAATTAATCTGACATTATGAAAACCACCAATAAAGCGATCACCCTGCTGATCATGCTGATTTTGTTGTCTGTCAATCTCAACGCCCAACCCTTTGCATGGCAAACCCCCGACAAACAATTTTTTCCTTTTTCTGTCTGGTATAGTGGAGGAAAAGCAAGGGCTCCCATGCTTTCAACCATAAATTCACAATCAGAATCAGAATGGATAAAAGACCTTCAGCAAATTAAATCCCTGGGATTCAACACCGTAAGGACCTGGGTGGAATGGGCAGCCTGTGAGCCGGAAAGGGGAAAATACAACTTCGAAAACCTACGCTTGCTAATGAAACTGGCAGAGGAGGAAGGCCTGAAGGTTTTCATTCAGATGTATGTTGATTCTGCTCCCGATTGGGTAGGCACACAATTTCCGCATGCCCTGTTTGAGGCACAAAGCGGAGATAAAGTATACCCACAGGCTGCACCCGGAGCTTGTACCGATAACCATGAAGTTGAAGAGGCGGTACTCAATTTTTATACTGAAACCGCAAAAGTGGCAAACGAATACTCCAGCCTTTTTGGATGGGATCTTTGGAGCGAACCACATATCATCAACTGGGCTTCGCTCGACTATATACCCAATGTCCAGTTCTGCTTTTGCCCCGGAACGCGGAATAAATTCCGCCACTGGCTGGAAGAAAAATATACCACCCTGGAAAATCTCAACAAGGCCTGGTACAGGAATTTCACTGGCTGGGAACAGGTTGATCCTCCCCGATTCAGTACCATACTGAGTTATACCGATTTCATCGACTGGAAGACCTTCATTTATGAAAAGCTGGTCGATGATATGCAAGCCCGATACAATGCCATCAGAAAAGCAGATCCAACCCACCTCATAACTGCCCACGCAGTGGGGGCCTCCCTGTTCCAGTCGCCACATGTGGGTGCCGGTGCAACCGACGATTTCCTTATGGCCCGGCCACTTGACTATTACGGTGTTTCGCTGTATCCAAAGCATAATCATCCCGACAGGGCCTGGTCGGTGACCACACTTCGTACCGTCATGGACTTTACCCGAAGTGCCAACAGGGAAAAGGGAGGATGGTTTGTGGGCGAATTGCAGGCGGGTATGGGTACCATCGCGCTACTGGTCAGCGATCCGGTAACACCCGATGACCATCGGATCTGGGCCTGGTCGGCCATTGCAAAAGGAGCCAAAGGGGTGAATATCTATGCTTATTATCCAATGTCGACAGGCTATGAAGCCGGTGGCTACGGCCTGATTAACCTCGATGGAACCCTGACAGAGCGGGCCAAAAGCGCTGGCGAGATTGCATCCGTGGTTAACAGTAACCAGAAACTTTTTTTGGAATCCATACCCGTGAAAGCACAAGTCGGTATCGTCTATAATCCATTGACCCAAATGGTCGGTGGAATGCAACGCAGGGATTATCCGTCGGCCCTGACAAATTCACTGATAGGCTATTTCCAGTCGTTTGCCAACCATAATATCCCTGTCGATTTCATCCACCGCGAACACATCGACAAGAATGATTTGTCGCAGTATAAGCTGATTATCCTGCCCTACCCTATTATGGTCACGCAAAAAACTGCCGATGGAATCAGGGAATTTGTGCGCAACGGTGGTTATGTATTGGTTGAGGCAAGGGCTGCCTGGAACGATGACCGGGGATATGCCTCCGAGATCATTCCGGGACTGGGCTTGCATGAGGTATTCGGGGTGCGTGAAAATGAAGTACGAATGCGCGAAAACATTACCCTAAAGGTCACTGATATCAGTCATCCGGCAACGCTTGGATTAAAATCAGGTGACCTCCTGAAGGGCACCTTATATGCACAGTCAGTCACCCCACTCGAAAACGCCAATGTCCGTGTCCTGGCCCAAACGGAAGAGGGACAACCAGCCGTTGTCGTTTCCAACTTCGGCTCAGGCGAAGCAATGCTGGTTGGTACCTATTTGGGGATGGCAGGCTATCCGGAAGTTGATCCTGTAAATGACCGGTTTTTTACCAACCTGATCAACTGGGCCAGGATTAACCGGCCCTTTACATCAAATCTCGATGGCCGCACGTCAAATCAACTGGAAGTCAGACTAATGGAAAATGCAAATGGATATCTTCTATTTGCCATTAACCACAGCGAAAAAAAGGAATCCTTTCACGTTGACTTAAAAGTTCCCGATGGAAACTATAGAGTCAGGGATGTTATCAGAAATAGTTCATCCACACAATCAGGAAAAAATCATGTTCTGAGACTGTCATCTGAGATCGACAGTAAGCAGGTGATTGTTTGGGAGATTACTGCCAATTGAAAAAGCTTTCAAATGAATCGTATTTAAAAACGAGTAATGGTCAAATACGGAATCGGCATAGATTTGGGGGGTACAAAACTATCTGCAGCCCTGATGGATGAAAATGGGCAGATATTTTCCCGCCATGACTCTCTGCTTTCCAAAAAGCAGGGCGATGAGGTCGGAAACCTTATAATCAACACCATACACAATTTGATAGAAGAAGTTCCTGAAGGCGTCAGCTTATCAGGAATTGGGATATCAGTGCCCGGGATTGTCCAACGTGCAACGGGCAGGATTTGGGCACCCAATATACCGGGATGGACTAACTATCCCCTGCCTGAAAGATTAAATGAGAGTCTTGGAACGAGATCACCGACGGTCAGGATTGAAAGCGACCGGACCTGTTATATTCTGGGTGAAACATGGAAGGGAATAGCAAAAGGAATGCAGGACGCCATCTATTTGTCGGTTGGAACAGGAATCGGCGCTGGCATACTCAGCGGCGGAACAATCATCAGGGGACACGAAGGAATTGCCGGTGCAGTAGGCTGGATGGCCTTGTCAACGAGATTTCGTAAAGATTTCAAGTCATGCGGAAATTTTGAGTTTCAGGCATCCGGATCAGGAATGG
>DIFU01000148.1 GCA_002419285.1 Prolixibacteraceae bacterium UBA5740 | reverse complement strand
ACCATTCGCTTAACTGATAACCTGGCATTCTCAGGTATTTCGCCTTCCTCGTTTGCCTGACGCAACAACACCTGAAGGTAACTCGATAAAGTGAACAATTCAACACCACTCCAGGCAATTTCGGCATAATGGTCAGAGGCCTTTGCCAAAGGAGCATATTGCTCATATAAATCATGAAAATTTTCAAGAAGTGGACCGAATTCATTCTCCCAACGGCCTTGTTTCTCAGCCCATGACTTAAAATCGCTTTCAAACTCTCTTTTCTTGTCAATTGCAGACAGGCGGTCAATCCCAAGATTTTCACCCTGCCATTTCTTCCATGCATTGGAAACACCTGCATGTTTTGAAGCATATTGTATCCTGACTTTGGGATCACCTGCCATATACCTGCCCATGATATCAAGCTTCATGTCACGGATGGCAATACGATCAGGGTTCCGTTGATCTCGGATAAGTCTAACTGCGTCGGAAGTCAGATACTGCGTAGTTCTTCCGGGATAGCCAAATACCATGGTGAAATCTTCCGGATTAACACCTTTCAGGCTTATCGGAAAAAACTTTTTGGCTTTATAGGGTATATTCTCCTTTGAATATGAGGCAGGCTCATTATCCTTATTGGCATAAATACGAAAAAGGGAAAAATCCCCTGTATGTCTTGGCCACATCCAATTATCTGTATCACCTCCGAATTTACCGATTGCTGAAGGAGGGGCACCGACCAGTCTTACATCTGTATAAACCTTATACACATGCAGAAAATATTGGTTGCCATAAAAAAACGGCCTGACTGAAGCCCGAAATCTCCCTTCCTCCTGGGCTGTCTTTTCCAGTTCAGCAATATTCTTGTTGATTAATTTTTGTCGTTCATCGGCATCTTGGACATTCTCTGTCCCCACAAAAACTTGTGATGTAACATCCTCCATCCTTTCAAGAAAGCTTACGCTTAGACCTGCGTTTGGAAGCTCTTCATCTCGGTTTGTGGCCCAGAAACCATGAGTCAGATAATCATTTTCCACCGAACTGTGCATCTGGATCTGCCTGTAACCACAATGATGGTTTGTGATCAGCAACCCTTCTCCAGAAATCAACTCCCCGGTACATCCTCCTCCGAAAAGCACAACTGCATCTTTCATGCTTGCATTGTTGACATCATAGATATCTGAAGCTGTCAGTTTAAACCCCATTTGTTGCATCTCTTCAAGGTTATACTTCTCTAAAAGAAGTGGCACCCACATTCCCTCACGTGCCTGTAAACCTGAAAGTGATAAAAGAATGATTGCGAGAATCAGTTTGAATTGTCTCATAAATTGATTTTTTGCTGATAAAGCACCAAATATACTGAATTCAGAAAAACCGGTTCATGATCAACGACAGGTGAATTAGAGTAAAACACATTTAAAAGGTTGATTTTTTCATGTCATTTAGTGAAGTCCAGATTCAAAATAAAAAAAGCCCGGCTCTAAAGCTGGGCAGTTATTCAGAATAGCTCGTGATGTTTATTTAAAAATCTCCTCTTCTTTTTGATATCCTTCCGAAACGACAGTCAATTTCAGGTTTTGTTTATTGACCACTACTCCGTTGAATAGATAGGAAGGTACCAACTTGTTACCATTGGAAACAGTTTGGAATGATCGTTCACACTCTTCGCCTTTACCCAATTTCATGGCTATTTCAGCAGCAGCGGTGGCCATTTTCTCGATGGGCTTATAAACGGTACAGGTTTGGTTCCCTTTGACGATTTCTTGAAGATTGGCAAGGTCTGCATCCATACCTGCCACCAACACATTCCCTGCTATGCCTGCTTCATCCAAAGCTTTTATTACTCCGATAGCGATTGCATCATTTCCTGCAATAAATGCATCGGGTTGTGAATCAGGCTTGACCAGAAAATCTCTGGCAATTGCATAGCCTTCATTTTCCTCCCAACTTTCAGTAAAAGTATTTAAAACAACATTTACATCTCCCTTCTCAATCAGTGGTGCAAGCACATTCATGTGTCCGAGATAAAGGAATTGGCTGTTGTGGTCATTTTTGGCACCCCCTATCAGTGCAAATTTCCCCGCAGGTTTTATTGTGGTCAGGTAAGAAGCCTGGAGTTCTCCAATCTCAACGTTATCAGTTGAGACATAGTAATCAAGGTCACAATTAAGGATCAATCGGTCGTATGAAATGACCGGTACGTTCTTTTTATGGGCCTCTTCAACAATTTGAGCAGCAGCAAACTGATCAACAGGTACAACTACCAGTACGCTCACACCTTCGGCAAGCAGTTTCCGTGCCTGCTCCAGTTGTGTTTCCGCTACATTTCCGGCTTCAACAACTGTAACAGTTCCACCGAGTTCCCGAACTTTATTCACAAAGAAATCACGGTCACTCTCCCATCGTTCCTTGTCAAGCGCATGCAGCATAAAACCAACAGACACGGGCTTTGGATTCTGGCATGTAATAGAAACCAGGGCGATGAGTAAGATTAGAAAGAATCTGGCCACAAATTTCATAACTTCAATTGTATTGATTTATCATTAATTTACGGAATATGGCCATTTTATGTTTTCCAAATGATGATATAATTACCTGCTTTTCAACAGATTTTAGAAATTAACTTTAAAAACGGAGAATTTCCTCATACAGTCTTTGTACCGGCATGCCAACCACATTGAAAAATGATCCATCAATCCTTACCACACCCGTAAGACCAATCCATTCCTGGATGCCATATGCACCCGCTTTATCATAGGGCTGGTATGCGTCGACATAATACTCAATCTCGTCTTCAGATAATACCTTAAACTCAACAAGAGTAACATCTGAAAAGACAACTTCCTTTTTTGATGAAGTAAGGCACATACCAGTAATCACCTGATGAATTTTACCGGAAAGAACCTTCAGCATCTCTCTGGCGTGTTCCCGGTCGCCAGGTTTACCAAGAACCTGGTTGCCCATGCAAACAATGGTATCAGCGGTTATTAGCAAATCTTTATCACCTAGAACAGGTTTAAAAGGAATGGCTTTTTGCCTGGCCAGAAAAATCGGGATGTCAACGACTCTTATTCCAGGTGGATATACCTCAGGGGTATCAGCTGTCCAAACCTCAAATGGCAACGACAAGTCTCTGAGCATTTGCTGGCGACGAGGTGAACCTGAAGCCAGGATATAACGATAATCGGGAAACCACTTCATCAAAATGCCTGTTTTTCAATTTGGTGATCGTTAAACCACTTCCCCTGAGCACGCATGACTTGTTCGATCACATCCCTGACGCACCCATCTCCTCCCTTATGATCTGATATATACCTTGAAATCAACTTAATTTCAGGAACTGCATCTGAAGGACAAGCAGATATTCCAACTTGAAGCATAGCGGAATGATCAACCAGATCATCCCCCATGAAAAGAATCTCCTTCGGTGAAATACCAGTTTTGTTCACAAATTCATGAAGGACTCTTGTTTTATCACTTACGTTGTCATAGTAGTGAGTAATGCCAAGTTTCAAGTGTCTTTTCCTGACTCTGTTCTGGGCGCCACCGGTGATGACACCAATCACTATTCCACTTAGCAATGCCTGGCGAATTGCAAAACCATCCTTCACGTTGGCAGTTCTCATTGGATCACCATTTTTGTCGAGAGGTGACGTATCGGATGACAGAACTCCGTCGACATCCAGCAAGATCGCTTTGATCTCCTTTAGATCATCTTTGAAAAACGACATTTTATTATTTTTTGTGAAAGTTAGATATATGTTGCGTTAATCGCTCGTAAAGTAATCTTAAATTGGCATCATACTCCAGGGTGTGTAAATGCTTTTCAATAATATTTCGGTCATTCCTGACCGCCGGTCCGGTCTGGGCTTCCCTGGGGTGAAGCCGAAGTGCCTTTTCACAAGTCTCCCTTATAAGGGGTTCCAGATAATCGAATCCGAATCCGGATGTTTCCATGATTTCTCCTGCAATTGTATACATATGATTAACAAAATTGCAGGCAAAAACAGCAGCCATATGGAGTTGCAATCTCTGACTACTGGTAGCCTTATTTACGGAGGTACTAATACTTTTTGCCAGCTGGAAGATTTTCTTCTCTGTCTCAGCATTGGAAGACTCTATAAAAATCGGGATTTTCTCAAGATTGATCTCCCTCGATTTTGAGAAGGTCTGAAGTGGATAAAGAACACCATATTGATTTGAATATGGCGAGAGAATCGATATACCCAGACTCCCAGAGCAATGTACAAGAAGCTTGTTCTTTAACCCTGATTTAATTAGAAAATCAGCCAGAACAGAATCCTTTAATGCCAGAAAATACAAATCGGCCTCTGAATTCAGAGACTTGGGATCGGTTGTCCACTCAGCTGAAAGTTTCTCTGCCATCAATCGGGCAGACTCTTCAGTCCGGCTGTAGACCTGTAAAATATTAACTCCCTGGTTATTCAGTCTTTTTGAAATATGGGTAGCCACATTTCCTGACCCCACCATAACAACAGATAAGCTCATTATTCAGATTTTCATCAAAAATAATGAGCTTAGCATCAAATAAAAAGATAAATCTAGCCAATAATTGATTTATATCGTTCTTCAACTTTTGCCCAGTTGACGATATTCCAAAAATTATCAACATACTCAGCCCTACGGTTCTGATAATGCAGGTAATAAGCGTGTTCCCAAACATCCAGTCCCAATATTGGGGTGCCTTTTTGCTCTACAATATCCATCAGTGGATTATCTTGGTTAGGGGTAGAAGACACAAAAAGTTTACCATCAGTATTAACCGACAACCAGGCCCATCCGCTGCCAAATCGTGTTTTCGCAGCATTCGCAAACTGAGTGGAGAATTCTTGGAAGCTTCCAAAGTCCTTTTCAATGGCACTTTTAAACTCACCTGACATATCAACTTTTTCAGGAGTAAGCGACTCCCAGAAAATGGAATGGTTATAAAAGCCTCCACCATTATTTCTTACACCTTCCGATTGGGAACTAATAGTGGCCATAATTTGCTCCATCGGAGTCTTCAGCATATCCGTTCCGTCAGCTGCCTTCATGAAATTATCGTAATACGCCTTGTGATGTTTTGTATAATGAATTTCCATAGTCATGGCATCGATGTATGGTTCCAAAGCATCAAATGAATAACCCAACTCAGGGAAAACATGTCCGGCAAAAGCCTTTGTTTCAGCGGCGCAAGAGCTCAGGGCACCCATCAACGGTGCTGCGGCAGCAACAGTTCCAACTGTCAGTATGAAATTTCTTCTATGCATATCTTTTTATACTTTACACTGATAAAAGAACAATGCACATGAGAAAATGTTTGATTCTTCAATAAAAGACTTTGACAAAAGAAGAACTGAAATTGAATACATTAGACATAAAAGCAAATGCTTTACATCAGCATTGTCAGAAAAAACAGGCAGTATCCTTAAGATCAATAACTATGGTTCCAGCATGGCTTGTTTCGCCATTTCATTACCACGAACCGCATAAGTCCAACTACTGCTCAAAAAAGTTCCTTCAGGGAATTTCTTAGGTCATCAGGCGAATTCCAGAGGAAAAAGCTGTAAAAAAAGGTAAAAAAGGACAATCCCATATGAGTCTCCAGATTTGAATCACCGAGGTTAGCCAGTGCAATCATTAGCAGGAAAAGTGCCAACAAGGAGTTATTCCGATGATTCAAACCAAAAAAAGGATATAGAACAGCCATAAAGATCCAGAGAAATCCGATCCATCCAAACTTCACCAAATAATTTACATATTGGTTATGGGAGGTTGCCCGTTTATCATTGTCCAGATTTGATTGCATCTGATCATACACACGGTTATACTCGGCAACCGAATTGCCAGTGCCGATACCAAACCATGGATTTTCCCTTACCAAAATCAATGAAGCCTTCAGAAATTCAATTCTTTGTGCCAACGATTTGGCATTTGGGTCATCAGAACGCCAGTAGGCGTCCAATTCCCAAATGGTTTCATATATCCTTGGATAAAGGGAAAAGAATCGTCTTTTAAACTTGTAATTGGTTAATCCCCTTTCAACCTGCCTTATATCATCATCGCTCAATCTCGAAAGGCCAACGCTGTCCTTCCGAAGTCCAAGGCTCGACATATAACGTAATAGAGTAATATGAAGCGGAAAACCATTGAGTTTCTCATCGTATCCTTTCATGCTTCGTTTATCCCATTCTCTACGCAATTCATCATGGCTTACATAAATAAAAACAAGATGGCCGTTTTCCCGTGCCTTGTCATTAAAATCATGGAAGTACAGATTTCCAGACTGTGTATATTTATCAAGAGCAGTAGGATCAATTTCCTCAAAATCGTAATAATCATTTACTATGCGTGTGGTATAAAGAATTGGCATAGAAACTATCAAAAATGCCCCAGTCAGAAGAATATTTCTTCGCATTCGGTTAGGGGAATTAACCAGATAATAAACAACAAAAATGAATAAGGTAACCGCAAATGAGATAATTGCCAGGAGAGATTGGGCCACCATAAGAAAAACCAGCAACCACAGCAAGATGAAGAGTTGTGACCAATAACCAACAGGCGTTTTCCTGAACGTTTTATTCAATATGAAATAGCCCATCAAAAGAATAGAGAGAATAACCTGAAAGGAAAATCGGATATGCGTGATATAGGATACCTTTCGGTTACTGAAAATATCAGAGAAATCAAGCCATATAAGTTTACCCGTGCTTATCAGACTGGAAACGAAAACTGCTAATACAAAAGCAAGCAGAAGAATATAACTTCGACTTTTACTTAAAGGCGGCGATAAATAAAAAGCTAAGGGAACTATCAACCAGAAAATGGTCTTTTTGAGTTCGTAAATCCCCGCGCTAAGATCGTTGCAAGAAAAAAGCCATACAACGTATACAAAGAATACAGAAATCAGCGATAACACAGGGAATATGTTACGCAGTCTTACTGAAGGATGATTCCATGATCCCAAAACCAAAGCTTGCAGTAAAAGGGTTCCGGTAAGAATGGAAACCATAGCCTCGGAGAAGGGGAAACAAACAGCCGTAACCAGGGCAGTTATAAAGAAGACATTTTCCCGATATAAATTGATAGAAACAGGCACCCGATAAGATTTTAGATGAAAGATTCCCTGAATAAACGAAGATACCGGGAATTATTATGGATGTTTAAGACCAATTTATTAACAACCGAGATTTAACAGAATCAGTCGAATATAAAACAAGAAACCCCGGCTCGTAAGAACCGGGGTTTAAAAAGTAAGGCGACGTCCTACTCTCCCACCGTAGCAGTACCATCGGCGCAGGCGGGCTTAACTTCTCTGTTCGGAATGGGAAGAGGTGGTGCCCCGCCGCTATAATCACCTAAGATCGTTGTGGCTTAACCTATTTCACACTCTGTCATCAGCCAGTGGCCAATCCAGGTGCAAAACCTACAATATCATTAAAAACATGCTGGAATCAAAAGAGCAAGAAGTAAAAACCAGATAATGGAAAACTATTAAGAAAGCTTTCGGGCAATTAGTACTGCTCGGCTACGGACGTTACCGCCCTTCCACCTGCAGCCTATCAACGTGGTAGTCTCCCACGGCCCTCAATGGAGATCTCATCTTGAGGTGAGCTTCGCGCTTAGATGCTTTCAGCGCTTATCTCATCCAGACATAGCTACCCAGCGATGCTCCTGGCGGAACAACTGGTACACTAGAGGTCTGTCCAACGCGGTCCTCTCGTACTAGTGTCAGGTCCTCGCAAATCTCCTGCGCCCACAACAGATAGGGACCGAA
>DIFU01000121.1 GCA_002419285.1 Prolixibacteraceae bacterium UBA5740 | reverse complement strand
TCAGGGAGGATATTAAAATTTCCCAAAAGTGTTGAATGTGTATGATTGGAAAAGGCAGAAAGCGTCATTTCAGAAAAAAGATGCCATTTGTTCGCCAAAAGATGATCAAAAACCACATCTACGGCAATGCCTGAATATCTTCCATATACCGGCCTGAAAAAATTCCTGGCCTCGATAAACGATGCATGATTATCGGTGAAGTGGTCTATTGACCGATGTAAAAGGATTCCCCTCTGGATCTCATCAGGAAAATTCCTGTACCGGTTTCCTTTTACATAATCCCCAATGAAGTTGCCGGTCTTGATGTCATCAGAATTGCCGGATAAATATATATGTGCAAGAAAATTCATAAGGCTGCTAAAATAATTTTAACAGATTATCTCTTCAAATGTTCTTTAACACAGTTTCAAATCATTGATCGTGAGTTTTATCTTGTTTTACAGGTCAGAATTGTCCTAAATTTTACCACTGAAACGGCAAAATCCATCAACTAATCAATAAATCTTATGAAACCGCAGAAAGTTATCATTATCGGCGCAGCAGGCCGCGATTTTCACAATTTCAATACCTATTTCAGAGGTAATCCCGACTATAAGGTAGTCGCATTTACGGCTGCACAGATTCCGGATATCGATGGTCGAAAATACCCGCCAGAGTTGGCTGGAGAACTCTATCCTGATGGAATTCCAATACATCATCAGAATGAGCTTGAAGAACTTATTCGTAAGCATGAAACCGATATTTGTGTGTTTTCATACAGTGATGTGCCCTATCAATATGTAATGAAAATCTCGTCAGTTGTCAATGCTGCCGGTTCCATGTTTTTGCTGATGAGCCCAAGGCAGACACAGATCAAGAGCACTAAGCCTGTTATTTCGGTTTGTGCAACCCGGACTGGTTCAGGCAAGAGCCAGACAAGCAGGAAGATTGTCCAGTTGCTCATGCGACTTGGATTAAAAGTGGTTGCCATCAGGCACCCCATGCCATACGGTAATTTGGCCGAGCAGGCAGTACAGCGTTATGCGGCCATCGAGGATTTGGTTAAGCATAAATGCACCATTGAGGAGATTGAAGAATATGAGCCACATATTGTGAGAGGGAATGTGATTTACGCAGGTGTCGATTACGAGGCAATTTTAAGAGCTGCCGAGAATGACCAGGATGGCTGTGATGTGATATTGTGGGATGGAGGAAACAATGATTTTTCATTCTATAAAGCTGATTTGTCGATCGTGGTAGCTGACCCACACCGTCCTGGAACCGAAGTGAGCTATTATCCGAGTGAGCTGAACATGAGGACTGCTGATGTCATAATTATAAACAAGATTGATACGGCAAGCCCCGAAGATATCGAGACCGTAAGAAAAAATATTGAAAAGGTTAATCCGGGCGCGGTCGTAATCGATGCAACCAGCCCGATCAGGGTCGATGACCCTGGTTTGATTAGAGGAAAGCGTGTGTTGGCAGTGGAGGACGGACCTACGTTGACCCATGGGGAAATGAAGATTGGAGCGGCGGTTGTGGCTGCACATAAATATGGGGCTCGTGAATTGGTAGATCCCAGACCATTCCTCCGTGGTAAATTGAATGATACCTTCAGGACTTATCCCGGAATAGGAAAGCTATTGCCTGCAATGGGCTATAGTCCTGAACAAGTGAAAGACCTGGAAGAAACCATCAATAATACCGATTGCGATTCAGTTCTTATTGGAACTCCCATTGATCTTCAGCGATTGATCAGTCTGACCAAACCTGCAACCAGGGTGTATTATGACCTGGAGGAAATTGGCTTTCCTAAACTTGAAGATGTCTTGGACGAGTTTTTAAATAAAACAGGATTGGTGAATCTGGCAACGAAGTGATTTACATTTTTTTGAGGTAACAGTATTTTGTTCATTTGTTTAAACACCCTCCGATCATGGAGGGTGAATGTCATTTTTATTACTTTTGACAAGTTGAAAACAGAAACTGATGAGCAAGAAAATTGTCGCATTTGGTGAACTTGTCTGGGATATTTTTCCCGACGATCATAAAATTGGAGGTGCTCCGGTAAACTTGGTTTTCAGGGTGAATTCAATGGGTGATGAGGGTTACTTATTGTCCAGAATCGGAGATGACCAACTAGGCCGGGATGCACTCAATGAACTTACCAAACTGAATATTTCTGATTCCAACGTTCAGGTGGATCCGATTTTCCCTACAGGGACTGCCCATATTCGGATCGGGAGTGAAGGCAGGCCTGATTACGTGATTGAACCTGATATGGCTTTCGACCATATCGAGTTTACGGCAGAAGCACTAAAACTGGTCAGAAGTGCTGATTGTCTTGTTTTTGGAACTCTCGTTCAACGATATGGAATTTCAAAAAATACACTCAGGGAGTTATTAAAGGAATCACCCGCTCAGGTCAAGTACCTTGACCTGAAACTTCGGAAAAATTGTTACAACCGCACGATACTTGAAAGTAGTCTGGAAGCGGCAAATATCCTGAGAGTTAAAGAAAATGAGCTATTTACGCTAAAAAGTGAGCTTGGGCTTTTTGAGTTTGAAACACGTGCTCTGGCCTTCGAAGTGATCAATGAATATAATATTGACATTGTCCTGGTGACCAAGAGTAAATCGGGCGCTTGTGCTGTGTGTAAAGACGGATCCTATTTTGAGGATCCCGGACATAAAATCGACATTGTTGATACTGTTGGATCCGGCTCTGCTTTTTCAGCAGCTTTTCTCAATGTTTATCTGGAAAACAGGAATGTTGAAGAAGCTCTGAACTTTGCCAATGCGGCAGGTGCAGCGGTAGCTGCAACGCATGGGGCTACTTCCTATATATCAAAACGACAAATTACTGATCTGATGCGAAGGGGCGTACGCCGTTAATCATTATATTTAGGGGATTATCTAATCGCCTAAATATAATGAATACAAATCGCAGAAATTTTATTCGATCAACTTCACTGGCCACAGCCTCTCTTGGTTTGGCCGGTCCGTTTTCCCAATCCGTCTTTGCTGGTACCCCGTCTGATCAATTAAATGTTGCCCTGATCGGAGTCAGAAATATGGGCTTCGGTATCCTTGAACGCCATCTCGAAAAGGGTAATGTCAATTGTGTCGGGTTATGCGATGTTGACGGTAACCTGTTAGAGAAAAGAGCTTCAGATGTGCAAAAATCTTTTGGGCAAAAACCTGTTTTATATAAAGATTTTCGGAAGCTTTTGGAGAATAAGGATATAGATGCCGTAATTGTGGGCTCTCCCGACCATTGGCATTGTTTGCACACTGTTTATGCTTGTCAGGCAGGCAAAGATGTTTACGTTGAGAAACCGATGGCCAATTCAATTGCTGAATGTGATGTGATGGTCAAAGCGGGTCTGCGGTATAACCGGATAATTCAGGTAGGCCAACAGCAACGTTCAGGCAAGCACTGGCAAGATGTAAATTCCATGATTCGGAATGGGAGGATCGGTAAACTCAGAAAGGTTAACATTTGGGGCAATTTTGATTATGGTGTCGGGCAGACCAAAGTGCCTGATCAGCCGGTTCCCGATGGCGTTGATTTCGACATGTGGCTGGGGCCGGCACCTGACCGGAGTTTTAATCCTACCCGATTTCATGGAAGCTGGCGAATGTTTTGGGATTATGGAGGTGGTTTGATTACTGACTGGGGTGTTCACCTGATTGACATGGCCTTTTGGGCAAATGAGATGAAAACGCCACCCAAAGTCACACTTGCCACCGGAGGGAACTTATCATTCGAAAATAATGCGCATGAAACTTATGATACCATGTCGGTAATATGGCAGCATGATGATTTTATCGTTTCATGGGAGCATACGGCAGGCACGCAAGGTGGCCCATGGGATAAAAATTACGGATTGGCGTTTGTTGGAGATGACGCTACCCTCGTGGTCAACCGGCAGGGTTATAAAATCATTCCCGAATGGGACGATGCCAAACAGGTCGAAAAGACAAGTGGGCTTGAAGTTAAAATGGAAGGTGAAAATCATGGTGATCATGTGGCAAATTTCATAAGCAGCGTAAAGTCCAGAAATACTCCAGCCTGCCCTCCGGAGATTGGAAGAGCTGTGGCCGTAGCTGCTCATGCTGCCAATATAGCGGTCAGGACCGGCGAAAACAAGTTGGTATGGGATGAAAAATCAGGTGCGTTCTCCAACTCCGAAAAGGCAAACAACATGATCAGGCCAATTTACAGGAGCCCCTGGAAACTTCCTGAATTATAAATTAACCGACGAATATATAACTATCATGAATAATTTTAACCGTCGACAATTCATTCGCCATACAACAATGGCATCCATCCTTATGGCATCCACTCCGCCACTTTTTGCAATGGATAATGGGAATAAATTACCAGCTATTGGATTTATTTCCGGTATAGTCAATAATTTTTTGCAGGAAGATTGGAAAGGAACCCTGTCAACCCTGGCGGCAATGGGATATACTGAAATAGAAGGTGGCTGGAACCTTGGAGAATCACCAAAAGAAGTGTTGGATTTCTGCACCGGAATTGGTATCAGGCCCGTGGCCGGAGGGATGGGGCTTCAACAGCTGCTTGAAGACACAAGTGCCCACATTCAAACGGCAAAGCAATGCAGGAACGATTACCTGGTTTGCTATTGGCCCTGGCTCGATGGCGCAGATAACATTACTGCAGATCAGTGCCGTAAATCAGCGGATATTTTGAATCAAATGGGAGAATTGTGTAAGACTGCCGGAATTAAATTTTGCTGGCATAACCATGATAAGGAGTTTCTGAAAGACACCGGCGAAGGGTTACCCTTCGATCTTTTGATGAAATGGACTGACCCCGGGCTGGTTTCAGTTGAACTTGATCTATACTGGGTGAAGAAAGGGGGCGGAGATCCACTCTCTGTTTTGAAAAAATATCCGGGTAGGTATTCAATTCTTCATCTCAAGGATATGAATAATGAAGTGGAAATGGATTTTGCCTGTCCTGGAGCTGGGGTCATCGATTTTGCACCTTTGCTGCGGGAAGCACTGGGGCAGGGTGTACAACATTATATGGTTGAGAGGGATGGAGAAGTCAATGGACTGAGTTGTCTGCAGAACAGCTATCGCTACTTGAAGGAGCTTTCTCTTTAGCTGGAGGGCTTTCGTGTTCGCGCTAAATCCCTCGGCCTTTGAAAAACATTCATTTTTTGGTAACCTGGAAGGAGTGAATTCAGTTTAATATATAAAACTGAATTCCTATGAAAACGACTACCACAAAATTGTTAAAGCAGTTGACGGAGAACCTGTGGCTCCAATACCTGCATAGGGTGCCTTATGCACGCAGATATTCGGAATTGGTCGAGGCAAAAGGAGGACGAATTGTTCATGACCACATTGCTTTCAGAACATTAAATACAAAAACAGGGGAACAGCCTTCTGGGATTCAGGGAATTGGGCACGTACTTGAGATGCTGAACTTCAAAAAGGCAGGTAAGTATAAATTCCCCAGGATGCAGGTGACTGCAGTTCATTATGAACATCCGGATCCTTTGCTCCCCAGAATTTTTGTCAGCCAGCTTGAAGTGGATGAGTTGCCTGATTGGGCCCGGAATATTATTATCCAAAAAGTTTCTGAAACACCCTATCTTATTTCTGATCAGGCCATCGAATTGTTAAATGTAATTGAAGAACGAGGGACCATTACCCAAGAGGCTGCAGAAATACTGGTTGAAGAACTGACAGGTTATTTCAGGCGTCCCTGGAAGTTGCCGTTCAGGGAGGATTTGCTCCAGATAAATGACTTGTCACAATATGCTGCCTGGGTTTTACTTCATGGAAATTCGGTAAACCATTTTGCAGCTTCGATCAACTTGCAAAATGTGCCTGAATGGCCTGATTTGGAAACCACCTGCAGGGCTCTTTCAGCCTTAAATATCCCTATGAAGGAGGAGATCGAAGGTGATAGGGGTAGTATTTTGCGACAATCGGCAACACAGGCAGTAAAGGAAATAATTCGCCTGAAAAACAGGGAAGGTGTGATCGTGGACACTGAATGGACCTATGCCTACTATGAATTTACCGAAAGAGGATATGTGATTAGTGACTCAGGGGAGAACTTATTTTCCGGTTTTCTTACTGATCAGGCGACGCATCTGTTTAAAATGACGGAAACCCGGGACAATTAATTCTCTGTTTGGATACTTCTTTTTTGCTTTCTGAGGGTTATTTAAGGCTTTTTTGGAATTACTTCCAGCCAGGCTCCAAATTGATTATTGTATTTGAATTCAGTCAGGGGAATGAATCCTGAAATAATTTTTCCGGTATTGTTGCATATTTTGTGTTGAGGAGATTGTTCTCCTACCCATTGGGTAAATGTTTTCCCTTTACCATGCCATGTCCGGAAAATCCCATAGGATGACGGGTTAAGGTATTTTTCCAGCTCCAGAGATATATGACCCATCGTGTAGCGCCAGTTGATCTCAAGGCAGGGATTGATTTTTAACTTGCCTTCTTTATCCCTGAAAATAAGCGTATCGATTCCAAGTGGCCCCGAATAGGCCTCTGCTAATCCCGTTTCATATAAAATTTTGGTAAGTAATCCGGGTAACAGGTCAATTGCCCATTTAAGAAACTCCTTTTCTTCTTCTGGAATATCTACAGGGAATCCTCCAAGATTGTTTCCCTGGTATTGTCCCTTGTGATTGGTGAAGAATCTTGAAATCCCCAAGAAACGAATCTCACCCTGATCAATTTGGAACAGAAAAGCCAGGTCATGCACTTTATCAAGAAACGGTTCAGCCATTAAATAACCCTGTGATTTCAAGGCACTGTTTATTTGCTGTTTTACTGACTGATGAACTGGAGTTTCTGTTATGGGGATCAGCCCCCGACCTGAGCTGCTCCATGGTAATTTCAAGAGTAGCCTGGGATTAGTCGCTGCATAGGTTTCTATTTCCACTTTATTATTATAAACCTTGGATATCATGTCCAAGGATATGAAGTTATCATGGAAATGACTTTTAAGGAGATGGTGCAGTGCATTAAGTGAGGTCTGGCGGCTTCGGAGTTCCTTGTCGGCCAACAACCATGGGGAGACACCGGTAGGATTTGGCAGATATTTGCCGGCTTCGGTCAAAGTTGCAATCATGCGGTTGAAAGCCGGACTCCAGCCCCAGGGCCTAATTTCTTTTATTGGTTCTGGGGTACTCGAATAGGAATCAAAAGTTCTAAAGCGAGGCTGAGGAAAACCCACAGATTCCATTACCCGGTATAATTCATTCGAAGGAAGCCGATTCACTAAAACTAGATCTTCCGGGTTTGAAAGGAATCTGACAATACTTGCCATATCTTCTTCCATCCTGGAAAGTGTTGCATTCGGTTGCCATGAAGGGCTGCCGTTAGCGACAGCAAAATCACACGTTGGGTTGAATATGTATAGTCTGGGCAGACTCATCCCGGGCTATTGAAGGTTCCCCGTTGTGTCTTCTTTATTGATATCACCCCAAAAGTCGAGAAATGGAAATACTGAGGGAGCAAAATCTTTAGCCGGTTTAAACATCCTTGAGTTGTTTTTTGCTTCTACCGGGATCAGGTGGACGTCTTGGTCAATCTTGTTGATCACAACCAGAAACACGCTCAGGATGAGAATACCCTTGAGTGCTCCAAAGAACAATCCGGCAAAGCGATTGATGAAGTTTAACTTTATGGCTTTTACAAGATTGCTTATGAGAGCTCCGATAATGTTGATCAGGATAATTACAAAAATGAAGATGCCGATGAAAGCAAGGATATTTACATATTTTCCATCCAGTTGAAAGGTCTCGGTGATATAACCACCAAGAACTGCAGAGAATTTAATTGCAGCCCAAATTCCAAGAATGAGTGCGACAAGTCCTGCCAGTTCCTCGACAAACCCATTTTTGAATCCGTTTATCGCAGATAATAGCAGAAGTATTAGGAGTATGATATCCAGATAATTCATAAATTGGCAAGTATGGTTAATAATGCTGGTTAAAGGTATAAAAAATATAGGCCTTCATTCTTGTCCATCAAAATTTCCTAAATTTGACAAAAAATTGGTTAGATGCCGCTGTTGAATTCTGTGATTAATTGGCTTAATGTCAAAAGGATATACCAGATTGATTTGTATTCAAAATACCCTCATGATATCCAAAAGGAAGTATTTTTTGAGCTGATAAGAAAGGCTGCGGATACTGAATGGGGCCGTAAGTATAATTATGAACAGATTGGTTCGATTGAAGAATACCAGAGAAGAGTGCCAATCCAGACCTATGAGGATATCAGGCCCTGGGTGGATCGCCTTCGTGCAGGGGAGAAAGAAATTTTATGGCCTGGCGAGGTTAGGTGGTTCGCCAAATCTTCGGGAACTACCAGCGACAAAAGCAAATATATTCCGGTAACTACCGAAGCTCTGGAAGATTGTCATTTCAGGGGCGGTAAAGACGTACTTGCACTTTACGTCAGAAATTATCCGAATACAAACTTGATATGGGGAAAATCACTCACTCTTGGAGGGAGTACACAGCTCAATAACTACAGCAATAAATCCTATTATGGTGATCTGTCAGCCATCTTGATTGAGAACATTCCTTTCTGGACGCAGTTTATCAGGACTCCATCTTCTGAAATAGCTCTGATTGAAGAGTTTGAGGAGAAAATTGAAAAGATCATTGAAACATCGGTTAATGAAAATGTCGTAGGTATGGCCGGAGTGCCTTCCTGGTATCTCGTGTTGTTAAAACGAGTGCTTGAAAGGACTGGAAAGAAGAATATTCTGGAGGTTTGGCCTAATCTGGAACTGTTTATTCATGGAGGCATCAATTTTCAGCCCTACAGAGAACAATACAAAGAGCTCATTCCTTCTGCCGACATGCATTATATGGAAACTTACAATGCATCAGAGGGTTTTTTTGCCATCCAGGACAATCCAAGTACTCAGGATATGCTTCTGATGCTTGATCTTGGAATTTTTTATGAGTTTATTCCTATGTCGGAGTGGGGATCTGAAAATCCGAAAGTTTTAACCCTGCAGGATGTGGAGGTGGATGAGAATTATGCCATGGTTATTAGCACGAATGGTGGATTATGGCGATATTTGATCGGTGATACGGTAAAATTTACCTCTAAATACCCATACAAGTTAAAAATTACAGGTCGCACCAAGCATTTTATTAATGCGTTCGGGGAGGAGGTCATTGTCGATAATGCTGATCAAGCCCTTAAAGCTGCTTGTGAACATACCGGCGCCATCATCCATGAATACACAGCTGGCCCTGTATTTATGGGGATGAATAATAAAGGGGCCCATGAATGGATCATCGAATTTGATAAAGATCCTTCGAGCCTTGAAAAATTTACGTATTGTCTGGATAACGCCTTGAAAATGCTGAACTCGGATTATGAAGCCAAAAGGCATAAAGACATTACTCTTGAGCTTCCGCATGTTGTCAGTGCTCCCTCAGGGACTTTTTATGAGTGGATGAAGGCTCGTGGAAAAGTAGGGGGGCAAAATAAAATACCAAGGCTTTCAAATGATCGTCATTATCTGGATCAATTGCACAAAATAATTACTAAATAATATACACTCGTTTAAGAAACAAAAAAGCACAAAATATGCATATTGCAGTTGCCGGTAACATCGGGGCGGGCAAAACAACCCTCACTGAACTTCTTTCGAAACATTATGGTTGGGTCCCCAATTTTGAAGATGTGGATGACAATCCGTATCTCAACGATTTTTATAATGACATGCAGCGATGGTCATTTAATCTCCAGATTTATTTTCTGAATTCCAGGTTCAACCAGATCCTGGAAATACGTAAATCGGGGAAAACCATTATTCAGGACAGGACCATTTACGAGGATGCCGAAATATTCGCTCCGAATCTTCACGCAATGGGATTGATGAGTACGCGTGATTTTAAAAACTATAAGACATTGTTCGACCTGATGACCAGCCTCGTGCAACCTCCTGATCTTTTGATTTATCTGAAAGCGTCGATCCCAACCTTGGTTAATCAGATTGAAAAACGGGGCAGGGAGTATGAAAACTCAATAAGGCTGGATTACCTGAGGCAACTGAACGACCGTTATGAAACCTGGATTAAAAGTTACACCTTAGGGAAACTGTTGATTGTGAATGTTGATGATTTGAACTTCGCCTCCAATAAGGAGGACTTAAGCACCGTTATCAACAAGGTGGATGCCCAACTGTACGGATTGTTTTAATCATTTCCATACATGAGTGAATCTCCCCTGAAGGATGATCTGATTGATCAGAGGGCAGGGGAGATTCTCCGTTCTATGGATTTTACTTTTTCCAAAATCCCGTTCCACTCATTATCCGGTATTTTGGCTCCCATATATTCCACTACCCTAGATGCAACAAAAGAAGCAATATCACCGCATTGCTGAAGATCAAGTCCGTGTGTGAGTCCATATAAAAAACCTGCAGCATACGTATCACCGGCGCCCGTGGTATCTATGGCATTGGCTGTAACCGGACTAAGCCTGATCATTTCACCATTAAACATGGCGAGGGAGCCACTTTTGCCAGTTTTGACGATGGCGAGATCACACAATTCAGCGATTTCCCGTATTGCTTGCTCTGGATCCTTGCCTGTAAATGAGAGGGCTTCTTCTTCGTTGGCAAATACGATGTGCACATAATCTTTCACGATTTTTTTGAGAAATTCCAAATTTTGTGCAACGATGTTGAAACTCGAAAGATCGATGGCAACCTTGAGCCCGGATTCATAACCTCTTTGTAAGATAGTTTTGATGAGGTCGTGATTCTGTACAAGGTATCCTTCTACATAGAGGATATCGTACAAATCCATAAGTTCTTGGGTAAACTCCGTAGGGTACAGGTCCGCCGCTGCACCAAGATAGGTCGCCATTGTCCTTTCGGAATCGGGACTTACCATTGCCATTACACGACCGGTATTTAAATTGCCCGGGAAAAGATGCGTCTTGATATTCTTTTTGTGGAATTCGGATGAAAACACTTCTCCCAATTCATCTTTCCCCACCTTGCCTGCATAACCACAATCAACGCCCAGACTTGCGAGTGCATGTATCGTGTTCGCTGCTGAGCCGCCAGTGGTTACTTCTTTTCGATAAGCTTTGGTGGCTTCAAATATATTTTCAGATTGGTCATTGTCTACCAAAGTCATGCTTCCACGAGGCAGACCAAAGTCGATAAGAAAATGATCGTCTGGCAACGCGATCATTATGTCAACAAGTGCGTTGCCAACTCCCAAAATGCGTGTTGGAATTTTAACTTGATATTTCATTTTGAATTTATTTTAAGAGAATAGTGAATCAGACAGATTTGCGACCTACAGATTGAAAAGAACCAGGCAAATGACACCGCGGTCGTCACATCTGTTATGAATCAATTAATACTGTATAAAACGCTGCAAAATTAGGGTATTTTTCAACTTGACCAAGATTGAAGCTATCCTGTGAATTCACAAATCGGTTTATTCAATTGAGAGTTCATTATGAAAGACAGTGTATGCGTGAATCCGCAATGATGTTTATTGTTGGCCTGAGGTGCGATTATAGATGTTTTGTAAGTGACAGAAAAACAGACACATATAAGCTAAAAGTTAATAAATTCAACACAGATGAAAAAATCAACACACGACCTAAAGTGCAGAAGAACAGGCATTAAACTAAAAAAGGCAGTCTGAGTGTTTAAAAAATCAACACTATACAGTGTTGCATTAATAAGCATTAAGGTTTATAATATAATGATAATGAGTATTATAGGATATCAAAAAATGATTGGCATCAATATTGACTAATGATATTGCGGGTAGCCGATACTACCAAAAGTGAAATCATATAAGAACAATAAATACTTGCAATCATGAAAACCATTTCTTACTTACTGATCGGATTTTTCCTGACGGTTTTTACTTTCGCAGGAAATAGTGCCGAAGGAGAAAATTCTGTTGATCAGACTCCCGAAAATGGATCACTCGTAATTAAAACATCGCCCGAGCTAATGGGTCTCGCCAAGAGCTGGACGGAGCAGTTCAGCAACTCTTTCAAAAGTGCTGATATTTCCCTGGTATCAACCAACGAACAATCACTGGTTGGTGGTCAGGAAATTCTATTGGTAACCGGTTCATCTCAATCTTTGGTAAGGGATCCGGGATTGTGGAAAATGGTTGTTGGTCGGGACGCTGTTGTTCCAGTTATCAGCACTTCCAATCCATTCTTGTCCCGAATCAAGGAAGTTGGCATCAACAGTGAAAAATTCCATGCTCTTTTATCTGAGGAAAGCATGACCTGGGGCACCCTTTTGGGGATTGAAGATAATACCCCGGTGTCCTTGATTTGTCTCGACGACCTCCATGTAAAGGAAAGTTTTGCCGGATTTGCCCGTGTTGAACCGGAACCTTTTAATGGAAAACTGATCGCTGAGCCTTCTGGCATGCTGGCTACCGTGAATTCCGACAAGCTGTCGATTGGCTTATGCAGGCTTACGGATATTCCTGCGGAAGCATGGGAGACCAACAACGGAAGTTTTTTCATTTTACCAATCGATAAAAACAGAAATGGTAAAATCGATGAATTTGAAAATATCTATTCCTCTCTGGCAGACTTCACAAGAGGAATCTGGATTGGCAAATATCCCGCAGCTTTAAGTGGTAGCATTTACGCTGTAATGAGTGCTGCGCCTGAGAGTGAAGTTGCGAAATCCTTTCTGGCTTGGATCAATGAGGATGGCCAATCAATCCTTGGCATGAATGGATTTTCTGAACTGTTATCCAGTGAAAAGGCATCCAACCTGGAAGCGATGAACGTTCCAATTGCT
Organism: Prolixibacteraceae bacterium UBA5740; assembly: GCA_002419285.1. GTDB lineage: Bacteria > Bacteroidota > Bacteroidia > Bacteroidales > Prolixibacteraceae > UBA1413. Next base: position 9,719 of record DIFU01000121.1, on the reverse strand, counting down.
TTGGAAGAAGTGGTTGATTCGGCATCCGGTAAATACACCTGGTTGATAGTGCTTGGGATTTTGGTTTTGTCAGGTGTCGCAATTTTCGGTTACGGTATGTATAAACAAAGCCGGAACCTGGTTCAGGTCGAAGGAAATCCTGTGATTCATGCCGCCCTGACTGAAGAATCCATTCTTGCACCTGCTGGTTTAATGTACGATAAAACCCATACCTGGGCTTTCATGGAAAAAGATGGTAGCATAAGAGTTGGGTTGGATGATTTCATTCAGCATATAACTGGCCAGATTACCAGGGTGGTTATGAAGAATGAAGGTGATACCGTTCGGAAAGGTGAAAAGCTTTTGTCGATCATCCGTGATGGCAAACAATTGGATATTTATTCTCCTGTATCAGGAACAATCAAACAGTCAAACCAACTTCTCTTAAGTAAGTCATCCTTGCTTAACGAAGCACCACATGCAGAGGGTTGGGTATATATGGTTGAGCCCCGGAATTGGTTCAGGGAGAGCCAGTTTATGCTGATGGGCGAGAAATATAAAGACTGGCTTTCGGATGAATTCACTCGGTTGAAGGACTTTATTGCCGCATCAGTTTACCGCAATGCAGGTGTATACCAACATGTGGTATTGCAAGACGGCGGCGAAATCACCGACCAGGTTCTTGCCAACCTCGGACCTGAAATCTGGGAAGACTTTCAGACCAATTTTATCGACGTGAACAGGTAACCAAATCAACTTAAATTCTAACATAAAACTTACATCATGAGTATCAATCGACGCAACTTTTTTAAGACTGTCGGAGTTGCCGGGTTAACATTAACAGGATTGGAAAGTTTGGGATCACCTGCTGAAGCAGCCAGGGAGAATGACACCGAATTTTACGGATTCCTTTATGACTCGACAATTTGTATAGGCTGTAGGGCATGTGAGAAGGCCTGTGCCAAAGCCCATGGTTTTCCAGAACCGGAGGACGATGCGGAAGTGGGGGTAGTTCGTAAAACAAGCATTACCCAGCGAAGTGTAATCAACAAATACGAAACTTCCCAGGGAGAAATGCTGGTGCGTCATGCCTGTATGCACTGCAACGAGCCCGCTTGTGCCTCAGCCTGTCTGACACAGGCAATGTACAAGACCAAGGAAGGTCCGGTAATTTGGAGAGCCGATAAATGTATGGGCTGCCGTTATTGCATGATTTCTTGTCCTTTTGATGTTCCCAAATTTGATTTTCAAAGCTCTAATCCAATTATTCAGAAATGTGATATGTGTTTCGACAGGGTACAAAACGGTGAAATACCAGTATGTGCCGAAACATGTGGAGATGCCTTGTTCTTTGGTACCCGAAGGGAATTAATTGCTGAAGCACACCGGAGGATCTCGGAAAGTCCGGATTCTTATATCCCGCAGATCTTTGGTGAAAAAACCGCCGGCGGAACCAGTTCATTATACCTGTCACCGGTTCCGTTTGACGAAGTGGGCTTAAACACCAAAGTGTCGAATGAATCCTATCCGGCAAAAACAAAAGGATTCCTGTATAGCGTGCCTTCAGTCTTCATTCTCCTTCCCTCTCTTCTCCTGGGCATGCATGAAGCAACCAAATCAAAACAACCAAAAAATCACGAAAATGACTAGTCCTGCATATCCTATTACAACAGAAAAGAAAGAAAAGACCATCTGGAAATTTTTGATCGAAGAGTTGAAACCCAGAGGTAAATGGCTTACCCCATTCAATATCATTTCACTGCCTGTCATGCTTGCAGGCCTGGTGCTGATAGTATACAGGTTTACTGACGGCCTTGGGGCAGTTTCCAACGTCAATCAGGAGATCCCCTGGGGCTTGTGGAAAGGATTCAATGTTGTCACAGGTGTGGCGTTTGCTGGTGGAGCTTATGTGTTGACTTTTATGGTTTATATTCTGAAAATGGATAAATACCATTCAATTGTCAGGGTTACTGTTTTAAACGGATTCCTCGCATATATGTTTTATGCCGGAGCCTTGGTCCTTGACCTTGGAAAACCGTGGAATATATTTAATCCAATAATTGGAAACAACTTCGGTGCAAGTTCCGTTCTTTTCCTTGTGGCATGGCATTTTATGCTCTATATTTTTGCGCAGCTGATTGAGTTCTCTCCTGCTGTTGCAGAATGGCTTGGAGCACGCACTGCAAGAAAGATTTTGGCTGGAATGACAATAGGTGCAGTTATTTTTGGCATAACACTATCCACACTGCATCAATCAGGTCTTGGTGCTTTGTTCCTGATGGCCAGCGAGAAAATCCACCCACTATGGTATAACGAGTTTTTGCCAATTCTTTTCCTTGTTTCCAGTGTATTTGCCGGTTTATCGATGGTGATTTTCCAGGGATCCATAACGAATAAGGTTTTTGCTGATCAGTTAGCAAAAGATCACCGGGAAAACGATCACGGAATAATTCATGGTTTGGCACGTGTTTGTGCAGGAGCCTTGTTTGCCTACCTTTTTATGCAAATAATAGTTTTTATACACGGTCAGCACTGGGCTCTACTGAATACTCCCATGGGATACTGGTGGTTGTTTGAAATCATTGGTTTCGTTGTAGTTCCATTATTCCTATTTCTTTATAGTTACAGGAATTTCAATATTACGATGATCAAGGTTGCCTCTATCATTGCTATCGTAGGGATAATACTGAACAGGCTGAACGTGTCGATTATTGCTTTCAGATGGGATGCGGCAGTCCATTATGTACCGTCATGGATGGAAATTGTGATCACTGCGGCCATAATTTTTACCCAGATCTGGATTTTCAGGTGGGTTATTCACCGTATGCCGGTACTCAGAGAATCGCCTGAATGGGCCAGGGACCATTAATGGAGTTAGATTCTGCTTATTGCAAAACAACAATCAATCATTAAAAATGATGTTGGATTTTCACATAATATAAAACAATACAATTATGGATGGATTTACTTACACCAATATTTTTGCGACAAAAGGAATTGAGTATATCGCAATATTATCCTTTTTTGCGCTCCTGATTCCCTTCTGGTTCATGCTCAGCAAACAGGTAAAGGTGAACAGGGAAATCAAAAGGACACTGGGACTGTTAACCGCAGCCAACCTGAGACTTCCCAAGGGATTGCTATTCAGCAAATATCACAGCTGGACTCATCTCGATCAATCAGGTCTGGCAAATGTTGGAATCGATGATTTCCTGGTAAGGATTACTGGTGACATTAACCTGTCGCATATCAAAAAGGCTGGAGAGAAAGTATCGCAGGGCGATTTGCTTATGACAATTGAAGTGGAAGGGAAAACACTGGATATCCTTTCTCCTGTCTCCGGTGAAATCATATCGGCAAATCAGATGCTTCTTCAGCAACCTGAACTCCTTTTCTCTGATCCTTACACGACTGGATGGGTTTACCGTATTCAGCCTGTGAATTGGATGGCTGAAACCAGTTCTTTAATACTGGGCAGTGATGCTGCACCATGGTATACCCTCGAACTCGAAAGATTCAGGGATTTTCTTGGCAAGTCTGCAGTGAAGCATGCTCCCGGTATTACACAGGCTGTACTTCAGGATGGTGGAGAATTAATGGAGCATGCGATGGCAATGATGCCAAAAGAAATCTGGGCTGATTTCCAAAGCGAGTTTCTGGGGAATGCCCGTGGTTAGTTGCTCTTTTACGCTATGAATTTCATCAGGTTCATTTGTGAAAACCTGGAGTTTTGATGACGAATCAAAGCAATGCTGAAAAGAGGCTGCCTCAAAACCGAGGCAGCCTCTTTTGGCAAAGGCGCGGTAATGCAAGTTATCTTAAGGACCGGTCTGCATTAACTCCCATACCGATTCGTATATTGTATAGTTCTTCTGCATATATTGAGCGTATCTTGTCTATTCTTATATATGTAATATATGCAAAAGCAATGCATAATGTACGTCCAATTACCGAACTTGTACCAAAGGGAGATACTGTAAAGAGGGTTTCTTGCATGAAGATAAATGAGGTAATTAATATCTGCTACGGATAAAAATTCAAAGAAATTGGCTATTTACTGATATTTTATGAAAGCATTGTAGCCTTTTCAGATCACGATATATATGTAGAATGATTATAAAATAGGGTAGCAGGCATTTGAAATTGGGATCAATTGAAAATTAGAAATTAAATTAGCGTCTGGTATCATAAATGCCTATAAAATGAGGTGGTTTAACAAATTGAAAGATGAAAATCAGGGTATCGGCCGTCCGCTGATTCACGGATATGTACGATTCAGATCTTCCATTTATGGCAGGGTGGTTTTCATTATTGCTGTTTCATCCTTTTTTCTTTTCATTTCTTTTGGGATCATCTTTCGTTCAGTGAATGAAAGTTACATCAAGACTGTTATCAGTGAAAACGGCAATAACATTGGTTACCTGGTTGAGGGTGCATTGTATCGATCCATGTTGGAGAATGATCAATCATCGTTACAATCGACTCTGGATATGATTAATTCCATGACGGGTATTGACGATGTAAGTATGTATGACCAAAATAATGTGTTGGCTTATACGTCTATAGCTGATTTTGGCCGCAGTGAGGCGAATCCAGACTGCCTAAGCTGCCACACCGATCTGGATCAGCTTTTTTCACGAACCGATAAATCTTATCGAATAATAGATTTTGACAGCCCGTGTGCGATGAATCCAGATGAGGCTGGTACCAGGCATTTGCTTATCAAATCACCAATCCTTAACCATCCATCATGCTATACGAGTGCTTGTCATGCCCACAGTGCCGATGAAGATGTTTTGGGATCACTGATAATCAGAATGCCATTGGATGGGCTGGATAGTGCCATGCAGCAATCCAGTACGGAATTTTATTTGCTGGCGGCACTGATGACTGTACTTTTGTCGGGGGCCTTGGTGGCTTTTACCAATAAGAAGATCAAATTTCCGTTACAGGATCTGATCAGGGCAAGTATTGCCGTTGCAAATGGAGATACAAGCAAGCGATTGCACGTGAAGCCAAATCAATTGTCGGATATCCGAATGGTTTCACTGGCCTTTAATGAGATGCTCGATAACTTGCAGTCGGCGAATAATGAGCTTCAGAATTGGTCACAGCAACTAGAATATAAAGTACAGAAAAAGTCAGAAGAACTTGGGCAGGCACAAAATGAACTGATAAATATCGAAAGAATAGCATCCCTGGGAAAACTGTCGCTTTCAGTGGCTCACGAGATTAATAATCCTCTTTCAGGGATTTTAGTATATGCCAAGCTGGTTTCAAAGCAATTAAACAATCAGGAACTGGAGCCAGTCAAAAAAGAGTCAATGCTCAAACATTTGAAACTTATTGAGAATGAAACTAAGCGTTGTGGGGATATTGTAAAGGGACTTCTGGATTTTTCACGCAAAGATCAGGAGAACCATGAACCCAAGCACTTGCATGAAATACTTCGCGACACCTATGAGCTGATGTCGCATCCAATGAAAATCGCGAATATCCATTTTTGGACTGATTTCAATGCCAGGCACGATTTGATCCATTGCAGTTCCAACCAAATAAAACAGGCATGCGTTGCCATTATCGTGAATGCTTCAGAAGCAATCACCGAAAATGGAGAAATAATCATCAGAACTGAAAATCCAGACAATGACCATATCCGGATTGACATTACTGATAATGGAGTCGGGATTGCCGATGAGGATATCCCACATGTATTCGAGCCATTCTTCTCTACCAAGGATAAGGTCAGTGGCACAGGCCTGGGCCTTTCCATTGTCCACGGGATCGTTCAGAGTCACAAGGGAAAAGTCAGTGTGAAATCTATCCGGGGCAAGGAAACGATCTTGTCGATTTTGTTACCGCTTATTAAAAACGAAAATACATAACCTAATGGCGAAGAAAATTTCCATACTAATTGTAGATGACGAACAGTCGGTTAGGGATTCTTTATATAACTGGTTTATTGAAGACGGTTACGATGTGGAATGTGCTGAAAACGCCACAAAAGCCCTCTCGCTTCTCGAATCTTCCAACTTCGACATTATTCTTGCAGACATAAAAATGCCTGGGATGGATGGATTGGAAATGCTGAGGCGGATCAAGTCATTGAAGAAAGATTCTGTAATCATCATGATGACTGCTTTTGCTACTGTGGATACAGCCGTTCAAGCATTGAAAGATGGTGCTTTCGATTATGTCACCAAGCCATTTGATCCGGATGACTTGTCACATCTGATTCGCAATGCCGCCAAACAGATAATGCTGTCCGAAGAAAACGAAATTCTTCGGGAGAAAGTTATTTCACTTGAGAATGTCGAGGATCTGATCGGAAAAAGTGAGGGCATGCAGAGGGTTTTGCGGGAAATTGAAAGTGTTTCACAATCAAATGCTTCAGTAATTATTACCGGGGAAAGTGGAACAGGAAAGGAATTAGTTGCGAGGGCTATACACGCCAATTCCCCCCGAAAGTATTTTCCAATGGTGAGTGTCCATTGTGGAGCCCTAAGTGAAAGCCTATTGGAAAGTGAGCTGTTTGGACATGAAAAAGGTGCATTCACTGGAGCTGTATATAATCGCAAGGGCAGGTTTGAAATGGCCGATAATGGAACCATTTTTCTTGATGAAATAGCCACGATTTCAACGAAGATGCAGGTGGAACTTTTACGGGTCCTGGAGACCAAGAGTTTTGTCAGGGTTGGTGGTCATAAAGAGATTTCTTCTGACTTCAGGGTTATCTGTGCCACGAACCGAGATCTAAAGGCCATGGTTGATAAGGGGCTGTTTAGGGAAGACCTTTTTTATCGTCTCAATGTTGTCAATATTTTTGTGCCTCCTCTCAGGGAACGCCTTGACGACATCCCTTTATTGGTTGACTATTTTATCAAAAAGTATTGCCATTCGATGAACAGACCCATGATGACAATCGATGCATCAGCCTTGAAAAGGTTGGAGGAATTTCCCTTTCCGGGAAATATCCGTGAACTTGAAAATATGATTGAGAGAGCCATCGTGGTAGGAAATGGAAAGAAAATATCGCTGAAAGACTTGCCTCTGGCGAAAGAAAAAAAACTTCCAACCTTTGAAAGCCTAGATGATTTGGAAAAAAACCATATTCAACAGATTCTTGATAAGTACTCGTGGAATGTCACCGCTTCTGCCAAGGCTTTGAAGGTCGACCGGGTCACGCTCTATAATAAGATTCGGAAATATGATCTGAAGGCACCCAAATAATTCATTTTGTATTTTCTGTATTTTGAAAATATGTCCGTAAATGCAGCTATTATCTGATTGAATGGTAGGTAAACCGGAAAACATTACGCTTATATCGTTTGGTTATTTCGAAAAGGAAATTTTGGAAATGATCGTGCAGGATATTGAGCAGGAGTTTCAATTACCGGTTAAAATTAGAGAGGGGCATCTCGACCTGAGTGAATTCTTTGATGTGAATCGAAAACAATATGATGGAAACCGGCTTCTGGGTGAGATTGAGGCAAGGTATTCATCTGATAATCACAAAACTCTTGGATTATTCAGTGTGGATCTGTTTATCCCTATTCTTACCTATATTTTTGGTCAGGCATTCCTGAATGGACGAAGCGGCATTGCCTCCATTCATCGGCTCAAGAACGAGCGGTATGGTATCAGGGGAGATAAGACTGTTCTTATTGACAGGTTTCGAAAGGAGGCCATTCATGAGTTGGGACACATGTTCGGCCTTATTCACTGCACAAATCCGGTTTGTGTAATGCGCTCAAGCACCTATGTTGAAGACATTGACCAGAAAAACCATATATTTTGTCCTTCTTGCAGGTCGAAACTTCTTGTTCCGGATCCTGATAAGCGATAGGTTTATTGTAGCAAAATAGTTGATCTTGAGTTTTTTGATTAAACGAATGATGGATTTCTGTGTCCAATTATGAGTAAAATATTAAAACCAAAACCAAATTTGTATGAGATCTTTTATTCTTGTGATAAGTTTTATTCTGATTTTTGGCGACACCATTGCCCAAAAAGAGGCATCTGATTTTTGGGCTCAATGGCGTGGTCCATTAGCGACAGGTGCTGCACTGCGAGGAAATCCGCCAGTTCATTTCAGTGAAAGTCAGAACCTGAAATGGAAGGTTGATTTGCCTGGGAAGGGACATGCCACGCCGCTGGTTTGGGATGACAAGGTCATCATTCTCACAGCAGTGCCGACCAATGAAAAGGGAGTCCGGGATGAAAGTGAAAATGCGGATCATCCAATGTCACCACAAACCACTGAGTTTATTCATGAGTTTAAGGTTATCCTGATTAATCGTACAAATGGCTCTGCCATTTGGGAAAAGACAGTTGCCAGGGAGTTGCCTTTGGAAGGCATTCATGAACTGGGGAGCTGGGCATCAAACTCACCATGTACCGATGGCAAACACATTTATGCCTATTTCGGATCCAGGGGGCTTTTTTGCCTTGATTTTGATGGAAATATTCTGTGGCAACGCGATTTTGGACAGAGCAACAAGCATATGAGTTTTGGAGAAGGTGATTCACCATACTTGCACGGCGACAGAATTTTCGTACTCTGGGATCATCAGGGAGAGTGCATGCTTTATTCAATTGATACAAAGACAGGGAAGGATGTATGGGTTGCTAAAAGAGACGAGATTACATCCTGGTCAACACCTTTGGTGGTTGAAGTGAATGGGAAATTGCAGGTCATCACAAGTGCAACAAACCAAGTGCGAAGCTATGATTATGAAACAGGAGAGGTGATCTGGCATTGTACAGGAATGACCCGGAATGTGATTCCCAATCCTGTTTATGAAGAGGGGATTGTATATCTGGCGAGTGGATTTAGAGGTAGTGCGCTTATGGCTATTGATGTGGCAAAGGCTAAGGGTGATGTCACAGGCTCGGATGCAATTCTTTGGACGTATAACCAAGACACCCCTTATACGCCAAATGTTTTATTGATGGACGGAAAGCTTTATTTTTTGAGGGTTAATAACGGTTTTCTGAGCTGTCTGGATGCCAAAACCGGTAATGTTGTCTATGCACGTGAAAAGCTCGAAGGAGTGTCCACTCTGTTCAGCTCCCCAACCGGAGTGGCAAACCGTATATATATCGCATCAAAAGGTCAGGTTCTCGTTCTAAAGGGAGGCGACAAGCCTGAAGTTCTGGCAACAAATGCGGTGGATGATGACTTCCATGCATCCCCGGTGGTTGCTGGCAATGATTTAATATTAAGGGGATTCAGATCAATTTATTGTTTTGGCGAGTGAGCGATTGAATAAAAAACTTATAAAAAAAAGAGGTCGATCTGGACCTCTTTTTTTATTGGAAATGATGGCAAAATTTTTCGACAGGCTAAAGTTATACGACACCTTGTGCTAGCATGGCATCTGCAACTTTAATGAATCCTCCAATATTGGCGCCTTTCACATAATTGATAAAGCCATCCTCTTCGGTGCCATATTTTACACATGATTCATGGATATTGATCATGATCTGATGAAGTCTGGCGTCCACCTCTTCTCTTGTCCACGGAAGGCGCATGGAGTTTTGTGTCATTTCGAGTCCTGATGTGGAGACCCCTCCGGCATTGGCAGCCTTGCCAGGTCCGTAAAGAATTTTTGATTCAAGGAACACTTCCACGGCCTCAGGGGTTGAGGGCATATTGGCTCCTTCAGAGATAAGGAAACAGCCATTTTTTACCAATTCCCGGGCATCGTCTTCGTTGATTTCATTTTGGGTGGCACAAG
>DIFU01000115.1 GCA_002419285.1 Prolixibacteraceae bacterium UBA5740 | reverse complement strand
TTGTCAAAGAACATTTGCGTTACGATATAGTCAGCCCCTGCATCAACTTTTTGTTTCAGATAAAGAAGGTCGGTTTCACGATTGGGTGCCTCCAGGTGCTTTTCAGGATAACCTGCCACACCAATGCAAAAATCCATCGGATGGTTGTTCTTCAGGTCTGGATCGAGATATTTGCCGTTTTTCAGGTTCACTATTTGCTCAACAAGCTCGTTGGCATGGGCATGCCCTTCAGGCTCAGGCCTAAAAACCGAATCACCCTTTCTTCCATCGCCCCTTAAAGCCAGTACATTCCGGATTCCCATGAAATTAAGGTCAATCAATACGTGCTCGGTCTCGCTTTTAGTAAACCCTCCGCATAAAATATGTGGTACGACCGGGATGTTATACTTGTGCTGAATCGCTGCCGCAATGGCTACTGTCCCCGGCCTTTTTCGAACAGTCTTCCGGGTGATGGTCCCGTCGGGTTGCTCCTTATATTCGATTTCATCGCGATGTGTTGTGATGTTGATATACCCCGGATTGAAGTCGAGGAGGCTTTCAATGGTGCGATTAATGCGTGATGCATCATTCCCCTTAAGCGGTGGCAGCAACTCAAACGAGAAAATGGTTTTCCCTGATTCCCTGATAATATCTGTTACTTTCATTCTGATTTATTCATGAACCGGATTCCGGAGTAAACACTAGTTTAGAATCTCTTCCACCTTGTTTACGGTTTTGTCGATCTCCCTTTTCACTCCCTTTTCAACTGAATTGTTAAAGTGGAATGCCATATCCAGTAAAAACATGGCTGCCATTCCCACTACAAGTCCAAAAATAAACCAATTCATTCCTTTACTGCCTGATTTTTTCATAACTCATTTAATATTTACTGTTGTCTTAAAATAGATGAACGTGAATCACCCCGAATTTTGCATTATTTTGTGATAACTCCGCTGAATAGTCCTTTTCATCTATGCCATCTGACAAATCGCTGAATGGGCAGCTATCTTCAAGGGAGTGTAAAATTATTTATAATTCAGGTTTGCCGGCAGGAATTTTTCAATAAATTCCACACCAACCCCCCGTCGTTCTGCATAGTCCTCAACCTGGTCGCGACCCACTTTTTCGACTCCGAAATAACGGCTTTCAGGATGGGCAAAAAACTGTCCGCATACCGATGCATTCGGATACATGGCAAAATGCTCGGTCAGCAGAATGCCTGACTCTTCGGCTTTCAAAAGATTGAACATGTTGGCCTTTTCGGAATGTTCGGGACATGCCGGATAGCCGGGAGCTGGCCTGATTCCCTGGTAGTCAACGTGCAGTAGCTCTGCCAGTGAAAGGTTTTCATCTGGTGCATACCCCCAGTATTCCTTCCTGACCAGCAGGTGCAAATATTCGGCAAAAGCCTCACTCAGCCGGTCTGCAAGTGCCTCTATCATGATGACTTTGTAATCGTTGTGGTCGGCATGAAATTTTTCCTTCCACTCCTCAATTCCGATTCCGGCTGTAACCGCGAATGCCCCACAATAATCTCCCCGGTTTGATTCAACGGGAGCCACAAAATCCGAAAGGCAAAGGTTGGCCAGGCCAGGCTTCTTCTTTTCCTGCTGTCGCAAATGATAGAACCGCCCTAATTCAGAGGTTCGTTCTTCACTGGTGTATAGAACGATGTCATCGCCATCTGAGTTGGCGGGCCATATTCCCATGATCCCGTTGGCTGTAAGCATTTTATTCGAAATGATTTCATCCAGCATCTCGTTGGCTTCGGCAAATAGCTTCCGGGCGGTTTCTCCCTGTAACGGATCGTCAAAAATTTGGGGAAAGCTACCTTTCAGTTCCCATGTAAAGAAAAAGAAAGACCAATCGATATATTGTCTCAGGATTTCCAAAGGGAAATCGTTGAACTGTTTCAATCCGGTGAACTTTGGTGTATAGATGGGTGTATTTTTCCAATCAGTTTGCGGCTTATTGGCTCTTGCCTGTTCCAAAGTGAGATATTCCTTCGGTTTTCGCTGACCCTGAAACTGCCTGATTTCTTCATATTCCTTCCTTACGGAGGCAGTATACTCAGGATTGCCTCCAAGTAAGGCCGATACTACCTGTGTAGAGCGTGATGCATCCTTGACATGTACGACTGGCCCCGAATATTCGGGTTCAATCTTGACTGCCGTATGGATCTTCGAGGTAGTGGCACCACCAATCAATAATGGAAGGTTCATTTTACGCAATTCCATTTCTTTGGCAACCTCGACCATGATTTCGAGTGAAGGGGTGATCAATCCGCTGAGTCCGACAATATCTGCCTTCTCGCGGATGGCTGTGTCAAGAATTTTATCAGTCGGGACCATGACACCCAGGTCGATGACCTCGTAATTATTGCATCCCAGAACCACACCGACAATGTTCTTCCCGATATCATGTACATCGCCTTTCACGGTGGCCATCAGTATTTTCTTTCTTTGCTCGGGTTGAGGATATTTCTCCTTGTCGGCTTCAACATAGGGTAACAACCAAGCAACCGCTTTTTTCATCACCCGGGCCGACTTGATGACCTGAGGAAGGAACATCTTGCCGCTCCCAAACAGGTCCCCAACCACATTCATGCCGTCCATCAACGGACCTTCGATGATCGATAAGGCTGGTTCGTATTTCATGACCGCTTCCGCCATGTCTTCTTCCACGAAATCGGTAATCCCTTTTACCAGGGCATGTTCCAGCCTTTTTTCCAACGGATGGTTTCTCCATTCATCCTTCCGGACTTCCACGGTGGCTCCTGATTTCAGGCTGGAGGCAAAATCCAGTAGCCGTTCGGTAGCATCAGGTCGACGGTTCATGACCAGATCTTCGGTCAATTGGAGCAATTCGGGCTCTATTTCATCATAAATCTGGAGCATTCCCGGATTGACGATGCCCATATCGAGTCCTGCACGGATGGCATGGAACAGGAATACCGAATGGATGGCTTCCCTTACAAGATCGTTTCCCCTGAAAGAGAACGATACGTTGCTTACGCCTCCGCTTGTGCGGGCATAGGGAAGGTTCTCCTTGATCCATTTGACCGAATCAATAAAATCAACAGCGTAATTGTTGTGTTCCTCCATGCCTGTCCCGATGGTCAGGATATTGGGATCAAAGATGATGTCCTGGGGAGGGAATTTTACTTTTTCAGTTAAAATTCTGTATGCCCTGGAACAGATCTCTTTTCTTCGTTCCAGATTGTCGGCCTGCCCTTTCTCGTCAAAGGCCATGACCACAACGGCAGCACCATACCGTTTGACTTTACGTGCCTGCTCAACAAACAGTTCTTCGCCCTCCTTCAAACTGATGGAATTGACGATTGCTTTGCCTTGCACGCATTTAAGGCCTGCCTCGATGACACTCCATTTTGAGGAATCGATCATTATGGGCAATTTGGCGATATCTGGTTCAGCCATCATCAGGTTGAGGAAGGTTACCATTTCCTTTTCTGCATCCAGCATGGCGTCGTCAAGGTTCACATCAATGGCCTGGGCACCATTCTCCACCTGGTCACGCGCCACAGAAAGTGCTTCCTCGTATTTTCCATCACGGATCAGTCTGGCAAACTTTCGGCTACCGGATACATTACAACGCTCCCCGATATTCATGAAGTTAGACTCCGGAGTCAGGGTAACCGGTTCCAACCCGGTGAACCGTGTAAGGTGATCTTGTGGGACAATTTTATGGGGAGAGGCAGTTTGCGCCATGCGGGCAAATTCCCTGATATGGTCGGGGGTAGTTCCGCAACAACCCCCTATGATATTGACGTACTGATGGTCAAGGTAATCCCTGATATGCTGCCCCATGATCAGGGGTGTTTCATCATATTTCCCGAACTGGTTGGGTAATCCTGCATTTGGGTGGGCACTGACATAAAAAGGTGCCTTTTGGGATAACTCTTTTACATAGGGCCGCAGTTCTGACGCTCCAAGTGAACAGTTCAGGCCGA
>DIFU01000142.1:153980-168916 GCA_002419285.1 Prolixibacteraceae bacterium UBA5740 | reverse complement strand
CTCTCTTATGCCTTGATTCCAAATCACTTTCATCTTATTATATGGATTAAGGACCAAATTGTTTTTGAAGGTAAATCCATTGAAGATCCCGTCCTTATAGGCAAGATCGTTTCAGAGCAATTTCGAAGAATGTTCATCAGATACTCCATGACAATCAATAAGAGCAGACAACGAACGGGAAGTCTCTTTTCAAGGCCGTTCAGAAGAAATGTCATATTGGGTGAGGAATTATTGAAATACAAAATTTTTTATACGCACTACAACCCAATTAAACATGGCATTTGCAATACATTCGAAGACTACTTGTATAGTTCGTATAAAGAAATCATAAAAGAAAATTCTGGCTTGATAACCAAATCTCGGCTTATTCAAGTCTTCGGTTCAATAGAGAGTTTCCGGGAATATCACACATTTGAGCTTTCTGAAATGAATGAAGGTATAAAATAGTAATCCATCCGAATAGGATCATATACATAAAGTGGATGATTATTTAGTCAGGATATCATCCATTTACAATATATTTGAAATAGCTAAGTTTTGGTAGTTTAAGAAGTCATATTTTGCTTCGCATTGCAATTACAGATAATTTCGACAGGATGACATCTTCTAAGAGGATGACATCCTTGCCAAGGATGTCATCCTTTAAAAAGATGTCATCCTCTTTGACTATTTATTCGTCGGTGACCACCGACCTGGTAACCGACAACCGGGTCGATAAGGTGTGTACCTCATTGGGAAAGATGGGGTACCAGGTGGTGCTGACGGGACGGAGGTATCAGGATTCGCCGGTGCTGGCGCCACGGGCTTATGAAACCCGAAGGATGCACCTGTGGTTCAGGAAAGGGCCCCAGTTTTATGCGGAGTATAACGTCAGGTTGTTTTTCAGGTTGCTGTTTTCGGGAGCGGATGTATTGCTGGCCAACGACCTGGATACCCTCGTGGCCAACGTACTCGCAGGAAAACTCAAAAGGATTCCGGTGGTGTACGACAGTCATGAGCTGTTTACCGGGGTGCCCGAACTGGTTGACCGTCCGCGCGTCCGGAAAATATGGCAATGGATCGAAAGGAAATGCCTCCCCCATGTCGCCCTGGCCTTCACCGTGAGTCCGTCGATTGCCGATCACTATTATAAACAATATGGTATTCCCTTCAGGGTGGTGCGCAACCTGCCGGCAAGAAACAGCCAACCGATTACGCCAACCAGCCCGGATGTGGGTTCCAGGCCGGTCATCATTTACCAGGGAGCCCTCAACAAGGGGCGCGGACTCGAATCGGCCATCCGGGCGATGGAATTCCTGCCCGAGGCCCAACTGGTCATTGCCGGGGCAGGCGACATAGAGCAGGACCTGAAACAAATGGCAGCCCAAAGCACCACCGGCAACGTCACCTTCAAGGGCCGTCTTACGCTGGATCAGCTAACCCGGTTGACCCGCACCGCGAGTCTGGGCATCTCGGTTGAGGAAGACCTGGGCCTCAACTACCGTTATGCCCTTCCCAACAAACTCTTTGACTACATACAGGCAAGAATCCCCGTGGTGGTAAGCGACCTTCCCGAAATGCGCAGGATTGTGGAGCAATATGGCATCGGAATGATTGCCACATCGAATCAACCGCAAACCCTGGCCAGCCATTTCCGCACCGCCCTGTTCGTCACCTCCCTGCGTACCGAATGGCTTCGCGGCCTCGAACGGGCAGCGAATGAGCTGACCTGGGAAAACGAGGAAAAGGTACTGCTTGATGCTTTTTCAAAACTCGTTATCTTTGCATTCAAACAGTGAACACATGAGTCTCGAACAAAAGAATAAAATCAACCGGATGCCCCGGATGGGAAAGTACGTCATAGGCGGGGTGCTGGTAGCGTTGGTGATTGCCGGACTCAGGGCATGGCAGCTATTTGGTTATATTTTTGACCCGAACGTGAAAAACGACTACGTGTTGTTTGTGGAAAAAGGAACCACCTTCGACGCGGTGCTCGACTCGATGGAGCAAAACGATGTGCTGTTCAACCTGAAAGCCTTTCGCTGGACGGCCCGCAAAAAGGACTACCACCAAGTGGTAAGGCCCGGACGGTTCCACTTCAAACAGGGGATGAACAACAACGAGATGGTCAATATACTGCGGGCAGGCCTCCAGGAACCCGTTAGCCTCATCTTTAACAACATACGGACACATGAGCAGCTGGCTGCGGTGGTGAGCAACTACCTGCAGGCCGACAGTGCCTCGGTTGCGGATCTGTTCACGCCCGGAACGGCCGGAAAATACGGATTCACGCCCGAAACCTTCCTTTCGATGTTTATCCCCAATACCTACGAATTCTACTGGACCACCTCGGCCGAAGAGTTTGCCGATCGCATGAACGTGGAATATGTCCGGTTCTGGGATGAAGCACGGAAAAAGAAAGCCGAAGCACTTGGACTTACCCCAACCGAAGTCGCCACCCTGGCATCGATCGTGCAGGAGGAGACCGCGAAAGCCGACGAGAAAGCCCGGGTGGCCGGAGTCTATATCAACCGCCTCAAGCGGGGCATGCTGCTGCAGGCCGACCCGACCGTGAAATTTGCGGTGGGCGACGTGACCCTGCAACGCATCCTTTTCAGCCATCTCGAAGTCGAGTCGCCCTACAATACCTATAAAAATGCCGGTCTGCCCCCCGGTCCCATCACCTTTCCCGAAATTTCGTCGATCGATGCCGTACTCAATTACGAAGAACACAACTACTATTATTTCTGTGCCCGTGACGATTTCTCGGGATACCATGCCTTCGCCCGCACCAATGCCGAGCACAACATCAACGCCGAAAAATACCGGGCAGCCCTGAACGAACGGAAAATATATCAGTAAAACGGATGGTTCGACCCGCCTGATTTAAGGAAGCGGATACCACTCTGTGGGTGAATTTTACTATTTTTGGCCCCGAAATCTAAAGCAAAAACCATGTTGCAGACAAATCTGACAGACAATATCCATTTTCTGGGATTCAACGACCGCCGAACCGCCCTGTTTGAAAATATCTGGCCCATTCCGCATGGGGTCTCCTATAATTCATACCTGATCGTGGATGAAAAGATCGCGCTCGTCGACACCGTAGAGCGGCAGTTCATCGACGACTACCTCGACCAGGTGGAGCTGATCATTGGCGACCGGAAAGTCGACTACCTGATCATCAACCACATGGAACCCGACCACTCGGGAGCCCTGAAGGCATTGGTCACCAAATACCCTGACATCATTCTGGTGGGCAACAAAAAGACTTTCGGATTTGTGGAAAGTTATTACCTGAAGCCGGCCCACACCCTCGAGGTAAAGGACGACGACATCCTGTCGCTCGGGAAGACCCGTCTGCAGTTCCGCGCCATCCCGATGGTACACTGGCCCGAAACCATGGTGACCTACGAAATTGACAACAAAATCCTCTTCTCGGGCGATGCCTTCGGTAGCTACGGCACCCTCGACGGCGGCATCTTCGACGACGAAATCAACCTCGATTTTTATGAGGTGGAGGTGATGCGTTATTTCACCAACATTGTGGGAAAATACTGTGCCCACACCCAGCGGGCCATCAAGAAACTGGCCGATCTGGAGATCAAAATGATTGCGGCCACGCATGGCCCGATTTGGCGCACCGACCTGAACTGGGTTTTGAGTCGTTACAACAAGTGGAGCAACTACGAAATGGACGAAGGCGTGGTGATCGTATACGGATCGATGTACGGCAACACACAGAAAATGGCCGAGACCGTTGCCCGCCGACTGGCCGAACGGGGCATCAAAAACATCAGGGTGTACGATTCATCCAAAACGCACTCCAGCTACATCATCAACGACATATTCAAGTACAAGGGATTCATCGTGGGCAGCTGTGCCTACAACAACGCACTCTTCCCCAACGTGGAAACCCTGATTTCGACCATTGCCCACATGGGCATCAAAAACCATTTGCTGGGAATCTTCGGGAATTACTCGTGGAACGGCGGCGGCGTGAAGAACCTGATGGCCTTTGCCGACAGCATACAGTGGGACCTGGTGCATGACCCGATTGAAGAAAAAGGAAACCTGAAAGTGTCGACCCGCGAAGAGCTGGTTGCCTTGGCCGATGCGATGGCCGACCGGTTGAAAGGATAAATCAGGCCAGTCCGGAGCTGGCCAGCAACTCGTCGAAATCGATCTGTCCGCTGGCTTTGGAAGCATCAACCAGACAATATTTTTCGCACACCAGGGTACGCGCCTTGTGTCGCCCTATCAGGGGATAATCGTGGGTTGCCATGACGATGGTCTTGCCTTCCTGGTTGAGTTTCATCAGCAGGGAGAGGATCTGTTCAGAGGTTTCCGGGTCGAGGTTCCCGGTAGGCTCATCGGCCAGCAAAACCAATGGATCATTCAGCAGCGCACGGGCGATGACCACCCTTTGTTGTTCGCCCCCCGACAACTGGTGGGGCATTTTGTGGAAATAGCGCTCCATCCCGACCATCGTCAGCATTTCGATGGCCCTTTCGGTGATCACCTTATCCTTTTTCCAGCCTGTGGCCTTCAATACAAACTCGAGGTTGGCACCCACCGTGCGGTCGGACAACAAGCGGAAATCCTGGAAGATCACCCCCAGCTTACGGCGAAGCATCGGGATATCGCGGCGTTTCAGGTTATGCAGGTGATACCCTGCCACCACTCCCGAACCGACCGTCAGCGGAATTTCGGCATTCAGGGTCTTGATGAGGCTCGACTTACCGGTACCTACCCGTCCGATGATGTAGACGAACTCCCCCTGCATCACCTGCAGGTTCACATCCTGCAACACCATGTTCTCTTCCTGGTAGATTTCGGCGCCTTCGAGACGTATTACTTCGTTGTTATCCATGAATACAAGAAATTACCTTACGAAAATAGCCTAAACTTTTCAACCCTCCAGCGGTTATGGCTAAAGTAATAAACAGTTTTTTGTTGAGAAATTCCATGTAATATAAGACTCCCGCCATCGTTACTATATTAATTTAGTTTAAATTTTAATGGGGCGGCACAACATTTGCTGTGGCAAAGGCCTGAAAGCCACCAGGACGATGCACGGGACTAAGGGTTGATGGGTTCGGCCCTGAAAAACCGGTCAGGATATGCATTGGCCAATAAATGACATTTGTGAAAATAACAGCGACATCATGAATATGAAAACAGTAAAACTACTCTCCTTATTGTGGGTATTCTTTCTTTTTATCGGCACCGCGGTTTCCCAGGAAACGGTTTGGTTTACCGACATCCAGAAAGAAATTGCCATGGGGAAGGAATTGTTCAGGACCGGCAAGTACAATGCTGCCTACCGGCAATTCGAAAAAATCAGGGAGCAGGCCGACGAGAAATCGGAAATCACTTCGGAAGCCACCTACTACATGGCCTTGTCGGCTTTGCGTTCGGAACACGTGACCGGCGAAAAGCTGCTGGCCAATTTCATCAACGACTACGCCGACAGTCCCTACACCAACTACGCCCATTTTTATTACGGTGAATATCAATTTGAGAAAGAGCGTCACAAGATGGCTTTGCGTTCGTTCAGCAATGTAGACCGTTCGCGGTTATCGCAGGAAGACCAGATCAAGGCCGGGTACATGACAGGCTATTGTTACATGATGACCGAGGAGCTTGACCTGGCCGCGAATGAATTCGTCACGATCAAGGACAAGAACCATCTGCTGGCAAAACCGGCGCTTTATTACTACGCCCATATCAACTACCTGAAAGACAATTTTGAAACCGCGCTCGACGGATTCAGGCAGTTGGAGAATGACCCCAACTTCAACAAAGTCATTCCCATGTATGTGAGCCAGATCTATTACAAACAGGAACGCTACAACGAAGTGGTCAATTATGTGGTCCCGATCATCAACGACGTGGAAGAAGCCCATAAGCCCGAGCTGGCCAAGATCGTCGGCGACTCTTACTTCCACCTGCGCCGCTTCTCGGAAGCCATCCAGTTTCTGGAATACTATCATGAAACACCCGGGGCAAAATCGCGTGAAGACAACTACCTGTTGGCATACAGCTATTACAATACGGGAGCCTACGAAAAATCGGTCGCGCTGTTTGAAGGAGCCACCCGCGGCAATGACCAGCTCTCGCAGAACGCCTTTTACCACCTGGCCGATGCCTATGTGAGAACCAACCAAAAAGAAAAAGCGAGGGCGGCCTTTGGGTCAGCATCGGAGATGGAATTCGACGACCGCATCCGCGAAGATGCGCTTTTCAACTATGCTAAACTCACCTATGAGCTGTCGTATTCCCCCTTCAACGAAACCATCAAGGCATTCGACCGCTACATCACCCAATATCCCAATTCGGAAAGGAATACAGCCGCATACCAGTACCTGACCGAGGTGTTCATGGTCACCAAAAACTACCGCGACGCCATTGAATCGATCGAAAAGATCAAGGTACGGAACACTGCGCTCAACCAGGCCTACCAAAGGGTAACCTATTACCGTGGTCTTGAGTTGTTTGGCAACTCGGTCTTCGACCAGGCCATCCAGAACTTCGACAAATCGCTGCAAAACAACCATTCGAACGAACTTTCGGCAGGTGCCCGTTTCTGGAGGGCTGAAGCGCTCTACCGCAGCGGGAACTACTCGGCGGCGATCAGCGGATTCAACCAGTTCCTGACCAGTCCGGGTGCCATTAACATACCCGAATACAACGATGCGCACTACAATCTGGGCTATGCCTACTTTAAGCTCGAAGACTACCGACAGGCGGAATCCTCCTTCCGGAAGTACCTCAATGCCATCAGAAATCGTCAGACACCCAAGGTAGCCGATGCCTATAACCGTGTGGGCGATGCCTATTTCCAGCAGCGTGAGTACGGTGAGGCCATCCGGAACTACCAGCAGGCCTACACCCTGAATTTATACGATGCCGATTATTCGCTTTACCAACTCGCCTTTACCAGCGGATTGCAGCGCAACCAGGCAGAAAAGATCACCCGGTTGAGGACCCTGATCGCCACCTTCCCACAGTCGGCATACATCGACGATGCCCACTTCGAATTGGGTCGCACTTACCAGCAGGATGCACGTTACGATGAAGCAAAAAGGGAATACCAGATCCTGATTGACCGGTTTGCCCAGAGTACCTATTACCCGAGGGCAGTGTTGCAGATGGGACTGATCCATTACAACACCGGTGACTACCAGAATTCGCTTAAATATTACAAGGAAGTGGCCGAGAAATTTGGCGGCACACAGGAAGCCCAGGCAGCCCTGATGGGAATCCGCAACTGCTATGTGGAAATGAACGATGTGGATGCCTACTTCGCCTATGCCGGACGATTGGGAGGAGGAAGTGCAGTGACCGTCAACGCCCAGGATTCAATTACCTACCAGGCCGCCGAAAAACAATTCATGGCCGGCGACCCCAATGCGGCCAACCAGCTTAGCAGGTACCTGCAGCAATTCCCCAACGGCAGTTTCATCATCAACGCCAACTATTACCTGGGAGAGTCGCTGTACAACAGCGGTCAATATACCCAGTCGCTCGACAATTACCTGTTCGTGGCACGGCAGCCCCTGAATATTTTCAGTGAACCCGCCCTGGCCAAGGCATCCGAATTGCTCTACAATGCCAAAAAATATGATGAGGCCCTGGAAATGTACGACCGGCTTGAGACCGTTTCGAACAACAAATGGAACACGGTGAGGGCCATTGCAGGGAAGATGCGGTCGGCTTTCAGGCTCGAAAGATACCGTAATGCCCTCGAAAACGCCACCAGGCTGAAAGAGGCAGAGAAATCGAGCGTCGAGCTGCTTCGTGAAGCCAACTTCATCATCGCCAAATCATACTATATGCTGGGCAATTACGACCAGGCACAAACCGCCCTCCGTTCAGTGGCAACCGAAACCAATTCGGTGGAAGGCGCCGAATCGAAATACCTGATAGCCGAGATCTATTTCAGGAAGCAAAACCTGGACGCAGCCGAGAAAGAAGTGATGGATTACATCGACAAAGGTACGCCGCACCAGTTCTGGCTGGCAAAAAGCTTCATCCTGCTCGCCGATGTGTATGTTGCCCGGAAGGATGACTTCCAGGCCAGGCATACCCTGAAGAGCCTGATCGAGAACTATCCCGACCGCACCGATGGGGTGATTGAACAGGCCACTTCGCGACTGAACCAGATTGAGGAGCGGGAAAGGAACCAGGAAAACCAGCAGCGCACCAACCCCATGCAAATCAGGTTAAACTAACAGAAAATTAAAGACACCATGATAAAAGCACATCATACTTTCAAATGGGCGTTGGCAACCATTTTGCTGATCCCTATCATCAGCATCCAGGCCCAGACCGACACCACCCTCCGCAGGGAAGTGGAGGTGGTGAAATCATTCTCGCCTGCCGCCATGGATGCACAGAAAATCAATGAAATACCCGTGATCAAGGATACAGAATTCAAGAAGCCCAACTTCGACTACAGCATTTACAGCCAGCCCGTATTCTCCACCTTCTCGGTGACCAGTCTGCAGGCAGCCACCATCGTGGGCAAACCAAAGGAAGAAGTCGGGTTTGGATTGCTGCGCCTCGGAGCCGGGAATTACAACAAACCCTATGGGGAATTCTTCTTTAACAACAAAAACCAGAAGAACTCGATCTTCGGGTTACACCTGAAGCACCTTTCGTCGCACGGAAAGATCAACCTCGAGGGAGGTGACCGCGTGAAGTCGCCCTATTCAGACAATGAGGCAGAAATGTTCATCAAGCACATGTTCCGGAAATCGACGCTCTCGTTCAACCTTGGCCTCGACCACGACGGATACAACTACTATGGCTACCCGGTTACAGGCATTCCGGCCATGATAGAGGATTACTCCCCCTACCTGGGTGACCGGCAAACCCTGACCAAGGGCAAGATTAACATCAACCTGCAGAACCTTTCAAAAGGGAAAAGCGATCCCTCCACCGGATTCGACTTCCTTTACCACCATTTGGGTACTAAAACCGGGCAGCGGGAGCATTTCGGGAACTTCACGATGAACTTCAAGCGTCCCAGCGACCGGTTCACCTTCCTGATTGACGCCGGAGCCGAATATTCGCAGACATCGCAGCTTTACATCGACACCACCAATACGGCAGCCACACGCAAGCAGACATGGATTTTCGGGAAGCCGGCCATCCTGTTCGGCAACGAGACCATCAACCTGAAACTGGGGGTGAATGCGTGGATGACCTTCGACAACCAATACAAGACCAACTTCAGGCTGACACCGAACGTCAGGTTCAACTTTGCGCCTGTGAAGGAGCTGATCAATGTGTTTGCCGGCGTCGACGGACAAAATTACCACAACTACTATTCGGCCATGGCCTATTTCAATCCCTATATCGATCCCGAACTGGCAGTGAAAAACCACTTCGAGAAATTCAGGATTTACGGGGGATTTGACGGCAAATTTGCCACCAACACCAATTACAAGATCCAGGTCGACCACTCCACCTTTGTGGGACACCCCTTCTTTGTGATGAACCAGACTACCGTTTGGGGCACCACCAGTCCGGAGTCATCAATGCTTTTGGAAATACCGATGGTGAACAACGTGTTTGACGTTGTGTATGACGATATGAAAAAACTGAAGTTCAACGGTGAGATAGTACACAGCATGGGCGACAAGCTGAACCTGCTGGTCAGCGCCAGCGTGTACAAGTACACCATGAACCACGAGGAGAAACCCTGGCACCTGCCGGCATGGGATGCCAACCTGGGAATCTCATACCAGGTAACCGAAAGGCTCAGGGTAGCCTCCGAGATTTATGCCATCGGCAAGCGACACGCGTTGCTGCGTGAGAGCGATCCCGAAAAGCAGAACCTAAACCAGGTGATCCCGATGAACATGTTGATTGACATGAATGCCAGGGGCGTGTATGACATTACCGGTAAGCTGTCGGTATTTGCCCAGCTGCACAACTTTGGCTTCCAGAAATATGAGCAGTGGTTGGGGTATCCCTCCCAGAGCTTCAACTTCCTGGGAGGCCTCAGCCTCTCATTCTAAGGTTTATGAATTGAATTAAAAAACGGCCTGTGATGGCCGTTTTTTAATTCCCCCCTCCGGGTATTTTTATTATATTTGCATGTTGGATAAAAACCGATTTTCAATCGTCTGAACGCATTGAAAATCATGGCATTTAAACCCACTTTCCGGAACACGGATGCGGAATGCCGACGGTTATCCAATCACTTAACCATTTTAGAAACAGGAGTAAACAATGAGTGAGTTAGAAAAAAACGGCCTTTCCGCAGGGAATGGCAGGGGAAATGGAAACGGAACCGTTGACACATACAGTGCCGACAGCATTCAGGTACTCGAAGGATTGGAGGCCGTGCGCAAGCGCCCTGCCATGTACATCGGCGACGTGAATGAAAAAGGCCTCCACCATTTGGTATATGAAGTCGTGGACAACTCCATCGACGAAGCACTGGCAGGTTATTGCTCGGAAATTGACGTAATCATCCATCAGGATAATTCAATCACGGTAAAGGACGACGGAAGGGGAATCCCGACCGAGATCCACACCAAGGAAAACCGCTCGGCACTTGAGGTCGCACTGACTGTGCTGCATGCCGGGGGTAAATTTGACAAAGACTCGTACAAAGTATCGGGGGGTCTGCATGGTGTCGGCGTATCTTGCGTCAATGCCCTGTCGATCCATCTGAAGGCCGAGATCCATCGCAACGGGAAAATCTACGTGCAGGAATATTCGTGCGGCAAACCGCTTTACAGCGTAAAAACCACAGGGGAGTCGGAAGGCTCCGGAACCATCATTTCTTTCAAGCCCGACGACAGCATTTTTCTTGTAACCAGTTACAAGTATGAAGTCCTGGCCGCCAGGCTCAGGGAACTGGCGTTCCTGAATTCAGGCATCAAGCTGACACTGACTGACGAGCGCACAGTGGAGGACGACGGTAGCTTTAAGGGGGAAGTTTTCTATTCGGAAGACGGACTAAAAGAATTTGTAGAGTACCTCGATGATTCACGCGTCAGGCTGACACCAGACGTGATCAACGTTTCGACCGAAAAATTCGGTATTCCCGTGGAAATCGCCCTTCAGTACAATACCTCCTACTCGGAGAACGTCCATTCGTATGTCAATAACATTAATACCATAGAAGGCGGATCGCACCTGACCGGATTCCGGAGGGGACTGACCCGTACCATGAAAAATTATGCTGACCAGTCGGGACTGTTGGCCAAACTGAAAATCGACATCAACGGTGACGACTTCCGCGAAGGACTTACCGCGGTCATCTCGGTGAAAGTTGCCGAACCGCAGTTCGAAGGACAGACCAAGACCAAACTGGGTAACTCGGATGTCACACTCCCCGTTGATCAGGCTGTCAGTGAAATGCTCTCCAACTATCTGGAAGAGAATCCAAAGGCTGCAAGAATCATCATGGACAAGGTGATTCTGGCTGCCCAGGCACGCCATGCCGCCCGCAAAGCCCGTGAGATGGTCCAGCGCAAAAATGCCATGACCGGAGGCGGACTTCCCGGCAAGCTGAGTGACTGCTCAGAAAGGGATCCCCAAAAATGCGAGGTCTTCCTGGTCGAGGGTGACTCGGCAGGCGGAACCGCCAAACAGGGCCGCGACCGCCGCTTCCAGGCAATCCTTCCGCTCAGGGGTAAAATCCTGAACGTCGAGAAAGCCATGACCCATAAAATCTTCGAAAGCGAAGAGATCAAGAACATCTTCACGGCCCTGGGAGTGACCATTGGCACCGAAGAAGACTCCAAGGAACTGAATATCACCAAGCTCAGATACCATAAAGTGGTGATCATGACCGATGCTGACGTCGACGGAAGTCACATCGCCACATTGATCATGACCTTCTTCTTCCGCTACATGCAGGAACTGATCAGGAGAGGCCATCTCTATATCGCCACGCCTCCGCTCTACCTGCTCAAAAAAGGAAAGAAAGAGGCTTATGCATGGAGTGAACAGCAGAGGCTGCAGCTGATACAGGAGTGGGCCGACGGCAACGAAAGTTCGGTACACATTCAGCGCTACAAAGGTTTGGGAGAGATGAATGCCGAACAGCTGTGGACGACCACCATGAACCCTGAACAAAGAACCCTGCAGCAGGTAACCATCGAAAACGCAGCCGAAGCTGACCATATTTTTGCCATGCTGATGGGTGACGATGTACCGCCAAGGCGGAAATTCATTGAAGACCACGCGGTTTACGCCAATATTGACGCATGATGGACATTTGTGTCTTTTGTTCGTCGAGCAATGCGATCGATGATATCTACTTCAACGACGCTGCACGTCTGGGTGACCTGATCGGAACCCGCGGCCACAGCCTGATCAATGGCGGGGCCAACGTCGGGCTAATGGAAGCCGTGACCATTGCGGCCAGGAAATCAGGAGCCCGTACCATGGGTATCATCCCGGAGCGGATGCAGGAAAAGAACCTGGTATCCAACCATTCCCATGAAGTGGAAATTACCGCCGATATGATGGAGCGCAAGGAACGCATGCGGCAAATGTCGGATGCGTTCATTGCCCTTCCGGGCGGATTCGGCACCCTCGAGGAAATTCTGGAAGTGATTACGCTGAAACAGCTCGATTACCACCGTAAGGCCATCGTATTCGTGAATACAGGAAATTTCTTCAGCAGCCTTTTCGACCAGTTTGAAAAAGCCTTCACCGAAAAGTTCAGCAAGCCTGAATATCAACACCTCTATTTCATCGCATCGTCGCCCGAGGAAGCCATCAAATACATCGAAAACTACCAACCCGGCGAAGTGATCACCAAGTGGTTCAGTGTTCCCGAAAAAAAGGATTAACCGTTTGCAGAAATGGTTCCCCGGAACACAAAGGCGGCAGGACCGCGAAGCCAGATGTTGGTGAACCCTTTCTCAGCCTTTTCGAACGACACGCTCAGATCGCCCCCTTTGGCCTTGACGGTAAAGAGCCCCTTGTCGAGTCCCGATTTGTGGGCGGCACTTAACACTGACGCCGTGATACCGGTGCCACATGCCAGGGTTTCGGCCTCCACTCCCCTTTCGTAAGTATACACCACAAGGTGGTTGCCCGTTTGCTGCACAAAATTTACGTTGGTGCCCTTCTCCCTGAACCGGTCGCTGTAACGCACCGCCCTGCCTTCGTTGAATACATCGACAGAATCGATGTGATCGAGGAACCTCACAAAATGGGGTGATCCTGTATCGAGGAAATACTCCTCCCCTGCCGCATCGATCTGCTTTACGTCGGTCATTTTGAGACTTACCGTTGCATCGCTCTCCAGCACCGCTTCATGAGGACCGTCGACCGCGATAAACTCTGTCTTTCCCTCGATGATACCCAGTCGGGCGGCAAAAGCCACAATGCAGCGTCCGCCATTCCCGCACATACTAGCCTCGCGGCCATCGGAATTGAAGTAGCGCATCTCGAAATCGAAACCCTCTTTCGATTGGAGCAGCATCAGGCCATCGGCCCCGATGCCAAAACGTCGGTCGCAAAGCCATTCAATGTATGAAATATTGTCAGCAGGAAAAGAAAGGTCGCGGTTGTCGACAATCACAAAGTCGTTGCCGGCACCATGGTATTTATAGAAAGTAAGCTCCTTCATGATCGGTATTGTAGAATTTCGCACAAAGCTAAAAATTAATGAGGTGACTATCCAACAAAACGCCCCGACAGCTGTTAAAAATTGCAAAAACAGAGGGTGTTAAACACTCTCAACAGTAACACTGGCAGTATTTTTGCGTTTTGTAAAGACCTGAAACAATGAAAGAAAAATAAATTAAAATTTAGTTATGAAAACGATCAGAAATTATACGTTAACCTTTGTGATGGTAATTCTGGGGGCATTCCTGGCGGTATTTGCCTACACCCGTTTTTTTGAAAAGCCACAGGTAATAACGATACAGGACACCCAGGCGATGAGGTATGCCAATCTTCCGGCACCCGGGGAGGGCAACCTGCCCGACCTGACGGCGGCTGCCGAGATTGCGGTACACGGGGTTGT
The DNA here is from genome assembly GCA_002419285.1 of Prolixibacteraceae bacterium UBA5740. GTDB lineage: Bacteria > Bacteroidota > Bacteroidia > Bacteroidales > Prolixibacteraceae > UBA1413. The sequence continues at coordinate 154,926 of DIFU01000142.1, read as the reverse complement.
ACATATCAAGACACAATCGATGCGCGGCGGGTGGTCGAGTGGCAACCCGATTCTCGACTACTTCGGCTACCGTCAGGAACCGCAGCTGGCCAGGGGGTTTGGCTCTGGAGTGATTCTTTCGCAGGATGGGTATATCGTGACCAACAACCATGTGATTGAAGGGGCACAGAAAATCATGGTCGTACTGAACGACAACCGGGAATATGAAGCCCGGCTAGTAGGGGCAGATCCGGCCACCGACCTGGCTGTACTGAAGGTAGAAGCCGATAACCTGGCCTATCTGAGGTATGGAAATTCAGATGCACTTCGTCTGGGCGAATGGGTACTGGCAGTCGGCAACCCTTTCAACCTGACCAGCACGGTAACGGCCGGTATCGTGAGTGCCAAGGCACGCAATATAGGTATCAACCAGGAGGAATACAGCATTGAATCGTTTATACAGACCGATGCTGCGGTGAATCCCGGCAACAGCGGAGGGGCACTTGTGAACCAGCGCGGTGAACTGGTAGGCATCAACACAGCCATTGCCTCACGTACCGGATCATACGCCGGATATTCTTTCGCGGTGCCGACCAGCATTGTCCGCAAGGTGGTGGAAGACCTGAAAGAGTTCGGGTCAGTCCAGAGGGCACTCCTGGGGGTCGTCATCCAGACCGTGACATCAGATGTGGCCAAGGAGTACAATCTCGACAAGATTGAAGGCGTTTATGTCGACAATGTTACCGACAACGGAGCAGCCAAAGAGGCCGGAATACGGGCGGGCGATGTCATTATTGGGGTTGGCAACAAAAAAGTGAACACCAATGCCGAATTGCAAGAGGCTGTAAGTCAGTACCGTCCGGGAGATGATGTAAAAGTTACAGTAAAAAGAAACGAATCAGAGAAACAATTTACGGTAACCTTGCGTAACAAGTTAGGTGACACCGGAATTATCAGGAGTGACCAG
>DIFU01000142.1:149293-153946 GCA_002419285.1 Prolixibacteraceae bacterium UBA5740 | reverse complement strand
TTGAAGGTTGCCAAAATAGGCAATGGAAAGCTTCGCGAGGCTGGTATTACTGAAGGCTTTATTATCACAGATGTGAACAAAAGACCTGTTTATGAAGTTAATGAGTTAAAGAGAATCATTACTTCATCCCGTGGAGGAATATTGATTGAAGGAATATACCCAAATGGTGAACCGGCATACTTCGTGTTTGGTGTAAGATAAAACACTGAAATATTGTCCTGTTAACAATTTCTTAATCGGGAATCCGCCTTCCACGGAATAGGGATTGGTTTCATCTTATTTATTCTATATTTGCACGTTTTTTAATAATAGTATATGAGACAGCTAAAGATCACAAAATCAATCACTAACCGTGAAAGTGCCTCTTTAGACAAGTATCTGCAGGAGATTGGGAAAGAAGAACTGATTACTGTTGAGGAAGAAGTCGAGTTGGCGCAACGGATCAAGAAGGGTGACCAGGCAGCTTTGGAAAAGCTGACCAGGGCTAACCTTCGGTTTGTTGTGTCGGTCGCCAAACAGTATCAGAACCAGGGCTTAAGTCTGCCCGACCTGATCAATGAGGGAAACCTCGGCCTGATTAAGGCTGCAGAGAAGTTTGATGAGACACGCGGTTTTAAGTTTATTTCCTATGCTGTCTGGTGGATTCGACAGTCAATTCTTCAGGCTCTGGCTGAGCAGTCACGTATCGTTCGTTTGCCATTGAACCAGGTAGGTTCGCTGAACAAGATCAACAAGGCATATTCGAAATTTGAACAGGAGCACGAGCGCAAGCCATCAGCGGAAGAACTTGCTGAATCTCTGGAACTTCCCGCAGACAAGGTTGCTGACACCATGAGGGTATCAGGCCGTCATGTTTCGGTTGACGCACCTTTCGTCGACGGAGAAGATAACAGTTTGCTCGATGTACTGGTGAACAGTGACTCTCCCAATGCCGACAAGACATTGATCATGGAGTCGCTATCAAAGGAAATTCACCGGGCGCTGGCTACCCTTACCGAAAGGGAAAGCGATATCATCCGGCTCTTTTTTGGCATTGGATGCCAGGAAATGACCCTGGAAGAAATAGGGGAACGTTTTGGGTTAACCCGCGAAAGGGTGCGCCAGATTAAAGAAAAGGCTATTCGTCGCTTGCGACATACTTCACGAAGTAAGTTATTGAAGACTTATTTAGGGTAAAAAAAGAAAGGCTGGTTTACACCAGCCTTTCTTTTTTTATTGGCCTTATTTATTTTATCAGTTCAACACTTCGTTTGACGAATTTGTCGAGGTCGGCACCTTTAAGCAGGCCGTTGGCAAGCAGTGCAAGGTCGACCATTTGCCGGGCCAGTTTGTTGCTTTGTCCGAAGGCTTTCAACTCGTTGCGTTTCTGCTCCTCAAGGGTTGAAACTTCCTTATTCAGGATTTCCAGTTTCTCCTTATCGGCCTGTGGGACCTCTTCATCTTTCTTTCCCTTGCGAGCCTCCTCGAGCTGGCTAACTTCTTGCTTACGCACATCGAGCTCAGCTGAAAGACTTTGCAGCTTTTCACCCAGGTCGGCATCTTTTTGTTCCATGACCTTTTTCACCAGAGGATGGGCAGTATTTACCACCAGGTTCAGGCTTTCGGGCATTTCGCCATAGAAGCTCATGCCACCCTGGAACTGACTCATGTCCTTCATGCGGCGCATCCACTCGCTGCGTGTAATGACCATTGGCTGGCTCTCGGCACCCAGGTTCTTAAAATCAACAATGTAAGTTACGCCTCCATTGGCAGGAGTCAGTGACTGGAATACCGGTGACAGTTCCTGCTTTTCTTCCCAGGTCATTTCCTCTTTTACCTCTTGCTTTTGGATGAGATGCTCAGCCACATCACTGTCGACCCTGACGAACCGCTTCTTATCGTATTTCTGCTCGAGCTTGTTGATCATTGGGGTGGTGAGCATATCATCCATTACCAGCACGTCGTATCCCTTTGTACGGGCAGCTTCCACGAAAGTGTACTGTTCTTCGGGGTGGTTCGTATATAGGTAAACCAGGTTGCCTTCCTTGTCGGTCTGGTTTTCCTTGATGAGTTTTTCGTACTCTTCGAGGGTAAAATATTGCTTTTCGGTGTTTTTCAGCAGGAAGAACGATTCGGAACGTTCGTAGAACTTTTCGTCGGTGAGCATACCATACTCGATGAAAATCTTCAGGTCATCCCACTTCTTCTCGAAATCTTCGCGGTTGTCTTTGAATATCTGGCTTAACCGGTCAGACACCTTCTTGCTGATGTGGCTGCTGATCTTCCTGACATTTGAATCGCTCTGCAGGTATGAACGTGATACGTTCAACGGAATATCGGGAGAGTCGAGTACCCCGTGAAGCAGGGTCAGAAACTCGGGCACGATTCCCTCGACCGAATCGGTCACAAACACTTGGTTGCTGTAAAGCTGGATCTTGTTTTTCTGTACCTCAAGGTTATTCTTTATTCTAGGGAAATAGAGAATCCCGGTCAGGTTAAACGGATAATCGACATTCAGGTGAATATTGAAGAGCGGATCTTCGGCCATCGGATAAAGCCTGCGGTAGAAATTCAGGTAATCCTCGTCCTTCAGGTCGGCAGGCTTGATGGTCCATGCCGGGTTGGTCTCGTTGATCTGGTTGTCCTCATCGGTTTCAACCTCTTTCCCGTCTTTCCAGGTTTTTTTCTTTCCGAAAACTACCGGAACCGGCAGGAATTTGCAGTATTTATCGAGGATCTGGGAAATTTTGCCTTCATCGAGGAACTCCTCTGAGTCGGAATTCACGTACATGATGATATCGGTGCCCACTTCTGACCTTTCAGTTTCCTCGAGCGAATACTCGGGATTTCCCTCGCAACTCCATTTCACTGCCTTGGCGTTTTCCTGCCAGGAGCGGGATACGATCTCAACCCTTGACGAGATCATGAAGGAAGAATAAAAGCCCAATCCAAAATGGCCAATAATGGCATTGACATCATTCTTGTACTTATCGAGGAATTCATTGGCGCCCGAGAAAGCAATCTGGTTAATGTACTTCTCCACTTCCATGCCGGTCATCCCGATCCCGTTATCAGAGACAGTGATGGTTTTGGCTTCCTTGTCGAGCGTGACCCGAACCTTTGCTTCTGCCATGTCGCCCTTGTACTCACCCTTCGAGGCCAACACCCTCAGTTTCTGGGTGGCATCGACGGCATTTGAAACGATTTCACGAAGAAAAATGTCGTGATCGGAATAAAGAAATTTCTTGATGATGGGAAATAGGTTTTCACTGGTAACCCCAATTTTTCCTGTTGACATATGACTCAATTTTTCAGTTTAACATCTTTAATTTTCGGGTTCAGATTTGCAAACCCTGTGCCACCCGGGTTATGCTGACGATTTGTCACCGTTAATTGGCGGAAAGGTCGCAAAGGACAGGCCCATTTGCTGAGCGACTGCATTTTTTTGTTAATTTGCACCGCTAAAATTCCAATAAAATGAGCAGGCTGGAGGAGTATTTTAATAAGTTCAGGGAAGGAATCATCGGAATTGACCAGGAGTTTGATACGCCCTTTGGCACCCAAAAGATCGTGTATGCCGATTGGATTGCCAGCGGGAGATTATATGGTCCCATTGAACAGAAGATCATCGGGGAGCTGGGACCTTTCGTCGGAAACACCCATACCGAGACCAGCGAAACCGGCCTGCTGATGACCAAGGCTTACCAATGGTCACATCAGCTCATTAAACAGCATTGCAATGCAGGCCCGAACGATGTGATCATCACGGCGGGGGCAGGCATGACCACCGTCATCAATAAATTCCAGCGTATTCTCGGATTGAAATACTGCAACAGGGTATCAAACCAGAACTGTATTTTGGAACGCGACCGGCCTGTGGTTTTCATTACCCATATGGAACACCATTCGAATCACACATCATGGTACGAAACAAATGCCGAGGTGGTGATTGTGGAGCACGGCCCCAACCTGGAGGTCGTCCCCGACAATCTCCGCATTGCCCTTGAAAAATTCAAAGACCGTAACTTCAAGATTGGTTCATTCACAGCTTGTTCAAACGTTACCGGGGTGCGCAACCCTTATTATGAACTGGCTGAAATCATGCATGAATTCGGTGGAGTCTGTTTCATCGATTTCGCGGCCTCTGCTCCATATGATCCGATTGACATGCATCCTGAAGACCCTATGAAGAAGCTGGATGCTATCATGTTTTCGCCCCATAAATTCCTTGGGGGACCAGGTTCGCCGGGAGTGTTGATTTTTGATGCCACGATGTACAAGAATGCAGTTCCCGATCAACCCGGCGGGGGCACGGTCGACTGGACCAATCCGTGGGGAGAATACAAATATGTCGACAACATTGAAGCACGTGAAGATGGAGGCACACCTGGATTCCTTCAATCGATAAAGGCTGCACTCTGCATTGACCTGAAACAGCAGATGGGCTGCCGGAATATGCGTCAGCGGGAAGAAGAGTTGCTGGTCCAGGCCTTCAAGGGACTCGATTCAATCAAGGGTCTGCACATATTGGCTGACCAGATGCGCGACCGCCTGGGAGTGATTTCCTTCTACATTGAAGGAATCCATTATAACCTGGTGGTCAGGTTACTGAATGACCTTTTCGGACTGCAGGCACGCGGTGGCTGTGCCTGTGCGGGAACTTACGGGCATTTC
>DIFU01000142.1:99039-149207 GCA_002419285.1 Prolixibacteraceae bacterium UBA5740 | reverse complement strand
AAGAGGTGAGGATCATGGTAGAAGGGCTGCAATACATCGTTGATAACATAGATGAACTGCAAAAGCAGTATATCTACGACAACCACCACAACCTATACTGGCACCAGGAGGATGTCAATAAGGACTACCAGGCAAGAATAGGGCAATGGCTGACCTTGGGGCCACCCATTGTGCATGCCGGAGAGCAGGATTGATTTCCGGACCAGGTGCAAACGTACCAATAGCCATGCCATGCCAGAACCATGACACACATACTTTTAAGGACAAACAATTACTTATGGAATATAATACCGGATTTATACTGGGAGGCGGAGGTACCCGGGGCTTTGCCCACCTTGGCATCATTGAAGGCCTCATGGAGCGGGGCATACGGCCCGACATCATATCGGGCGTCAGTGCCGGTGCCATTTCGGGAGCTTTTATCTCAGCCGGAATATCACCCCGGGACACCCATGAGATATTGAAGAAAAAGAACCTGTTCAGGTACACCAACCTTCAGTTACCAACCAACGGCCTTTTGCGGCTCGACGGCCTGCAGAAAGTACTCGAGAAAGAGATTGCCTACCAGCGAATTGAAGACCTGCCCATTCCGCTATACATCGGATTGTCGAACATCACCAAAGGGAGGATGGAGTACCATAACCAGGGTCCTCTAGCCAGGACCATACTGGCATCAGCATCCATCCCGGTTCTGTTCGCCCCGGTTGAAATTGACGGCAACCTTTATGCCGACGGAGGATTGCTCGAGAACCTGCCGGCTGAACCCCTCATCGGTAAATGCAAACACCTTGTGGTATCGAATGTCAGTCCGCTGCAAAAGCCATTCGAGGTAAAAAACATCATCCAGATGGTGGTCCGAACCTTTCACGTCGGCATCCATGCACGGGTCCAGGAAGCCAAACGAGTGGCCACCCTTTACCTTGAGCCAGCAGAACTTACAGACTTTGACCTGTTGAATGTAAGCCATGCCGACCAGGCTTTTGAAATAGGGTATAAACTGGTTGCTTCACTGGAGGACAGCGAGATTGATAAGCTGAGATCGCAGAATTTTGAATGAAGGATTATCCTTTATAAGTAAGCCATTTATACAGCTCTTTCAGATTCACCTTCTTGCCATACATCAAAATTCCGGTACGATAAATTTTGGCAGCGACCCAGATCACCCCGATCAGCGTAATAACCAAAAGCGACATGGAAAGCAACAATTCCCAGGCAGGAACACCATAGGGAATGCGTGCAAGCATACATATCGGCGAGGTAAATGGAATTATGGATGCCCAGAAAGCAACTGACCCTTCCGGATTTCGCGAAATGGAGAAAAGAAGGATTATGGAAAGGATCAAGGGGAAAGTTACCGGAAGGACAAGCTGTTGTGAATCCTCATCGTTATCGACAGCAGCCCCAACGGCACCCATCAACGAACTATAGAGGAGGTATCCCCCAAGAAAATAGAAGATAAAACCAAAAATGATCAGCGGAATATTCAGGTTCCCGATCATTTCGATAACCTCGGCGATCTGGTTTTGGGCTTCACTCATGTCGGGCTGCATGGGACCCATTTGTGCCTGTGAATCCATGATGTTTTTGCCCATTTCCTGGGCTGATTCAGGAGACAGCATGCTTTGGGTGATTGTCAGGCCGACAACAATCAAAATAATCCAGATTGCCACCTGGGTGAGACCAACAAGGGCAGTCCCGAGGATTTTCCCGGCCATGAGCTGGAAGGGTTTCACCGAAGATATAATGACCTCCACGATTCGGTTTTTCTTCTCTTCCATGACACTCCGCATAACCATGGAGCCATACATGAATACGAAGAAGTAAATAATGAATCCCATCGCGTAACTGGTAATGAAAGCCACCATGGATGAGCTTTTTCTTTCTTCACCGGTTTCGGTTACTTTCACCGTATTCACTGAAACTTTTGTCCGGGTGCCTTCCAGTTGTGATTCCAGATCGGGAACCCCGGCACTGGCAATAACTTTCTGGCGTTTATCGCTCTCTATGATCTGGCTCAATTTGCGTTCTATCTCCTCGGCGAGTTCTAAAGGAACCTGCTTAGGTGAAGACAACTGGGCCTGACTGTTGGTGTAAATATTGGCAGGGATATACAGAAGGGCATAAAATTCATTATTGGCAGTCAGGTTTTCTCGGAGTGAGCCGTAAGTCCCCTGGTCGACAAAATGATACTTGGTATACCCTTCCTGTTCGAGTTGGCCCATAAAGAGGGTTGATTCATCATACACCGCAATGGTTCTTTCCTGCTTATCATCACGGGAAGCCAGCCAGGCAGGAACTACCATCAGACCGACCATTAAAATCGGAACAATGAGGGTAGTTACAATAAATGATTTTTTGGCAACACGGGTCAGGTATTCCCTCTTCAATATAATGAGTGTCTTATTCATGATTTACTTGTTTGATCCGTTATACATCTCAACCGCTTTAATAAACACGTCGTTCATGCTGGGTATCACTTCCCTGAACGAAACAATCTCGGAAGTGGCTGTCACGATTCGCAGCAATTCATTGTTTTCTCCGCCCTGGCTTTGTTGAACCCTGATGGTATTCTCCCGGCTGTTTTCCTTGTGCTCAAGAATGACAAAAGAGCTGTCGAGCATTGCCTGGATCTTCTGGAAATCGCCGCGATAGGAAATTTCAAAGATATTGGACTTATATTGTTCCTTCACATCGTATACCAGGCCATCGAGAATCTTCCTTGATTTATTGATCAGTGCGATATGGTCACATAAATCCTCGACAGTGCCCATGTTATGGGTTGAGAAAATGATGGTGGCACCCTTTTGCTTCAACTCGAGGATCTCGTGCTTGATAAGATTGGCATTGATGGGATCGAAACCACTGAAAGGTTCGTCGAAGATCAGAAGGCTTGGATTGTGCACCACTGTGGCAATAAACTGTACTTTTTGCTGCATACCTTTTGAAAGTTCCTCCACCTTTTTGTCCCACCAGCTGACAATATCAAACTTTTCGAACCAGTACTTCAGACTTCTCAGGGCATCGCGCCTGCTCAGTCCTTTCAGTTGGGCCAGGTACAGAGCCTGCTCCCCAATCTTCATTTTCTTGTAGAGACCCCTTTCTTCTGGCAGGTATCCGATTTTGGAAACATCACTTGCCTTCATCCGGTGGCCTCCCAGGAAAACCTCTCCCCTGTCGGGTGCGGTAATCTGGTTGATTATCCGGATCAGGGTAGTTTTTCCTGCTCCGTTGGGGCCCAGAAGGCCGAAAATGGAACCCTCGCTGACAGAAATGCTTACGTCGTCCAAAGCTTTGGTGGGTCCGTATTCTTTGTGAATATTATTAGCTACAAAATACTCCATAAGTCAGATTTTTTGTGATTGGTATATATAACCATCGCAAAATTACAATTTTACACAAGCGGAAGGCTAAAAATAAACACGATAAATAAACCATATTCCATATAAATCAAGGATAAACTGACGATTGCTTTATGTTAACATTACTTCCTGAATATCAATAAGAAAAGGAATAATTTAAAACCACGGAGGGAATATGTTCAATATAGTTAATCCTAAAACCGGAAATATTCATATATTCGTAAAATCAACCTAAGTAATTGTTAACGGGAGTTGGATACCCGGGAAGAGAGAAAACTCACTCAACTGATATCGGAAAATATTGAACGTATGGAACGGAAGCGAGAAAATCATATACTTGTCATCGAAGATGAACAAGACATCCGTGAATCGATAGTGGATATATTGATGCTGGAGGGATATTCAGTGGCATCAGCTGAAAACGGAGCTCGCGGGCTGGAAGAAATTTCCAAAAGAAAGCCCGACCTTATCTTGTGCGACATCATGATGCCCGATCTGGATGGCTTTGAAGTGATGAAACAGATCAAAATATTATTTCCCAGATATGAAATCCCCCTGGTGTACATTACAGCTCTTTCGGAGAGAAAGGATTTTCGGTTTGCCATGAATCTGGGAGCCGAAGATTTCATCACAAAGCCGTTCACCGTAGATGAATTACTGACTAGTGTCACTGTGCGTCTTGAAAAAGCAAAGTCATTTGAATACAGGATCAGTCAGGAATTGGATAAAATTGAAGCTGAGATCCAGAGACGTTTGGAATCCTTCAGCCAAAAGCAGAAACAGCAAGAGCAGGAACTGAGCGAAATGAATCTGGTGAAAGGCGAATTAGAGTTAAAGCTCAGTTTAAAAGAGCAAGAGTTCCTCGCTGAAGCCCTGAACATGGTAGACCTTTCAAATATGTTACAAAATCTTGAACGGACCATCAACTCAGAATTGGAGCGAATTGATATCACAGAACGGGAGAAAAAGACTTTCAACCTTTTGAAAAACAGGATCAGGAGCCGTACCATGTTTCACAATTCCAGATCAATCTTCCAGATAGTCTTTGACAAAACCTATCCCCATTTCTCAAGCCGTCTGATGGCCGTGTATCCGAAAGTCTCGCCTACCGAAATCACCATTGCCTGTGCCTTGGCTATGGACCTTTCGACAGACAATCTGGCCAACTTGCTCAATATACTTCCGGAAAGTATCCGAAAAACAAAATATCGCCTTAAGCAAAGGCTGGAACTGAAAAAGGATGACAATCTGGTTGAATACCTCAAGCAGTTTAAAATGGAGGCCATATAACTTTATTGTCTACGTTTTGTCCACAAAATACCAGGTTTCCTTCAGATTCCGATTCATAAATTTGCGTCAGGAAGTTCTTTGAAACGGAAGCTTATTCCTGACAAACGAGGCATATCAACATACCCCATTACCATTTGAATTGACTTTCGAAGACAGGCATAAGAGCGTTTTACCATACTCATGCAGCCACCAGAAAACAGTGTTCGTTTGCAGTCAACTAAAGATTCCCGTTGCCTACAACACTGAATCTGAGTTTCTTTTCCATAGTCCCAGTTGAAAAATATACCGCTGCATGAGTATTTTTTTTTGTATTTTCACGGCTGCGGCAATAACTCCCTGAACCATACATTGCCGGGACACTAATCAACATGGAAGAACTTTTCAGGATATTTCACGTCGATGACAAGCAAGCTGCCGAAACCAAGGCAATGCCAGATGAACCCCACCTGCATGATTACGATGAACTGATTATTGGCGTAGAGGGGAAGCTGGAACATTTTATCGACTTTGAAAACAACACCCTGATTTCACCATTTATTTCGTTCATTGCCCGGGGAAAAGTTCACCGGGTAATCCCCCAAGGTATTGACAAAAACTACAGTCTTTGGGTGCTAAGGTTTAAGGAAGACTTTCTTCCTGGATTGACTTTTAAACTCACCCCGGCATATCACTTATCGGCTGGTTTCGAAGTCCCCCGGGACGCCTTTTTTGAAAGAATCGTCAACACCACCGAAATGATTCATTTCGAGATGGATCAGACATCTCCCCATCTTACAGTGGCCCGTGATCTGCTAAGGGCCCTGATTTCCATGATTTCTTCAGAACAGCAGAAGCGTTCAATGAATGATCCATCGGGAATGAATACCCAAAACAGTACCTATATTGCCTTCCTTCAGATTCTGGAGGAAAACTTCAGAAGGGATACAGGTGTTGATTTTTATGCCGAAAAACTCTTTATGTCGACCCGTAACCTCAACCTGATCTGTCAGTCGATTGTGCGAAAAAGTGTATCGGAAATCATAGAGGAACGAAAAATTGCAGAAAGCAAAAAGCTTCTGACCGGTACAGATAAACCCATTTCAGAAATCGGGTATGAAATAGGGTACAACGATAAGTCCTGTTTCACCACTGCCTTTAAAAAGAAAAACGGCATCACTCCTTCCGTTTTCCGCAAGAATATGCAAAAACTGCTTTCTTAAAACCCCAACAGGATTTCCGAAAACTCTACTCTATGTTTGTATTGCACTCCTTATATTTGCAATACAGATATATTACTTATTAATACCTTTTAATATTTTATAATATGGAAACAACAGTAAAAACAAAATGGGTACTTGACCCAACGCACAGTGAAATTCTTTTTAAGGTTAAACACCTCATGATCACTAACGTAAAAGGTGAATTCAGGAACTTTAGTGCCGAGGCACTGACGGCCGGAAACGATTTCGCCACCGCTTCGGTCAATGTTACGATTGATGCATCATCGGTATTCACCAACAATGAAGACCGCGACAATCACCTGAAAAGTGCCGACTTTTTCGATACCGACCAGCACAAGGAACTGACCTTCAAGGCAACCTCCCTGAAGAAAGTGGATGATGATGAGTATAAACTTACCGGGCTTCTCACGATAAAAGGATTTGCAAAGGAGGTAACGTTGAATGCTGAATTCGGTGGAATCAACAAAGACCCCTGGGGCAATGAAAAAGCAGGTTTCTCGCTTGAAGGAAAGATAAATAGGAAAGATTGGGGACTGAACTGGAATGCGGCTCTTGAAACCGGCGGTGTGTTGGTTAGTGAAGAGGTAAAAATCAGCGCGGAAGTACAATTTGTCAAACAAGCTTAATTCAATAACAGAGACATGGTTAATACGGTATACCATCAGGCAGCATCCAGGGGCTTCGCCGATCATGGCTGGCTGAAAAGCAATCACACCTTCAGTTTTGCCAACTATTACGATCCGGAGAGGCTTAATTTTGGTGTACTCAGTGTGCTGAATGATGATTTTGTGGAGGCCGGTATGGGCTTTGGAACCCACCCTCACAGCAATATGGAAATCATTTCCATACCGCTGGAGGGTGATCTGGAGCACAAGGACAGCATGGGTAACACAACCATCATCCGGAACGGGGATATCCAGGTCATGAGTGCCGGAAAGGGTATCACCCACAGTGAGTACAACAGGAATGAGGACATCCCGGTGAAATTTCTTCAGATATGGGTGATTCCCAACAAGAAAAATGTCACTCCGAGATACGACCAGATTACACTGGCACCTGAAGAGAGGCACAACCGGTTGCAGCAAATCTTGTCACCCAACCAGGATGACGAAGGAGTATGGATTCACCAGGATGCCTGGTTCCATTTGGGGAAATTCAACCAGGGACATCAGGAAACCTATTCCCTGAAGAAACAGGGAAACGGGGTCTACATTTTTCTTTTAACCGGTTCAATGGAGGTTGGTGATTTCCCGTTGTCAAAACGTGACGGACTGGGAATTACCGGTACAGCGGAAATCACGTTGAAAGCCATGGCAGACAATACTGAGGTATTGGTCATGGAAGTACCTATGACATTATGACTCCAGCGCAGATACCCATCCTATGAAACGCAAGGATTTTTTAAAGACATTCCCGCTGGTTACCGCGGGTTCACTTTTTAGCATGAAAGAATTGTTCAGATTGTCAGATAGCTTGGCCCCCAACCAAACGATGCCTTTGTTGTTCCTGGGGCACGGAAGTCCGATGAATGCCATCGAGGAGAATGAATTTGTTGAAGGGTTCAGGCGGATTGCCGCTGAGATTCCTCGTCCAAAAGCCATTCTTTGCGTATCGGCACATTGGGAAACCCGCGGCACCCAGGTGACGGCCATGCCACAGCCCAAAACCATCCATGATTTCGGAGGATTTCCAAAAGAACTGTATGAAGTTCAGTATCCGGCACCCGTAAATCCTGAGCTGGCGAAAGAAATCAAGGGAATCAGCGGTACAACCGATATAGCCCTTGACGACAAGTGGGGGCTTGACCATGGTGCCTGGAGTGTCATCAAGCATCTCTATCCGAACGCAGAAATACCTGTGATACAAATGAGTCTGGACTATAGCAAGACGCCCCGGCAACATTACGAACTGGCACATGAGCTGTCAGTCTTAAGAAAAAAAGGAATACTTGTGATTGGCAGTGGAAATATGGTGCATAACCTGAGAATGGTGGCCTGGAATAGGCTGAATGAACCGGGTTTCGGTTATGATTGGGCCATAGAAGCCAATGAAAAAATGAAACAGTTTATACTGAATGATAATCACAGTCCATTAATTCGTTACCAGGATATGGGCAAGGCGTTTGAGCTGGCTATCCCTTCGCCCGACCACTACCTGCCACTGTTATACACTCTGGCCCTCAAAGAAAAGCATGAGAACATTGAAATATTCAACGACAAGGCATTGGGAGGTTCCCTTACAATGACTTCCGTTAAGATTGGGTGAAACGGTGCTCAGTTTTTCGCAGGAACTGATTTGAAATTCCTTTTAAAATACTCCCGTGAAGCTCTCATAACCTTCGGGGACAACAAAAGTGCAGCTATCATGGTCGGGAAGGCCATCAAAGCAAATGCCAAATCGATCATGCTGATCACTACCGAAATTTGAGCGACGGCACCCAGGATCACAGATCCTATATACAAAACATTGTAATATTTCGCCTTCCTGGTCCCAACAATAAACGATGCGCATTTCATTCCATAATATGGGTACGCGAACATTGTGGAAAGACTAAAGAAAAGGACACAGGTCAGCAGGATATATTTTCCGATACCGGGGAAAGATTCTGAAAAAGCCATCGTCGTAACGGAAACCCCATCGACCGAAGGGTTGTTCCACACACCGGTAATGATTAGTACGAGGGCTGTCATGGTGCATACAATCATGGTATCGATGATCGGGCCCAGCATCGCAATCAGTCCTTCGCGTACCGGCTCATTGGTTTTCGCCGCACCGTGTGCCATGGAGGCAGTCCCCAAACCAGCCTCATTGGAAAACGATGCCCTCCTGACTCCCGTGATAATCAGTGAACCGAGAGAGCCTCCCAGAACAGCATTGCCGGTAAAGGCATCTTCAAAAATAAGCCGGAAGGATGGGATAATATGCTCATAATTGCTGATGATAATTACCAGGACGGACACGCTGTATAGAATGACCATGGCTGGCACTACCCTACCCGTGACGCTACCTATCCGTTTAATTCCGCCGAAAATGACCAAAGAGACGATCCCGCTGATGGCCAATCCGATATAAAGGTTTGTCATAAAACCGGTCTCCCCCATCATTGGTGCAAAAATTACATCGCCCAAAATCTGGGTAAGCTGGTTTGCCTGGAACAGAGGCAAAACACCAATCATGCCAGCCAAAGAGAAAAAAACAGCCATGGGCTTCCATCGCTGGCCAAGTCCTTCAGTAATAAAGTACATGGGACCACCCTGGATGATCCCGTTGCTATCCTTTCCCCTAAACATGACTGCTAGTGTACATTCGAAATATTTCGTACTGATTCCTAGCAAGGCAGAGATCCACATCCAGAACATGGCACCGGGACCACCGGTAGCAATAGCCACGGCCACCCCACTGATATTGCCCATACCGATGGTTCCGGCAAGTGCTGTACTCAGGGCCTGGTAGTGTTTTAACTGACCAGGTTCGTCAGGATTATCGTATTTGCCACGCATGATCTGCAGAGCGTGGCCGATATACCGTAAAGGCATTAATCGGGAATAGGCGAGAAAAAAGAAGCCTCCACCTAGCAGTAGTATAAGGATGGGGGTCCCCCAAATAAAATCAGCAGCAGAGATGATATATTGACCCATTCACAAATAATTTATCCTTTGCCGGATGTTCCCAGTTCATATACAATGGCTAAACCCCTTTAAGCGAAATTAACAGGCCTGCCAATGGCAAGTCTACTAATTTATAAAAATGGTTGGGAACCAAACCTGGATCAGGCCATTTCAGTCATTAAAACTTATATTCAAGGATAATGCCTTCCATGTTTCTTATCCAGGTTGAAAAACCACGCTGGTATTCATTCAGCAGAATGACACGGGCTCCCCGGCCAATATTTCCATAAGTTTCGTAGCCCGAACTCTGTCCATATGCCAGGGCAATGCCTTTATGCACACCGATATAGTTGTTATCGTGGTCGTGCCCTACAAAAGTGCACATTACATCCCCCATTTCAATGAATGCAGCCAGCATGCCTGTATTAATCTGGGGAGAACATACCCTTTCCTCTGCCAATCCGATTGTACCTTCCTGTCCGATGACCTCATCATACTCCGGCAGTGGAATGTGAAAAAAAGCAAGCGCAGGATAAGGAATTCCGCCGTTTTGTGCAGTCAGGTCCGCACTCTTTTGCCGATACCACGCTATCTGGTCAAACCTGATCCATCCATAATCACTAATGGATTTATCCTCACAATATGCATTGGAATCGAGAAACCAGAGAATGGCTTTTGTTTCATCGGAAGTATTAGACTTCAGTTGAAGGATGTAATTTCCCACCCCATAGACCTCTTCGGGACCCTTATTTCCAAGAAAACCAGGAACAGATTCCAGAAAATCAAATATCTGATTACGTGACCAGTCTGCTTCATCATCATGGTTCCCAAGGGTTACCGCAAATGGGATTCCAGCTTCTGTGATGATAGATGTAACCGCTGTCCAACCAGCTTCGGAAGGGCCGGTGACTATGTCACCAGTGAATACAACCAAATCAGGCTTTTCTGAATCAATCGCATTTCGGAGGTTTGCCGCAGAAAGGGCGCAGCTTTCAGCTGAGTCATTATTCCAATGGATATCGGTGAATTGCACAATTTTAAAAGTGCTGTCCGCCCGAAACTTTACAGAAGCATATACCTCCTCCTTGACCTGCACAGGGCTGGGGAAAGAACAGGCACTAAACAAAATTGTCATTGACAGAATCAAAAATCGAATATGAATAGACAACTTAGTCATAACCATGAGATTAATATTTTCAATTTTAAAATTTTAAAACCATCAACCCAGGAAAATCCTGATTCCCTTCGGTCAACAATCACGAAAACAGGCAGGGACTATGTCTGTGCCCGAAGATACAATTTTCTGAGGGCAGGATTTCAATGATTAAAGAATTCAGGACTTATCTGCTGAGATTCGTGCCCTGGCCAGCTCCAAAAGAGTCTCAGCTCCTGTTTATCGTATTCATCGAAATAGAAACGATAGGATTCTTAGACTGAACATGCTGAAGCCATTGCCATTTTCTTTGCAGGAAAATTATTCTCAGGATACATGGACAGCTCATGTTGGCAATTCTCGCTGCAGCAGCCATTCATTGCCGACTGGCATGAATCACACTGTATAAAGAGCTTATGGCAGGCATTCCAGGTGCAGTTTATATGATTATCGCATGGAGCTCCGCAAGTATGGCATTTACTGACAATATCGGAAGTTATACGCTCACCCAAACGTTCATCGAAAACGAAATTCTTACCGATAAAACCCGATTCAAGGGCCAGCTGTTTTATGGTTTGTGCGTATGCGATTACCCCTCCATGAAGCTGGTTGACATCACTGAAGCCATGATGACGCATCCAGGCACTTGCCTTTTCACAGCGCACGCCACCTGTGCAGTATAGCAAAATCTTTTTGTCCTTTTGATCCTGCAGCTGTGCCACCACCATTTCGACCTCATCGCGGAACGTGAAAACATCGGGGCGTATGGCATTCTTAAAATAGCCTACCTCACTTTCATAATTGTTGCGCATATCAACAACGATCACATCATCGCTGGCTGACAATTCATGAAATTCAACCGGGGAAAGATGGGTGCCTACATCCGTCCCATCAAAGACCTCATCTTCGAGTCCATCGGCAACGATCTTGCGACGAACCTTGATCTTCAGCTTCAAGAAAGACTTTCTATCATCTTCCACCGCCCATTTCAAGGGCATATTCTTCAGTTCTGATCGCGAATCAAGCAAATTCAGAAACTCATCTACATGATGTTCGGGGATACTCATTTGGGCATTGATTCCTTCATGTGCCACATAAATACGTCCGTAGCAACCCAAAGATTCGAGCGCCATATATAACTCATCCCTAAAAAGTTGTGGATCAGAAATGCGAATGTAACGATAAAAAGAAACGGTCTTCCTCTTAAATGTCTCACTGTTGATCCTGACAATCAGCTGTTCCCTGCCCAAACGGTTATGCAATATCATATGTATATGCTTTTTATCAGCCGCAAATATAATAATATCAGATTTTTTTATCCTGTTTTTATAACTTTGCACCCTAAAAATGAACCATAAGCAGCGCATGGAAATTGTCATAGCAGGTCAAGGCCTGGCTGGAACACTGCTGGCTTGGGAACTTTGGAAACGGGATATCCGTTTCAGGATATTTGATCCCGGATATGGGAATCACTCTTCCCTGGCTGCAGCGGGAATGTTCAGCCTTTTGGCAGCTCGCCGTTTGAAGGAAATGGAACTGGCTGGACAACAATATAAGGTTATGAAAGAAACCTTCGGCCAGATTGTCGACGAGCTTGGCCGGAAATTCCTGCATGAACTTCCCACTGCGCGTTTGATGACAAACGAGGAAATACCTGCGTGGGAAATCGCTGCAAAAGGCGGAATTTCTCATCTGGTGAAAAGTGTTTATCCAGAATTCAAGGCAATGGGTGTTGCTAACGGATACGGAGCGGCCATCATAGAGCCTTCAGGCTATATTGACCTGCCAGAATTTTTGCACTCCATGCGCGAATGGATGGCAACAAAACAACTCCTTATTGAAGAATCAGTAGATTACAACTCCCTCAAGACTTCTGCGAATGGCTTCATGATTAACGGTCACACAAAATCCAGAAAAGTGATATTCTGTGAAGGGCCTTCGATATCGAATAATCCCTGGTTTAACTATTCCAATATCCGACAAAACAAGGGAGAATGGATAGAAATTGAGGCACCCGGGCTATCGCAGGAACACATTATCAAGAAGGAGATATTTATCCTGCCGCTGGGAAATGGCCGCTTCAGGGTTGGCGCCACGTTCAGTCACGGTGAAATGGATCATAATCCCACAGAGGCTGCAAGAACTGAGCTGGAAGAAAAACTCAGGACAATGATCCATGTTCCATACCGGGTAACGGATCACCGTGCCGGGATCCGACCCTCAAGCCGTAACCGGTTACCCGTTGCGGGTCCTCACCGGGATATCCCGGGACTTTATATTTTTAATGGGCTTGGCAGCCGCGGAGTAATACAGGCCCCCTGGTATGCAAAGATTCTATGCAACGAGATTGGACCACAAAAATAGCCTTCACAGAGCCCACATGATGCTATTCGGCAGTCCAGTTCATGTAAGAATCCAGAATTGTTTAATATTTATAACTATACATTGAACATTCTACCGTCTTTTTTTGTATTTATGATGGATTAAAATGATTTCCGATAGTAACCTGAGCATGGAAAAAATTGTTTCAAAGATTGATGCCACGTCCCCAGAGTTTTCCGGACGACAAAAACAATATGAAGATCTTGTTCGAAACTGGCGTTCACATATACATAGAACCGCGGACCGTGATCATGAGCCAGCGATGGTAAAACACCGGGAACGTGGAAAACTGTCGGCCCGCCGAAGGATCAGTTTGCTTACAGACCCGGGAACACCCTTTCTTGAATTATCAGCTTTGGCAGCCATTGGCCAGTATAATGACCAGTTCCCATCTGCAGGAATCATTACAGGGATAGGGGTAATTCACGGAAAGCCAGCCGTAATTGTAGCCAACGATGCGACAGTTAAAGGAGGCACCTATGCAAAAGAAACACTAAAAAAACATTTACGCGCACAGGAAATAGCCCGGCAAAATCATTTGCCCTGCGTATATTTAGTCGATTCGGGTGGCATATTTCTGCCAGAGCAAGCAGAGTTGTTTCCAGACCGTACCCATTTTGGAAGGATATTTTATAACCAGGCACAAATGTCTGCGGCTGGTATACCTCAAATTTCGGTTGTTATGGGATCGTGTACAGCCGGAGGTGCCTATGTGCCAGCCATGAGTGACCAAACCATCATGGTCCGCAATCAAGGAACCATTTTTATTGGTGGACCTCCATTGGTTAAGGCTGCAACCGGAGAAGAAGTCACCGCCGAAGAACTGGGAGGTGCCGAAGTTCATACTTCTATATCGGGAGTCGCCGACCACCTCGCAGCCGACGATGCAGATGCACTTCGAATATGCAGGACTATTTTTGAAACATTGCCACCGGTTAATCCTGAATATCCGTTTGGATCATCAGGACAAAACATACAGCAGTCAGATCCTGAGGATCCGCTTTATGCAGTAGAAGAGTTATACGGACTTGCCCCCATTGACTTAAAAAAGCCTGTTGAAGTGGTAGAAATAATTGCCCGGTTGACCGATGGCAGCAGGTTTCAGGAATTTAAGGAGAATTATGGAACAACCATCATCACCGGATTTTCCAAATTGCATGGTTATCCAATAGGAATCATTGCCAATAACGGTTTTCTGACATCGGAAGCTTCACTTAAGGCGGCCCATTTCATTGAATTATGTAATTTCAGGAGAATTCCATTGTTATTTCTCCAAAACATTACCGGATTCGTTGTTGGAAAAAAATATGAACATGAGGGAATTGCACGCAACGGTGCCAAATTGATCCACGCCGTAGCCACTGCCACGGTGCCAAAATTCACTGTCGTAATGGGCGGTTCCTACGGAGCCGGCAACTACGCCATGGCAGGCAGGGCATATGACCCTCACTTCCTTTTCATGTGGCCAAATGCCCGGATAGGGGTGATGGGAGGCGAACAGGCATCCTTCGTCCTTAGCAATATCAGTCAGGATAAATCCAATTCAAAAGCACTCTCGCTTGTCGAGCAGTTTGAGGAACAAAGCTCTGCCCTGTATAGCACTTCCCGTATCTGGGACGATGGAATCATTGATCCGGCAGAGACCAGAAACATCCTCGCATTGACTCTTTCATTGTCGTTCAATAAAAAATGGGAAGGACCCCAAACAGGGATTTACCGGATGTAACCTAAGTCAATCAGATATTGATGTAAATTTAGAAAGCCACCATATGAACCCACAATTTAAAACCATCCAATATACCATTTCAGAAAAAGTTGCCAGACTCTATCTGAACAGACCTGAGCAACACAATGCACTCAACAGGAAGATGGTTGAGGAACTTAAATTCTTCTTCAGGATGGTCAGTGATAATGAGGAAATCCTTGTTGTTACAGTTCAGGGTGTCGGAAAGTCATTTTGTTCAGGTGCCGACTTAAATTGGATGCAATCCTCCATTCATTTAAGTGAAGAAGAGAACCTGCAAGAAACCCGAATGCTGTCAGAAATGTTCGAGGCGATCCGGAACAGCCGGCCGGTGGTTATTGCACTCGCTCATGGCAATATCTTCGGTGGAGGCAACGGATTGTTTGCAGCGTGCGATCTGGCATACTGCACTTCCGAAAGTGTTTTTTCGTTGAGTGAAACACGGATCGGCCTGGTGGCTGCCACTATTGCTCCTTATCTACTGATGCGGATCAGGCCTTCAAAAGTGAAGGAACTGATCTTCACGGCAAACAGGTTTGATGGTGGTATAGCTGAAAAATTGGGATTGGCAGATGGAATCTTCGATACATTCGAAACAATGGAAGCATTTACACAAAAACAGGTCAGTGCCATCCTTAAGGGAGGCCCATTATCAGTTATTGAATCAAAAAAGCTGATCAACCAGCTTGCCATTGAGCATTTCAAACCTAAATCAATCAATGGTCTGGCTGCCATTCTTGCCCGAACGCGGGTTTCGGAAGAGGCACAAAGTCGAATGAAGGCATTTATTGAAAAGAAGAGATAGAACATGCAAACAATCAGGAAAATATTAATAGCCAACCGTGGAGAGATAGCCCTGCGGATTCAAAGGGCAGCAAAATCCATGGGCATCCTTACTGTAGCACTGTATACTGCCGGGGAGGAGAATGCAGCCCATGTAACCGGGACCGACGAATCGGTATTCATAGGCAAAGGCGCCTTGAACGACACCTACCTAAACATTGCCAGGATCATTGATGCAGCTAAAACAACTTCGTCTGATGCCATCCACCCGGGCTATGGATTCCTGTCAGAAAATCCGGAAATGGCAGAGGCATGCCGACAGAACGGAATTATCTGGATTGGCTCTTCTGTCGATACTTTAAATCTGATGGGGAACAAGCTGGAAGCCAAATTTTTTGCCCAAAAACTGGGGATACCCGTTTTGAAAGACCAACCAGTTTTGCTTGACAAACTGGAAAAAACAGCTGCAACACTACCCTACCCCGTCCTTATTAAATCGGCCTATGGAGGTGGAGGAAAAGGGATGCAGGTCGCACATTCTCCATCGGAGATGATAGAAAAAGCTATTCAAACGTCCCGGATGGCGCAAAATTATTTTGGCAACGGCGATATATACACCGAACCTTATATTGCAAAAGCCCGCCACATTGAAGTGCAGATCCTTGGCGATAGTCATGGCAACCTGTTGCATTTGTACGAAAGAGATTGCACCTTACAGCGCAACTATCAAAAAATCATAGAAGAAGCTCCTGCTTCAGGTCTTCCTGAGAATGTGAAGGAAACCATCCTGGAAAGTGCACTCAAAATAGGCAAGGCAGTCAGATACACGGGAGCAGGAACCGTTGAATTTCTGCTCGATGACCAGGGAAGATACTATTTCATGGAAATGAACCCCAGAATTCAGGTAGAACATCCCGTTACCGAAGAAATTACGGGCATTGACATTGTCAGGGAACAAATAAGGATTGCTTCAGGAATGCCAATATCTTTTCACCAGGATGAAATCAAAGTGAAAGGTCATTCGGTGGAGGTCAGGCTTTATTCGGAGGACCCTTGGAAAGGGTTTGTGCCATCCACCATTCCGGTGTCTTATTTCAATTTACCTCAAGGAGAGAATATCAGGACAGAGACTGACTTAATTTCAAATGAAACAGAAATAGTTAGTCAGTTCGACCCTCTTCTATGTAAAATTATTTCCCGAGGAACAGACCGCCGCGAAGCCATGAATCATATGGTTAAAGCCCTTGAAGAAACAGTAATCGCAGGACCCGAAACCAATCAGCGTTACTTGCACTCACTCCTCACCCATTCTTCGGTTGAAGCTGGTGATGTATCCACCCGTTTTTGCGAAGAAACAATCGATGTGTTGTTAACCCAGGCAGATAGTTTTCGAAACAATATTCAGGGCGAATTCCTAATTGCATCTTATCTCTATATCAAATTCATGCCTGTCGATTCCAAAAGCAGGAATCCATGGATGAGTCAGGGTTTTTCAAACCTACAACGAACAGTGGAAGTTTCACTTGATGGAAGTATAATAAAGGTTCCTTTCAGGATTATTCATTATAATGCTGACAGTCTTGACAGCAAAACAAGTTTCTTATTCCAACTGTTTGGCAAGGAAACGACAGCTTTTGCGGCATCACCTAAGGAAAACATTGTACAGCTCACAATAGGCGAAAAAACAGAAACAATTCACTGGAAAAAGGACCAGGATTCTCACACCCGTTTATTTCTAAAAGGAAACAGTTTTATATTACAAAGCGCAGACTTGCTTGAGTGCTACCCCAAAGCAAACGACACGATGGCCGCTTTGGAAGTTCATGGATTTCATGTCCGCTCGCCTTTGCACGGAAAGGTAATCGATATCAGGGTCCAGCAAGATCAGGTGATTACTAAAGGTGATCTTCTGTTGGTCATTGAAGCCATGAAATCAGAGAATCATATTGTCGCCCACTCATCAGGGCGAATCAAATCGATTGATGTATCCATTGGCACACAGGTAAATGACCAAATGACCCTGATTACGCTTGATGATCATTAGCAACAAGTTAAAACAAAATATACAAATCCATTTGTTTCATAAATTGTCATGGGTATATACACTGGAGTGCTATTTTTGTCGGAAAGAGTTTTAAGATATTCACACCCCGATATATTTATATAACTGAATGTGCTGCCTTTCGGCGCCTTTTTAAAAAGAATAACTATTGTATTATTAATATTGTCAATAACTTTATAATTCAAATTTTGCCTTGGTTCACATGGATGCATTACTAAACACCAGATACGTCGAATATCGAAAGCAGGTCAGGCAATTTGCCGAGACCGAAGTTTTGCCAATAGCTTTGGAACAGGATGAAAAAGAGGAATTTTCCGTTTCACTTGCAAAAAAAATGGGAGAAGCAGGCTTGTTTGGGATAACCATTCCCCGGGAATATGGTGGCCAGGGACTTGACTATCTCTCCTATATCATTGCTGTTGAGGAGTTAGCCAGGATTGACAGCTCACCAGCTGCCACAATTGCCGCCCATAACTCTTTGGGGATTACTCCTATTTTCTCTTTTGGAACCGAAGACCAGAAGAAACGGTTTCTTCCGGGATTATGTACAGGCGATAAAGTCTGGGCTTTCGGCCTGACCGAAGAGAATGCCGGATCGGATGCCAAAGGGGTTGAGTCACGTGCTGACCTGGTCAACAGAGAATGGGTGATTAACGGTTCGAAGATGTTTATCACCAATAGTGCTTCCGACATTGCCTCCGGAATTACACTTCAGGCCATCACTGGAGAGAAGGATGGTAAAAAAGAGTTATCGGCGATCCTTGTGGAAAGAAATACACCAGGCTATGAAGTCACACCCATTAAGGGTAAATTGGTCTGGCGGTCAATCGACAACGGGAAGATGCGCTTTAAAAACTGCCGTGTCCCAGAATCAAACCTATTGGGAAAAAAGGGTGAAGGTTTAAAAATCATGCTCTCTACCCTGGATGGAGGAAGGCTTTCGATTGCCGCAATCGGCTTGGGATTGGCGCAGGGCGCTCTTGAAATGGCCGTAAAATATTCGAAGAAGAGAATACAATTTGGCCGGCCCATTTCCGACAACCAGGCAATCAGTTTCAAACTGTCGGAAATGGCGGTGAAAATTGAAGCTGCCCGCTCACTGCTCTACAACGCATGTCGACTGAAAGACAATGGGCTACCTTTTGGAAAGGAAGCGGCCATGGCAAAGCTTTACTGTTCTGAGATAGCCCGGGAGGTTTCGGATGAATCACTCCAGATACACGGCGGATACGGTCTCCTTCGGGAAAACCACATCGAACGGTTTTACCGTGACCAAAGGCTTCTTCAGATTGGAGAAGGCACCTCTGAAATCCTGAAAATGGTAATTTCCAGACACCTGTTAAAATAATCCTTTTTTCACAATCTTATGGATAAGGACCGCAAACTCGATCATATCAACCTGGCCCTGCAGTCGCAGACCCCGGGGGTTACTGCAGATCAAAGGTTCTGGTATGAGCCCGCGCTATCGGCCCATCCATCCTCACTGAGTATTGAAGTTAGTTTTCTGGGGAAAAAAATGGGAGTACCCATGTGGGTATCTAGCATGACAGGAGGCACGCAAATGGCTCGAACCATCAATCATAACCTGGCCAGGGCGTGCAAAGAGTTCGGAATGGGCATGGGACTTGGATCATGCCGTAAACTTCTGGAAGATAATGTTCACTTCGAAGATTTCAACCTTCGTCCCATTCTCGGTGATGACCTACCCTTGTTTGCCAACCTGGGCATCGCACAGGTCGAGTACCTTTTGAGAGACCATAAATTTCACCTTGCCGATCAGTTGATAGACAAGCTTAATACCGATGGTTTAATTGTTCATATCAATCCCATGCAGGAATGGATGCAGCCTGAAGGTGACCTTTTTACTGAAGACCCTTTAACAACATTAAAGAAAGTTCTGGATCGTGCCAAATACCCGGTTATCGTTAAGGAGGTAGGACAAGGATTCGGACCTGAAAGCCTGCGACAATTACTCAAACTGCCGTTGGCAGCCATTGACTTTGGCGCCTTTGGTGGAACGAACTTCTCTCGGGTTGAAATTTTGCGGCGGGATGCCCTGGAACGCGAAAAGTATGAACCACTTGTCCGAATAGGACATACGGCAGAAGATATGCTTACCGTGGTCAATAATCTTGTCAGCTCAGGAGCTTCCATTTCATGCCAGCAACTCATCATTTCGGGTGGGATACAGAACTATCTTGATGGTTTTTATCTGACTTCACAATCTCTGCTGCCGGCAATTTATGCTCAGGCGTCTGCATTTCTGAAACATAGTCAGGGTGATTATGAACCCCTCCAAAAATTTGTTGCAGGACAAATTGAAGGGTTTAAAATGGCCCGTGCTTTTCTAAAAGTCAGGAAATGAATAAACCAACTGAAGCCAAAGCCAGAATTTCGGGTTATTCAAAGCTAACCCGACAACAGCGCATTGACCTTCTCCATGATATTGTTGAACGCAGTGACCTTCATAACTGGCTGGATTCCTGGCTACACGCTGATGAAGGACATCGCAAGACATTTGAGAATCTTATTGAAAACTTTATCACAAACTTCCATCTGCCAATGGGATTGGTGCCCAATATGCTTATCAACGGGAAACACTATCTCGTACCAATGGTAATAGAAGAAAGTTCCGTGATTGCAGCAGCTTCAAAAGCAGCAAAATTCTGGTCAGAACTGGAAGGATTCAGAGTTGAGATTCTTGGAACAGAAAGAAAGGGTCAGATCCATTTCCTTTGGACAGGAAGTCCAAAATGGCTTCAGGAGCGATTCCCCTCCATATCAGAGAAGATGAGGGAAGCGACAAAACGCCACACCCATAAGATGGAGCAACGTGGAGGAGGCATAACCCATATAAAGCTCATCAACAAGACTGGCGAAATACCAAATTACTTTCAAGTAGATGTTTCATTTGAAACAGCTGATGCAATGGGAGCCAATTTCATCAACAGTTGTCTTGAAGAGATGGCAGGGGTTCTTAAAAATGAGCTGGCAACACCCAGTGATCCCGGTACTGCCGAGATTATCATGTCAATCCTTTCGAATTATACCCCTGACAGCCTGGTCAGATGTACTCTGGAATGCGATATACAATCTCTTGAAAAACTCAGCATCAACACTTCTCCCTATGTTTATGCAAGGAAATTTGAATTGGCCAACCAAATTGCCATAGCTGACACTTCGAGGGCAGTTACACACAATAAGGGAATTTACAATGGTGTTGATGCTGTCGTGTTAGCCACTGGGAATGACTGGAGAGCTGCCGAAGCATGCGGCCATGCCTATGCTGCTGCATCGGGACATTACAGGGCTCTAACCGATGTTGAAATCAAGGGTAATACATTCAGATATACCCTGACACTTCCGATAGCACTTGGAACGGTAGGCGGACTGACGCAAAATCATCCTCTGGCAAAGCTCGCCCTTGAAATTCTCGGGTATCCTGGATCAGTAGAATTGATGAAAATTGCTGCAGCTGCAGGAATGGCAAACAATTTCAGTGCCGTCCATGCCCTCATTACATCAGGGATCCAGCAAGGCCATATGAAAATGCACCTACCCAATATACTGAACCAACTTGGCGCCACACCGACTGAAGCAGAAGCAGCAATCATCCACTTCAATTATAACCCGGTGACCTTTGCCGCCGTGGACAAATACCTCCAACAAATAAGGAAAAACGGATGACCATGACCCCTCCTGAAATGTTTACCACCTATTCAAACGGGAAACTATTGTTATCAGGGGAATACCTAGTCCTGAAGGGCGCCTGGGCTTTGGCGATACCCTTACGATTCGGACAAAGTTTGCAGGTTTCAAATCAAAATGGCTCTCCCTCTATCCATTGGAAATCAATATCAAACGGACACAAATGGGTTCGTGCTAACTTTTCCTCTCCTGGTCTTGACATCCTGGAAACCGACAATCCTTCATTAGCGAACCAAATCAGGAATATACTGCTGGAAGCAAAAAACCTTCAGCCAACATTCCTCAGAATGCCACAAGAACTCAGAGTTGAGACTTCGCTCAATTTCCCGCACGATTGGGGAATTGGCTCAGGAAGTTCCTTCCTTGTTAATATTGCACGATGGGCAGGGTGTGACCCTTTTGAACTGAACCAAAGAATATTTTCCGGCTCAGGATACGATATTGCAGCGGCCAGTTCTGACCATCCAATTCTCTACCGTTTAAACAACAGTGTACCGGTTTGGAAAACGGTGACCTTTAATCCATCCTATATTGGTCAACTTTGGTTGGTGTACCGGAATAAAAAGCAGAACACTTTGCAATCGATCCGGAATTTTGAAAAAATGCCCGTACCTGGGAATGCCATTCATGCCATCTCGGCAATCAGCCTTCAGATGACGCAGGCACCAACATTGGATGAATTCATGACCTTAATGGATATCCATGAACACCAGATGGCTGAGATCCTTCAAACCGACACCCTCCATCAGGCTTTGTTTCCGGATTTCAGGGGCTCGATCAAATCTCTTGGTGCCTGGGGAGGTGATTTCTTTCTGGCAGCCAGTAAGGAAAATGAGGGATACGTTCCCGGTTATTTCAATACTAAGGGCTATGAAACCTATTTTCAAATGAACGATATGATATTAATATGAACAGACCCGAAGAATATACCACTTTCTGGCAGGCGTCGTCGAATATTGCACTGATCAAGTATTGGGGAAAGCATGGTTTTCAGTTACCCAACAACACTTCGCTTAGCATTACGCTGGACAAAGCAGTAACCTCCACCCGTGTGAACGCTGTTCCCCGGAGTTCCAATGCCAGAGCGAATGCTGAAATCAGTCTAGATTTTTCATTCGGGGGTTCTCCGCAGCCAGCGTTTAGCAAGCGGATTGAGAAGTATCTGGCATCTCTTTTTCATCAATTGCCATTTCTTAAGGATTTCCACCTTAAAATTGAGAGCGACAACACCTTTCCACACTCAACAGGCATTGCCTCTTCCGCATCATCTATGGCTTCACTGGCTCTGTGTCTGACAGAGTTACAACAGGAAATACAAAAAAAAGCAGACACCAGAGAGGACTTTTTCCAGACAGCTTCCATGCTGGCACGATTAGGCTCAGGAAGTGCCTCTCGTTCGTTATACGGAGGATGGGTTACCTGGGGGAAATCAGAACACATAGATGGTAGTTCAAATGAATACGCCTCTCCTCTTGACATTAAATTAGATCCCCTTTTCAGGGATATGGGGGTCGCAGTCATGATTATCAGTGGTCAACCCAAGACCCTATCCAGTTCTTTGGGACACAAGCTGATGGATCAACACCCCTGGGCATCCGCCAGATATGTTCAGGCTGAAAAACACCTGAAACAAATTCTGCATGCCATGAAGTCGGGCGACTTTGACAATTTCTCGCGAATAACCGAAAATGAAGCTCTTTCGCTGCACAGCCTCCTGATGACCTCGGCCCCTGAAGGGCTGTTGATGAAGCCAGCCTCATTGAATGTTATTGAGGAAGTCAGACAATTCAGGGCAACTAGTGGTATT
The DNA here is from genome assembly GCA_002419285.1 of Prolixibacteraceae bacterium UBA5740. Lineage (GTDB taxonomy): Bacteria > Bacteroidota > Bacteroidia > Bacteroidales > Prolixibacteraceae > UBA1413. The sequence continues at coordinate 126,091 of DIFU01000142.1, read as the reverse complement.
CCCGTTTGTTTCACAATGGATGCCGGCCCCAACGTCTTGCTGATTTACCCAAGGCAATACAAAGACCAGATCACAGATTTCATCGAGGCAGATTTGGTCCGACACTGTGAGAATGGAAGGTGGATTGATGACCATTCGGGTACAGGTCCAAAGAAAATCAAGTAACCATGAAATCATTCCCCGCCAAAATCCTGCTTTTCGGAGAATACAGTATCCTTGAAGGATCCATGGCTCTGGCAGTGCCTTATTCAACCTATTCAGGTCACCTGAGTCATCAGGATACGGCTCCTAACGAGGCAAGGGAATCAGGACTGCAACTCTTAAAATTCTGTACCTTCCTAAAAGAAAATACTAATCGCTTCCCATACATTGACGTTCATCGATTTGAAGAAGAAATCAATCAAGGATTGTGTTTTAATTCAAATATTCCCCAGGGATACGGGTTGGGCAGCTCAGGGGCTTTAACGGCAGCGGTTTATGACAGATATGGCAGGCAAGATTCTTCCATCCCGGTGTCAGATCTCCGATTAAGGTTGGCATCCATGGAAAGTTATTTTCATGGAACAAGTTCGGGACTTGATCCTTTGGTTTCATTTGCGAATGAACCTGTATTGATTGGAAAAAATGGAAAAGTATCAATAACTACAGGGGTTGAATGGAAAGCCTTGATTAAAAAAGCAAAAGTCTTTCTTGCAGACACCGGAGAAATAGGAAAAACAGAAGGATTTGTCACTTGGTTCAGGGCTCAAATGCAAGATACCAACTATGCATCTAATATACACCAAGCCTATATTCCAGCTGTAAACCGGGCCATAGAAGCATTGATGAATGGCCAGACAAGCGTTTTTCAGGAAGCTGTGAAAACGATTTCGCAACTCCAGAGAACCTTGTTCAATCCAATGATTCCTGAACCTTTTCGAAAGTTAATTGATGCCGGACTTTCCCAAAAAGAATACTTTCTCAAACTCTGCGGTTCAGGAGGCGGAGGTTTCATGTTGGGGTTTGTGACTGAACAGAGAGAAGGACTGTGGATGAAAACCAAATTCCCAACGAAACCCATATTTTTGTTCGCGGATGAAGGCGTAAATACCAATTATTAAATCAAAAATTCATTCCTGATATTTGCTCATAAATTTAATAGATTAAAAGCAGGTGATTATTGCAGTAATTGATTTGGGCACAAACACCAGTAATCTGGTGGTAGCTCGCTTGGAGGAACAAAATGTAGATATCCTCTATCAAGGGAAGGAATATGTGAGATTGGGAGACCGTCAAATTGCTGAAAATATCATCAGTAATGCTGCTATTGCGCGTGCATGTGCTGCAGTTACCCGACAAGTCAGAACCTCCAGAAAGTGGTGCGCAGATAATATCCGAATTATTGCCACTTCCGCAGTAAGGCAGGCAATCAATCGCTACGAGCTGACCGATGCCATCAAAGAGTCAGAAGGGATTGATGTCGAGGTTATAGTTGGCGAAAGAGAGGCTGATTTAATTTACCAAGGCGTCAGGCTTGCACTTGGAACCTTACCCGAACCATCCGTTATTCTCGACATTGGAGGTGGAAGCAACGAAGTGATTATCAGTGAAGATGGCTCTCTCCTTTGGCGGTTTAGTTTTCCGGCCGGAATGTCGAGGATTATTAGTCAGTTTCCAATCTCTGATCCGGTTTCAAACCAGGAGATCGTGGCGCTTGAAGAACATTTTCTGGAAGTACATCGCGAAGCAATTCTGCAATGCCGCCAGTACGGGGTAAAAACCTTGATTGGATGTTCAGGAGCTTTTAATACATTGACAGACGTCCTTGATGGCACTGACCCGGAAGAGGTATTCAGGATCCAGAAACAGGTTTCTATTGGGGAGTTTGAAAGCGTATATCAAAAGATCATACAATCAACTACTTCCGAAAGGGTTTTAATGAAAGGAATGGATTTGGTTCGCACCGAACTGATCGTGCCAGCCTTGATTCTGGCCCGGACATTGATGAATCACACAGGTATTGACAAAATCGTACAGACCGGTTATTCTTTAAGGGAAGGAGTATTGTGGGAAATGATCAGACACTGATCAGTCCTTCGGCCATCAGGATAAACATCATCAGCAGATAGAGAATATTCAAACGATAAAAAGCGGGTAGCGGATGAAATTCAGTCTGCAACAGAAAACGGAAAACCAGCGAAAACATCAGAAAGAAAATGTAAGCCAGAATGATAAACATCAGGATTGTGTTTGTCAGTACAAATCCTGTTACCAGCAAAGCACTTGCAAGTGTTGTCAGTATCCAAACAAATGATATCCGCTTTATTTGGACTGGCGTGAATATTTTATTCAGTGTTGGCAGGCCAGCCAGTGAATATTGTTCGCCAAACATCAGCAGTAACAGCCAAAAATGCGGTATTTGACCAATAAAGAAGAACAATCCCACCAGTAATATTGACGTATCCATTAACGCTCCACCGGCTGCCACCCATCCAATAAATGGAGGAAGGGCACCAGTCAGTGACCCGGGAACAACCGCAAATGCCGTAACTTTTTTCAGAGGAGTATAGATCAGGTTATAGGAGATCAAGGTTACCCAACTAACCAATACCGTCAATGGCGAAAAGAAAAACCAGAGGATGGCCGAGCCTGCAATAAGGAAAAGGGCAGTGAGATAAACGGCGTTTTGGACAGAGATCCTGCCCGAGGGAAGTGGGCGGTTCATCGTGCGAGGCATCAAACGGTCAATGTCCCGTTCCTGTATGTGGTTTATGGCTGACGATGCGCAAGAAACCAATAAGACACCCAATCCAAGCATCCACCCTGACATACCGATAGTGCCATGCATCAAAACATACCCTGCCATGGCCGAAAGAGCCACCGGTAATGATATTCTTATTTTACCCAATTCGAGAGCAATTCGGAAAGCCTCCTTAAGTTTCATAAATACTTATTGCAATGTTTTCAAATATTCAATTATCAGAGTTACATCATCATCAGACAATTGGTCCTTGTATGATAGCATTAATCCACGGCCAAAGCCGTCAACCAAGTCAGCATTGGGATCATATATTGCTCTCCGGATGTATTCATCATCCGCAACGACTTCACGTTTCTGCCCATTGGTTGTCACATTTACGGTATGCCCGTATAATCCCTTAAAGGTTGGCCCGACAAGTTTGCCACCATCGACCGAGTGACAAGCAAAACAACCGATATTTTGCATGATCCTGCGACCTGCAGCTACAGGAGATTCCAATTCAGCAGATGCCACGGCCATGGTTGTATCTGTGTACCAGGTATTGAAAACACTATCCTCGACCACTTTCACATAGTTAAACATATAGGAGTGATTCAATCCGCAATACTCAGTGCAGTATAATTCGTAGGTACCTTCCCGCTGTGGAATAAACCACATGAAGTTATCCTTCTTTCCGGGAACCATATCCTGTTTCACCCTGAAGGCCGGTATATAGACACTGTGGATAACATCCATAGACTTCAGGTTGAGTTTGATGGCCTTATCCTTTGGAAGGTAAAGGGTATCGGTCTTACGGCCATTCTCGTATTCAAAAATAAAGTTCCACATACGACCAACCACCGTAATTTCCATGGCATCCTTTGGCGCTTTACCCATTGGCTTCCAGCCAGCCCATCCATAATAGAACATCACCATGGTAAGTGCAAGAGGTACCAGTGTCCAAATGATCTCAAGGCGGGTACTGCCTTCCATCTGCACGGCCTTCGGATGCCTTTTTCGGTTGTATTTATATATAAAATAGATCATGACAACTGTCAACCCAAGCAGGAAGACAAATGAAATTCCCATGATCACCATAAAAGCCGAATCGACGCCTTTTACAAAATTGGAGGCTTGTGTTATTTCCGTATTGTACATAGCTCTACCTGTATAAATAATCCAAGAATGTAATGATAATAACCACAATGAAAAGCAGGAAAACAGCTCCTACCATTATCCCGATGTAGGGTTTATCATATTTAAGGTGCATAAAATAGATCAGCACAAGGTATGTTTTGATGACAGCAAAAAACAGAGCTGCCGCCACAGTCAGACTTCCAAGTTCAATGCTGGTGATACCGATGGAGGCAAAGGTGAGTATAAGCAACGCTCCGAGGATTACCACATACACATGATAAGGTACTATATGATGTTTTTCGTTTGACATGCCGGTATGGTTTAGTGAATAAGATAAAACAACGGGAAAAGGAAAATCCAGATAAGGTCAACTAAATGCCAGTATAATCCACTGTTTTCGAGAAGATCATACTTTTCATGGTGAATCTTTTTCTGTTTCAACTCAATCATTGTCCAAGTAATCAGCGCAATACCCACCAGGATATGTAATGCATGCAAACCTGTCATTACGAAATAGAGACCAAAAAACAAAATTTCACCTTGGCTCATTGTGCCCAGCATCTCCTGTGATCCCGGATAAATGCCATGCGAGAACTTGGCACTCCATTCAAAATATTTGTTGAACAGAAACACAACTGCCAGAATCAAGGTGATTCCCAATAAGATATTCGTAAGACGGATATCGTTCTTCTGAATAGCAGAGGTTGACATGGCGATGGTCATACTGCTAACAAGAAGAATGACTGTGTTGACCGCTCCGATAAAGGTATTTAACTCTTCGCCGGCCAGATGGAATGCTTCAGGATTCAGGTATCGGTATACCGAATAAACAATGAACATACCTCCGAAAAGCAACAATTCCGTGAATATAAATAACCACATTCCGATCTTCGACGCCTCAGCATCGTAGGGTAAATGGTGCGCATGATGTGTGCTTTCCATATATAGCAGATTTCGTTAGATTACTCGTAGTTATAAGGTCCGTCTTTCTCTCCGACAACAGGAATTTCCTTGAAATTCTCGAATGGTGGCGGTGATGGAACGGTCCATTCCAATGTCTTTCCTTTCCATGGATTGGCAACAGCGATCTCCCCCTTTCGGGCGGAGCGAACCAGATTAACCACGATAACCAGAAAGCCCATAGCCAGAATCCAGGAACCAAAGGTGCTGAGAATATTCGCACCATGATATTCGGGCAAATAGTCATAATACCTGCGAGGCATACCTTTCATTCCAAGGTAAAACATGGGGGTATATAACGAAACAAAACCTATGAAAAACATGATCCAGCCAACTTTGGCCCAATGCTCATCGTACATGCGGCCATATATTTTCGGGAACCAGTAATGGATGGCGGCAAAAAAGGAGAAACTTACACCTCCAAATACGATATAATGGAAATGCGCGACCACAAATGCAGTATCATGAAGGTGCACGTTGGTGGCAAGAGAACCAAGTACCAAACCGGTGAAGCCACCAATCATAAATATAAAAATGAAAGAGGAAGCCCAGTAGAAGGGTGTCTTCAGGTTAATTGACCCCTTATACATAGTTGAAATCCAATTAAATACCTTGATCGCACTGGGTATAGCCACCAAAAAGGTCAGTAAGGAAAAGGCATATTGGGCAGTGCCACTCATTCCGGCTGTGAACATGTGGTGCCCCCAAACCAGATAACCGACAAAGGCAATGGCCATGGTTGAAATAATCAGAGCCTTGTACCCAAAAATATGTTTTTGGGAAAAGGTGGGAATCACCTCTGAAACAGCCCCCATTGCAGGCAAAATCATGATATAAACGGCAGGATGCGAATAGATCCAGAACAAGTGCTGGTATAAAATAGGGTCACCTCCCAGTGCCGGGTCAAAGACACCTATACCAAATATCCTTTCAAGAGCAACCAAAACAAGGGTAATCCCTACAACCGGAGTGGCCAGCAACTGTATCCAGGCAGTTCCGTAGAGAGTCCATGCAAACATGGGCATTTTCATCCATTTCATCCCCGGCGCACGCATCCTGTGAATGGTCACGATAAAATTCAAACCCGTAAGAATTGAGGAAAATCCTAAAACGAATGCCCCAAAAATCGCAGGCAACATATTCGTCCCCGTCTTAAAACTATAAGGGGCATAGAATGTCCAACCTGTATCCGGAGTTCCGGAGCCAAAGAGGAGAGCAGCCAATACCAGAAAAACCCCGGCTACATAAAACCACCATGACAAAAGGTTGATCTTTGGAAAAGCCACATCGGGAGCCCCGATCATCAAGGGTAGCAAAAAATTACCAAATACCGCCGGCAGTCCGGGTATCACGATCATAAAAATCATGATAACCCCATGTACAGTGAAAGTGGCGTTGTAATCCCTGGCTTCCATAATAGTTTTCCCCGGTGCCAGCAATTCAAATTTCATGGCAAGGCCGAGTAACAATCCCACCACAAACATGGTAGTAATAGAATAGAGGTACAACAGGCCAATTCGCTTATGGTCGGTGGAGAATATCCACCCCAGCAATCCTTTATACCTGCCCTGATGGTGCAGATAACTTGCCTGCAATGCTGATTGTGCTTCCTGCATAAGAAATGTGTTTAGTTCTAATTATCTATTTTTTGGTTTTAACAACAAAAATGCTAAAAAGATCGCAGCGAAGAAAAGTATAAGAATTCCGCCAACCTTTGTAAAATTCATGACATAAGTCTGGCCTATAGGATCATAGGCATAGCAATACCTTAAAACACGATTGAGGGTTGGCCCCGATTTGCCCTGGGAAGCTTCAATGATCGCCATCTTCCACTCAAATGGCATATAATACATGCCATTCAGATACCTGACTATTTTTTTATCAGGACTGACCACGGTCACGGAAGCCGCATGCAAATAATCATTGCCAGTCCGCTTATACTTAAAACCTACTGCTTCAGTGATTCTGACAATACTGGCACTATCGCTCACGAAAAAATGCCATCCCTTGGCTGCCTCATCTCGACGGGTCATCAGGTTAAGGTAATTCTCTTTTTTCCGGATGCCCAGGTCAATGGTCTCGCGCGGATCAAAACTGATGGTCAAAACCTGGTAGTCCTTTCCAACCTCAAGCTCCGATTTATCCATTACCCCTGCAATGGCTTCCATAAGCGGGCTACAGATACCCGGGCAACGGTAATATACAAAATTGAGAACTGTGGGTTTATCAATCAAGTCGTTAAGAAAAACCATTTCATTTTTCTCATTGATCAACATGATACTGTCGGGAAGAAACTCATCCAAATGCTCCACGACACCGATTTCAACATCATCAACAGGGTTTATGACGTCTTGGGGGGAAGCAAGAAACGGCATAAACAACAGAAACAGAAATAATAAACTGACCTCTTCAATTCTCTTTTTATGAGTTGTCATGGTATTGGCGTTAAACGACATGATAAATAAATCAAAAAAACTTCAGCCTTCCATGGAAAACTGAATATTTCCATCAAAATAAGATCTTTTTGTCCTATTCAACAAATCAACAAAATTCATCCAGAAAAGATTACTCTGTTTACCGGTTTTAGCGTGATCAATTTATGGATAAAATCTCTGAATACAGTTTATCAAATTAAAATTATTCTAATTTTGATTCTGAAACTCCTGACAGTAAGACATTTAAGATTCTTTTGTCTTTTATTTCGGGGCTTAAATGGATCCATTTATGATTCCTGAAACGTCGGGTAAAAAAGAGAAAAGCAAAAAACCAACAAACAAATCAACTCATGAATAATGCGAATTCCCGTAGGAACTTCCTGAAAATGGCCGGGTTAACTGCTGCCTCAGCAGGCGTGGCTGCCTCAGCCGGATTTCTGAGCTCCTGCAATAGGATTGAAGCGGTGGAGGGTGATAGAATAAAACTTCTTACCTCCAGCGGTGAACTTGTAGAGGTTGACAGGGCTTCCCTCACTCCGGCTGAGATTCCATCACTTACTGAAAACCAGAAGCGCGGCAGGGCCGGACTTCCTGGCAGAAAATGGGTTATGGTTATTGACCTGGCCCGCTGCCGTAATGCAAGGAAATGTATGGAAGCATGCCAGACACATCACCAACTGCGTCCCGAGCAGCATCACATGAATGTTCTGCAGATGAAGGATGCCGAAAACACCTCACCCTATTATATGCCCAAACCTTGTATGCATTGCGACAACCCGCCATGTACGAAGGTATGCCCGGTTAATGCCACTTTTAAAAGAGAGGATGGAATTGTGCTAATTGACAATGAACGTTGCATAGGCTGCAGATTCTGTATTGCGGCATGCCCTTACTCTGCACGTGTTTTCAACTGGCTTGAACCAAGAGATTCTGAAAAATATGTGGGTGTTACCTATAATATTGAAGCGAATGTGCCCCAAAAAAAAGGGACCATTTCCAAATGTCTCTTCAGTGCTGACCGCCTTCGTGACGGCAAACTTCCTTCGTGCGTTTCGGCTTGTCCGAATAGCGTATACTGGTTTGGAGACCAGAACGAGGATGCCGTCACTAACGGCACAACTGGTGAAACGGTTAGCTTCAGCAATTTAATCAGGGATAATGCTGGCTACACACTGCTTGAAGAACTGGGCACCAAACCCAGGGTATACTATCTTCCACCCAAAGGCCGTGCATTTCCGTATCAGGGAGAAATTCACCCATCCTAATCTCTAAAACCAAAATCATATGATACAAAAAAAATCACCTGAAGAAGCCAGGAAGAGCCTCGATCTGATCTTTCATGATCTGACCCGCTCTCTTCGCGTCAAGGATGAACTAAGTCGCTTCTGGCTTTTTATCCTTATCATGTTTTGCATCGTGGGTGTTTGGGCCTGGGGTTATCAAATCAAGGAAGGTCTGGGCATCACCGGAATGCGTGATTACGTTTCATGGGGGATGTACATCAGTAACTTCGTATTCTTTGTTGCTGTCAGTCTTATCGGCCTCCTCATCAGCTCAATCATGCATCTTTTGAAAATACATTGGGCACAACCAATTTCCAGGGTTGCCGAGCAAGTTGCCATTGCTGCAGTGGGATTGGCCGGTCTTATCATTGTTATGGACATGGGGCGGCCGGACAGATTCCTTAATGTATTCCTGCATGGTCGTTTTGCCTCTCCCATTATCTGGGACGTAACTGTGATCACCACTTACCTTGTCATTTCCCTATTGCTGTTTTATCTGCCTCTGATCCCCGATCTAGCGCTTATGCGTGATCGGCTGAAGGGAAAAATTCCTGAAATTCAATACAAAATTTATGATATCCTCTCCTTAGGATATAGAGGGAATGCTCAGCAATTCAAAATTATTTATCATTCTCTGCGAACACTGATGCTCCTTATCATTCCGGTCGGGCTGGCCATCCATACAGTAACCTCCTGGCTTTTTGCTGCCACCCTGCGGCCGGGCTGGGACACAACTATCTTTGGACCTTACTTCGTCGCCGGAGCTTTCGTTGCCGGAACCGCGGCGGTTATTCAGGTAATGTATGTCTACCGTGTTCGATACAAACTCAAAAATTACTTCAACGACGAAATATTCGACCGAATGGGCAAAACACTTGTATTTGTCTGTCTGGTATACCTTTATTTCAATATCAACGAATTTTTGGTACCAGGTTATAAAATGAAAACCGCGGAAGGTATACACCTCACCGAGCTTTTCACCGGGAAGAGTGCCCCGATTTTCTGGTTCACCCAAATTGGTGGTTTAGTTTTGCCAATTCTACTTCTTTTAATCCGATACTTCCGAAAACCCTTCCCCCTGACTTTCATTGCTTTGGTTACCTTGGTTGCTTCATGGTTTAAGCGCTATATTATAGTGGTACCTACACTTGAACACCCCTTTCTCCCAGTCCAGAATGTACCCGAGCATTTCGTTCACTATTCTCCAACCAACCCGGAAATAACCATCACCTTGTTTGCATTCTTTGCGGCATTGCTGATTTTGACTGCATTGGCCAAGCTCTTTCCTGTCATTACGATATGGGAATATGCTGAACACCAAGGGATCGAAAAGAAAATCATGTTCAACGAATACGAAAACTAACCAGCCATGAAAAAAACCATCATCATAGGAATAGCCTTTTGGTTGGCAGGTTTGTCTCCGGCATTTGGAGCCGATAACTGGCCAGTGCCGGAAGAATATAATGTCATGGACAATCCGGTTGAGTTTAACAACCAGAATGTCAGGGCAGGACGGGATATATACGATAAAAACTGCAAATCGTGTCATGGCGATCCGGGCAATTACAATGCCCTACCTCTTGTTCCACCTCCACCTGACGCCGCTTCAGAAATAATGCAGGCAAATAGTGACGGACAGCTGTATTATAAAATAACCATAGGTCGGGGTGCCATGCCTCAGTTTGAAACCACTTTAGGTTCAGATGATATCTGGAGAGCAATCACCTACATCAGGCGATTCGATCCCCGGAATGAAGGCAAGCTCGTTGAGGAGGCCCTTAGAAAAGGGAAAATATATGCATTGGTTGGAAATTACAACTCGACTATCGATATTGTAGCCGAAGAGGAACTTACTGACAACAACATTCCACTTTCCAACACTACCATTTTTGTAAGGGCTAAGAAAACCTTTGGCAATCTGCTAGTCGGTAGCATTACCACAGATGAAAACGGCCGAGCCTCCTATGCCATCCCTCAAGACATGAAAGTCAAAAGTGACGGCCAGGTAGACTTTATCCTATCGCTGAACGACGATTTTGAAACGGTTACATTCTCTGTATCAGGTGTACAGGTTAAACAGCCGGATTCAAACGTGGAGCTGCCGCGTGTACTCTGGTCAACAAACGACCGAACCCAGATATGGCTTCTTTTCACCTATTTCGCTGCACTGATCGGAGGGTGGACTGTCATCGGCTATGTTATACTGCAGATCTATAAGCTATTCAGACTTGGCAGAAACAACAAACCATGAACATTTTCTATCTCCTCATTGGGGCAAGTCTGTTAGTTGCATTGGTTTTCCTTGCAGCTTTTATCTGGGCAGTAAAAAGCGGGCAATACGACGATAATGAAACCCCGCCATACCGAATCCTGTTCGATGACGATACCCCATCAGAGGAAGATAAAGAAGAAAAATCAGATAATTAACTCAACCTTGGATATGGAAAATCAAAAATTCTACTACGATTATAAAATTGTTAAGCAATTCCTGATGGCAACGGTAGTCTGGGGAATCATTGCCATAATTGTTGGTCTGTTGATCGCTTTGCAGCTGGCATTTCCAGTCTTTAACCTGGACCTGGAATTTACCAGTTTTGGCAGGTTAAGGCCACTTCACACCAATGCGGTAATTTTCGCATTCATTGGTAATGCCATCTTTGCGGGAGTTTATTACTCACTTCAACGATTGCTTAAAACAAGGATGTATAGCGACAAACTGAGTGCCATAAACTTCTGGGGATGGCAGTTGGTCATCATATTGGCTGCCATTACTCTGGTGCTGGGCATCACTACTTCCAAAGAATATGCAGAACTTGAATGGCCGATCGATATCCTGATTGCAGGCATCTGGATTGTTTACGGGTGGAACATGATCGCGACTATCCTGATCCGCAGGGTCCAGCACATTTATGCTGCCATCTGGTGGTATCTGGCAACCTTCCTTGGCATTGCGATGCTCCATGTCGTAAATTCGTTCGCACTCCCGGTTTCCCTATTTAAAAGCTATTCGGTCTATGCCGGTGCCCAGGATGCGGTGGTTCAGTGGTGGTATGGTCATAATGCCGTAGCTTTTTTCCTGACGACTCCTTTCCTTGGTCTCATGTATTACTACCTGCCCAAGGCGGTAAACCGACCCATTTATTCATATAAGCTCAGTATCATCCACTTTTGGTCATTGATCTTTCTTTATATGTGGGCAGGCCCCCACCATCTTTTATACCAGGCCTTACCAGAATGGGCTCAGGCCTTGGGTACCACATTCTCGATCATGCTTATCGCGCCTTCCTGGGGAGGAATGATTAATGGATTCCTAACGCTGCGGGGTGCATGGGACAAGGTCCGTGACAGTGCCGCCCTGAAATTCTTTGTGGTAGCCCTTACTGCCTATGGCATGGCAACTTTCGAGGGACCAATGATGTCACTGAAAAATGTAAATGAAATTACCCACTTTACCGACTGGACCATAGGCCATGTTCACATTGCAGGGATGGGTTGGAATGCAGGCCTAGTTTTTGGAATGCTTTATTGGTTGGTCCCTCTAATCTTTAACACAAAGATCTATTCCACAAAACTGGCAAACGCACACTTCTGGATTGCGACCCTAGGAATTCTGGTTTATGCGATTCCTCTTTATTGGGCAGCAGTCACCCAATGGCTTATGTGGCGTGATTATACCCCGGAAGGATACCTAACCTACCCTAATTTCCTGGAAACCCTTTCCCAGATTATTCCTATGTACGTAGCCCGCATCTTTGGGGGAACCCTGTTTGTCATTGGATTTATAATAATGCTTTTCAACTTTTATAAAACAATAAAATCCGGTCAATCAGAAGACAACGTCGCTGCAGAAGCCCCCATGCTGGTTCCGATAGGTCCGCGCAACCCCGATCGGGAAACGGTCCATCGCTGGATCGAACGTAAGGGAGTCATTTTTTCAATCATTGCTTTCTTTGTTTTGGCGGTCGGTGGCGCGGTTGAAATCATTCCAATGGTATTTGTTAAATCAAATATCCCCACCATTGATACTGTAACCCCGTATACCCCGCTGGAACTTGAAGGACGTGATATCTATGTTTCTGAGGGATGCTATGTGTGCCATTCTCAGGTGGTCAGGCCTTTCAGATATGAAACTGACCGATATGGGGAATACTCCAAGATCGGCGAGTTTGTTTATGACCATCCCTACCAATGGGGATCAAGGCGAATAGGGCCAGACCTGGCAAGGGCCGGTGTGGTGACAGGGCCAATGTTTAAGAGCGCCGCATGGCATTATAGTCATTTTATGGATCCCCAGAAGATGAATGTTCAGTCAACAATGCCCAAGTATCCTTGGTTTGCCACAAAAGAAGTCAATTTGGAAGGAACGCCCGCGAAAATAAGGGCAATGCAGAAACTTGGTGTCCCCTATCCCGAAGGATATGATCAACAAGCAGTTGAGGATCTCAAGTCGCAAGGTTCCGAAATAGCGGCTAACCTAAATTCCTCAGGAATTGAGGTTAGTCCTACTTCCCAAATGGTTGCAATGATTGCCTATTTGCACAAGCTGGGACGAGATATTTCCCAACCATTGGCTGAAGAGGCTGTACCAATGGAACTTGCACCTGTTACCTTGCCGGTTGGCCAGGCAGATTTTGATGCGGCAAAGGAAAACTACCTGAAAATTTGTGCTGCCTGCCATGGTCCTGAAGGTAACGGCATTCCACCGGCATTCCCCAGTCTTGTTGACGAGGAATGGCTCCATGGCAACAAACCTGAAGAGATAGTCCGCTCTATTTCCGAAGGTTATCCACTGAAAGGAATGGTGGGCTACAAGAACCAACTTTCAGGCAGCCAGATCAATCAATTGGCATCTTACATACTAAATGTACTTAACCAATGAAGATTATCAGTAATCTACTGGAAACCATTGAGGGAATTGAAAACTGGTACATCGCAGGCCTGTTAATATTCTTTTCCATGTTCATCATTTTCCTGGTCAGGACTTTGATGAAACCACGACAGGAAATGGAAGAGATCAAGAAATCAATACTCGATGATGAAACAGGAGAAAAAGAAAAACCACAAAATAATATCAAACCATGACTACCGAAAACGACAAACATATTGAAAGAGGGCACGAATTTAGTGACCACAGGGAACATGCCATGGAAGAACATAACTATGACGGTATTCAGGAACTTGATAATCCACCGCCACAGTGGATCATGTTCATATTTTATCTGACCATCGGAATATCCATACTTTACGGTGCTTACTACTTTTGGATTGGGATTGGAGCTGATCAGCATCAAGAATATGATAAGGCCATCGAGGCAGCCCGTATGAAGCAGGATTCCTCCCAACCAGCTGCACCACTCGATTTATTGTCAGATGAAGCTTCACTTTCTGAAGGCAAAACAATTTATGCCGAAATGAATTGTGCTGCCTGTCACGGAATCGAAGGTGAAGGAAATGCCATCGGCCCCAATCTGATAGATGAGTTTTGGATCCATGGCTGCTCTTTCACGGATGTTTTCAACATTATTAAAAACGGAGAACCGCTAAAGGGCATGACGCCATTCAAGGGCCAGCTCAGTGATGAGAAAATTCAGAAGGTCGCCAGTTATGTTTTGGTCACTATGAAAGGTTATTCTCCATCTTCAACAAAAGAGGCGCAAGGCGAAAAATGCCCATGATAAGTGATTTATCATGCCTTTAAAGCTATCGTTCTGACAAATTATAATCTCATGCTGATTGAAAAATACTCATTCAGGGATAAGCCAACAAATATCGATGAAGAAGGTAAACGAAAATGGGTCTATGCCAAGCAACCACATGGCAGTTGGTATACCCTGAGGACCCTGGTAGGATGGGGTCTACTAGTTTTTTGGGTGATAGTGCCATTCATCAGGATTAACGGCTATCCCTTAATCCTTCTAGATATACCCGACCGGAGGTTTATTATTTTTGGAGCAATCTTTTGGGCACAGGATACATTTATCCTTTCCCTGCTTATGCTCTCATTTGTTTTGTTTATTATTCTTTTTACCGTCAGCTTCGGTAGGGTTTGGTGTGGTTGGGCCTGTCCCCAGACAATTTTCATGGAGATGGTCTTCCGGAGGATCGAGTTCTGGATTGAAGGTGACTATAGAACCCGGAGAAAACTGGATGCCAGTCCGTGGAATTTTGAAAAAACATGGAAGAAGCTGGCTAAACACACGATTTTTCTGCTAATTGCAATTATGATGACCAATGTCTTTCTGATGTGGTTTATCGGGAGTGAGAAGTGGTTAACGCTTATCAAAGAACCTATTTCAGAACACAGGACTGGTCTTGCCATGATGCTTGCGGTCTCTGGATTGTTTTACTGGATTTATTCCTGGTTCAGGGAACAAATCTGCACCATGGTCTGCCCCTATGGCAGGATGCAGGGGGTTTTGCTTGATCAAAACTCGATCGTTGTCAGTTACGATTATAAACGTGGTGAACCCAAGGGAGCCAATGCCGGTGGAGACTGCATTGATTGTCGCAGGTGCCTCGCAGTGTGTCCTACCGGGATAGATATTCGGAACGGAACACAATTCGAATGTATTCACTGCACTGCGTGCATTGACGAATGTAATGACGTGATGAAACGTACTGGTCAAGCACCTAATCTAATAAGATACTCCTCAGCAATTGGGATCGAAGAAAATCATGAGACCATCTGGAATACCAGAAACATCGCTTATTCGGCAGTCCTTATAATCCTTTTGGGATTCTTTGCATACACCATTTTTACCCGGCCTGTCATTGAAACCAATATACTGAGAACCCCTGGTTTGCTATTTCAGGAAAATGCCGACGGAACCATATCAAATTTATACAATATCAAGATAGTCAACAAATCGCATAACAAATATGATCTGGAGATTAAAATCCTGTCCCATGATGGCAGGATAGAATTGGCAGGCAGGGGAATTCCCTTGAACGACCAAGATCTTTATCAATCCACATTCATTCTTTTCATACCTGCAGATCAAATTACCAATGAAAACACGACGGTTGAATTCGGTATCTTTGAGGAAGACAAGTTGCTAGAAACCTATAAGGCAACATTTATCTACCGATAAACAAAGCACAGGACTAAGATAAATTATGGACTCACAAAAGATTACACAATGTAAACAAAGTCTAAAAGGATTAAGCTAATATTTAACTTAAACCATAATGCTTCCATGCGTATGCAAAGCATTTATTGATTGATCTGAAATAAATTAATAGATTAAAAATCATCATGAAATTCAACTTCGGAACCGGCATATTTATCTTTATGTCACTATTTATCATCGCGATGGTCACTTTCGTTGTTTTCGCCCACCGACAGGATGCGAACTTGGTTCACAAAGACTATTATGAAAAAGGTGTGGATCATTCAAGGCAGATGGAAATAACCAGTCGATCAGCCCCATATGACAGGATGATTGAATGGACTGACACTGGAACAGAGATCGAGTTCAGCTTTGCTGATGAAATGATTCCAATACTACAAAATGTAAACATCTTTTATTTCAGGCCGTCGGACCATCATAGAGATGTGACATATCCTGTTTCATTGGTTGGCAACAAGTTTAAAACTGCGAAGAATGACCTGATTAAGGGGAGGTATATCGCCAAAATCACATGGACTCACAAAAATCTTGACTATGAGATTGATAAAACAATCATAGTCAAATAAAACAATCATATGGAAATTCTTCTTTCAGCACTGTTTCTCGGACTTATGGGCAGTTTTCACTGCGTTGGCATGTGTGGCCCAATAGTCCTGGCCCTCCCTCTGCATGGGAACAATCTGCAACAAAAAATTTTTGGTGGTCTTCTGTATAACCTGGGAAGAACAGTGACCTATGGCTTAATGGGAGCAGTATTTGGACTGCTCGGCCAAGGTCTTCACCTGATAGGTTTCCAGCAAATTATCTCTGTAATCATGGGTTTGGTAATGGTTGTATCGGTACTGTTTCCCAAACTGTTTCGCAATCAGTATGATTTACAAAAAAGTTCATTTAAGCTGGTAGCAAAACTAAAAAAAAGTATTTCAACACTATTTACTGCCCGTACATTTCAGAGCCTGTTTTTTATTGGGCTATTGAATGGACTTCTACCGTGTGGACTGGTATACATTGCATTGGCTGGAGCTATCGCAACTGCCGGACTGGCAACCGGAATCTGGTATATGGTAATTTTTGGTTTAGGAACAATTCCAATGTTACTATTTATTGGGGTAGCGGGTAATGTTGTCAGTTCCAACATAAGGCAAAAAATCAATAACCTGATTCCATATCTGGTGGTATTGGTTGGAATCTTTTTTATTCTCAGAGGTTTGAATCTGAACATTCCATATCTAAGCCCCACAAAAGATAAAATTGAGAAAAAATTTGAAAAAAGCCTGCAGGATAAAAACGTGATAAGTCATATCCATTTTTCAGATTATCGGAGAATGGAGCATAGCACCCTGCAGTTATGAAAGATTTATAATTCATATTAGAATCCTTATCTTCAGGCTAAAGTGGTCCCATTTATAATCGTCTGGGAAAAATTACCTGAAAAATAATCGAAATGGGGAAACAATCACCCGAAAATAATAAGTGTGTGCATTGCGGAGCAGATTGTGGCAGTAATCCTGTTATCTGGGATGATGCCCGATTTTGCTGTAATGGGTGTAAGACTGTTTATCAGCTTTTACATGAAAATAAACTTTACACGTATTATAACCTGGAAGAATCTCCGGGGGTCAAAATTGAAACAACAGAATTTGGCAACAAGTATGAATTTCTTGAAAATGATGAAGTTGCCAAAAAACTAATTCTGTTTTCCGATGGCTCTATAGCCAAAGTTCGATTTTACATACCCGTTATTCACTGTGCTTCATGCATATGGCTGCTTGAAAACCTTTCACGCCTAAACAAGGGAATTCGATTTTCCGTTGTCAACTTTGTAAAGAAAGAAGCAGAAATCACCTTTGACCAGAGCAAGATCTCACTGCGACAGCTGGTTGAGCTATTGGGTTCGTTACATTACATACCCGATCTATCGCAAAGTCAGGTTGACCGGCAAGAAGATAAACATTCCTATAAAAAATTACTTTACAAGATTGGGGTTTCAGGTTTCGTTTTCATGAACGTGATGACATACAGCCTCCCACATTATTTCCATGGGAAGCCGATGGAGGACAGGTTGAGTAATGTCCTCAGTATCCTCAGCTTCATTCTTACAATACCCGTGGTGGCATATAGTGGGAACGATTACATTCTTTCAGCCATTAAAAGCCTTCGAAAAAAATCCCCCAATATTGATCTCCCAATTGCAATCGGCATCCTGACACTCTTTTTTGTCACTGCCTGGGAAGTCCTTTCCGGCACAGGAGCTGGATACTCAGATAGTTTGGCCGGGTTGATCTTTTTCTTGCTCGTTGGTAAATGGTACCAGTCGAAGTCATACGAAGCCCTTTCCTTTGAAAGAAATTATAAATCCTATTTCCCTATTGCCGTTACCCGAATCAATGAACCTAAGAAAGAAAATATTCAACCTGAAGAAGAAAGTATTCTTTTGGAAAATATAAAACCCGGCGAAATCCTTTTGATCCGCAATCAGGAGCTTATTCCTGCCGATTCAATACTCATTGATGGTCAGGCCATAATTGACTATAGTTTCGTAACGGGTGAATCGACCCTGGCCCGAAAACATGTTGGTGATTTTCTTTATGCCGGTGGAAGACAAATGGGTGGAATAATTATGGTAAAGGTTGAAAAAGATGTCGACCAGAGCCACCTCACCCATTTGTGGAACCAGGATAAAACCTACCACAAACCTTCAGACAATCTGAAAAATCTAACCGACCGGATAAGTCATTACTTTACCCCGGCAGTATTACTTATTGCATTATGTGGACTCATCGGGTGGATTCTTTCAGGCGATACCCATAAAGCTATCTTTGTGTTCACCTCGGTACTAATCATCGCATGCCCATGTGCACTTGCGCTTTCAATACCCTTCACCATGGGCAATACCATGAGAATATTTGGTCGTAAGGGGCTATATATCAAGAACACAGATGTCATTGAAAAGTTATCGCACATTAACACGGTTGTTTTCGACAAAACAGGAACTTTGACCCGGCCCAATGAAAATCAGATCACTTGGGAAGGCAATCCACTACATGATTGCGAAAGAGATGCCATGTTCTCCCTATTTCGGCAATCACCTCATCCATTAAGTATGGCCCTGTCAAATAATTTTCAAAATTGCACATATACTGAGCCGGAACATTTCGTTGAGGTTCAAGGTCGTGGTGTATATGGGAAAGTTGCCAGTTGGGAAATCAGATATGGATCAGAAGAATATGTTACTGGAAGGATAACCAATGGCCGACAAAGAAGCTCCACAGTATATGTTTCCATAAATGGCCAGGAAGCTGGTCATTTCAAAATATCCAATCAATATCGTGAAGGCATTGGGAAGGTACTCGGATCACTCATGCAACAATTTGATCTCTATTTGCTAACTGGTGATAATGATGCAGAAAGAGATCAACTCTCCTCCTATTTTAAAACAAGCCATATGTATTTCGACCAAAAACCAGCCGACAAAGCGGCTGTTATTGAAAAATTGCATAACATGGGAAAAATTGTACTGATGACTGGCGATGGATTGAATGATGCAGGTGCCTTGATGCAAAGTGATGTGGCACTTACCATAGCCAATAAGGCTTACCAGTTCTCACCCGCAAGCGATGCGGTTCTTGAAGCGGACCGGTTCAACCAATTGGCCAGATTTATCGGATTCACAAAAATCTCATTATGGATTGTATATGTAAGTTTTGCCATTTCATTTTTATACAACCTTATCGGGATTAGCATTGCCCTCAAGGGTTCCATGTCTCCGGTTATTGCTGCTATCCTCATGCCGGTCAGCTCAGTATCTGTAGTTGCTTTTGCCACCTTGATAACCCGATTAATGGGCCGTATCAGATTGAAATAGATCAACGCATCAGCACAACCCTGTTATTGTATATCAGCCAGTCATCACTTACCCTATATAAATCTTGTCCTTCGTGCCTTATCATTAATTCATCAAGAACAATCTGACTTTTCGGAAGCACACGGTTGCGTACAACCAAATGAACTAAAGATTCACCAGCTGAAACTGGAACCTGAAATTCCACAAGTGCCCAATTCCCTTTGAAAGCTTTGATATGACTAAAGAAATCAAAACGATTGACAAGATTATCATGTTCTTCCACCTGAGAACCATTCGCCACACCCAATTCAGTTCGCATCAATGCATCACGTCGGTAATCTTTCACCCAAAAGGACACCAGAATTTGATTATTCTCCTCTGAGCCATGGACAGTCCCCTGCCAGAAAGATCTCCAATCTCCGGAAGAAAATTCAAAAGCCCCATTTCCATTAAAGGAATTGGCATATTCCTTATCATCGAAAGATTCGGTCCAAAATAATAAATCAGGCCGAAGAACACTCCACCCATTTAACTCTGTTAATGGGACGTGCTGAAACTGGTTCAGAACCTGCTCCCTATAAATTATATTTAAACGACGTAATATCGAAACAGGCAAGCTATAAAGGGCAAATCCCTCCGCTTCAGACACCCGTGTCGCTTCCTGGAGCATTATACTTTCAGGCTGTTTTGGAATATAATCGTTAATGAGCAGAATCAGGAAGGGACGCTCATCAGGTAAATAATCAGGAAACTCTAAACGTTCAAGTGGCTCAGTATGCAGTGCGAAATTTTGGTATGTCTGAGAAATTGAAGTCCTGCTCAACAAAACTCCTGTTGTTGGAAGACCGGTTTTCAGCGAAACAGTCATGGTTGTTTTGACCACATCCTTACCGCCGTCAATCCAGATATTTTCAGATCCTGTATGAAAGTAGGGCAATGGTATTATCGCCTGATAATCGCTTGGGCGAATATCCAACATCCATCGTTCCTCTTGAACCTGTTCAGTAATTGTTGAAAAACCGGGCACCTCGTTCCTGATACTTTTTGAAATGTGATGAGAATAAAAGACTCCTTCAAACCATAACATCAATACTGCGATCACTCCAATCATCTTCCAGAGCAACGATGCAGGCTGCACGAAAGCTTTACGGTATAAAGCAATAAAAACGACCAGGTTAATCATATAATAAAAAATCCATGAAAATCTGGCCAAGACCCTTAATTGACGAAGCGGCCCAATGTGGTCAGCAAATTCCTTCAGCCCAAGTATGAAGGGAAATCCCATTGAAAAAAACAGGGCAAAAACAGAAACCCAAAATAAAATATTTATAATTCCGATATGCACAACCCGGTGAGATGCCTCCTTTTTGAATATTTTATATACCAGCAGGTAAATTCCGGCAAAAAATCCAAGGACTGCAACAAAACCCATATAAGACCAACTTTCCCACGAAATATGATTAAAAACGGTAAGCACCCGGGGAACAAATCCCCATGGAGGAGACGATGGAAAAAAAAGCGCTACAGGATGTGCCATATTGCTCCATAGGCCAAACGGCCAAAAAGGTCTGTCGACAACATCGTCGTTCAGGAAAATCACAAACTGAAGCAATAGTACAGGAATCACAAATTGCGCAAAGATGTGAAGGATATCCCTGTACCAGAATGTTCCTGCTTTACGGTACCAAAAAAAGCGAAAGAACCAATAACCTCCGAGTAAAAATCCAAAAAATGCAACGAAATACAGATGCATAAATCCAGCGATAAAGGTCACCAGTCCAATAAGAAAAGTATAGATCATCCATCTCGATTTATCGAAACGTATAATCAGCCATATCATTAAAGGAATCCAAAAAACCCAGGAAAGCGAATAATGGCCTCCCATACGGGCGATCTGGGGTGAAAGCAGCGCAATTCCAGTAGCCACTGGAGCGGCATACCACCAAATTACACCGGCTTCACAAAAAAGCAGTAGTAAAAAAATGGCTCCCAACACCACTGACAACAACATGGCAATATTGATTATTGCCACTGTTTGCGATGCTATATCTGTAAAAGTTTCAGAGAAGAAACGGATAAAATTCACAAGTAGGGGCTGACTGTCAGTAAAAGCGATCATTTCACCGTAGGGATAGTTCATGGCAGAAGAGCGCATCGCCATCGTATCATACTCTGCATGAAACAGGGCACCATAATAAGCCTTTAACCCATCTCCTTCAATGGCAAATAAAGTATGGTTAGGGGACTCCCATACATGATAGAATAGCAGAACAATCATCGTCAGCGAAAGGAATGTCGTGACTAACACCCCATACAACCGGTTCTTCATATCGGTTTCATTTTATATCCTTTTACAAAATAAGCTATATTTACAGGGTTTTAATGCCTGACTAAATGAATCGTCCCAAAAAAATTTCAATAGTTTTTTCGGTATTCAATGAAAATGAATCGCTGGATTTATTATTTCAGGAGATCCAACGACTTTTCAAGGAATCAGAAGATGATTATGAGGTGATTTTTATTGATGATGGCAGCACTGATTCTTCAGCAAAAACCATCAATACATTTATTAATGAGAATTCACACGGAAAGCACTCCTTGAAACTCATCCGGTTTTCCAGAAATTTCGGTCATGAGGCTGCCATGATTGCAGGTATTGATCATGCCAAAGGTGATGCTGTCATTTGCATGGATGCGGATTTGCAACATCCTGTAAGTATGATTCCTGCGATGGTCGGGAAATTCAGGGATGGTTTTGAAATTGTTACCATGACCCGTAAAATCAATTACGGGAACACAACCTGGCAGAGTTTTCTTTCAAAAAGCTTCTATCAACTTTTTAATTTCCTTTCAAAAGAAAAAATCAGCGATAACTCCTCCGACTTTTTTTTGGTTTCAGGAAAGGTTGCTGAAATACTTCGTACTGAATACCGTGAAAAGACGCGTTTTCTGAGAAGTATCATTCAAATTTTAGGTTTCAACCATACTTCACTGGAGTTTCATGCCCCCAAGAGACAAGCTGGAAAAACAAAATACTCTCCGGTCAGGCTCATGATTCTTAGTACTGAAGCCCTTACTTCATTCTCAAAGGCTCCACTTTACCTGGGTATTTGGTTTGGATTTATATTTGCCTTTTTATCCATTTTGCTTGGAGTATACACTTTAGGAGTTTATTTTTTCGGAGAAACGCCCCCGTCAGGTTATACCACCATCGTCCTCTTTGTAACCATCAGTTTTTCAATCCTATTCTTTTTAATAGGCATTATCGGCATTTATATGGGATATCTGTTTGAAGAACAAAAGGCTCGACCAATATACATCGTTAGGGAAATAATTGAAAGCCGTTTAACACCAGCCTATCATATTACGAAATAATATGAAGAAAGCATTTTGGAATACCTACATAGGGTTATTGACACTTTTTATTCCTATTATTTTCCTGACTGTTGGGAGTCAGCAAAACAGAGCTCGCTTTGCCAACGACCCTGAGTATATATATCTGGTCAATGCCTTGGCAATCTGTCAGGGGAAAAGTGTTGGACATATTGATAATCCCGGAACAACAGTAATGCAGCTCGAAGCTGCCGTTATCTGGATCACCCATTTGGCCAATAATTCAGATGCCCAATCTCTAACTGACCACGTTCTTGATTCACCCGACCTATTTGTGGGGAATACCCGCATCGTAATCATGGTTCTTAATGCGCTGATGATTCTGTTACTGGGATATGTTACCTTCCGAAAAACAGGACTGATCGGGGCCGCATTATTATTACAACTGAATGTTTTCTTTTCTGAAAACATGCTTGACCATGCCTGGACGAAAATATCACCCGAACCCATGCTTGTTCTGGCAAGTCTTGCTTTCCTGCTGGTAATTATTTTCCATTTGCATGACTCAAATCCAAATCGTTTCAAATATGTGTGGCTATATGCAATCACCATCGGATTCGGTTTAGGTACCAAGGCTACTTTCCTGCCTTTGGTTATCTTCCCATTTATTATTCTTTCAGGATGGAAAAAGAAATTTCTTTATGCTGGTTCTCTTCCATTATCCTTCGTCTTGTTCACAATCCCTGCCATTCCTGAATATGAAAACATGTTTCATTGGTTCGTCAGGCTCATAAGAAATACAGGCAAATATGGACAGGGAAGTGCCGGGTTTATCGATACAGACACTTACTTCCCTAATATTATAAAAATCCTTACCACCAATCAGATTTTTACACTTATTCTTACATTCAGTATTTTTCTGGTCATTTTGATAAGTATCGTAAAGCTTTTCTCCAAACAACCTTTGCAAAACAGTCTAAGGTTTAAATCTTTGATAGGCCTTCAGGCATCCTCCATCTTCGGAGTTCTTTTAGTCGCCAAACAATATAATGCGAACCATTACCTGATTCCGGTTCTGTTACTCTCCTCATTAATGCTGATTGTTTCCATTAAACTAATCGCCACCCGGCTTAATTACACAAGAAATGGAAACCCAATTTTTGCGGCTTTTTTGGTCCTTGCGATATTCTTGCTGGTAAAACGTCCTGCCCAAATTCAATATGCAAATGAGGGATATCGCATCACCAACCTTGAGATGGACACAACCCAGCTTTTTATCAACCAAAAATACCCTGATCATAAAATCATCCATTTCTACCCATTTTCATTAAACAAGTTTTCTGCGCTCAATTTCGGAGATGTCTATACTAAAAGGAAAATACTCCCTTTCTTGAAAGAAAAATATCCTGACTCCTGGTTCTACGACTTCTACGACAACCGATTAGCTAACTGGCAGGCAGAGATTTTGGCAACAGATATTACAACTTTTATTGGCAATAAAGTTTTATTTACGGGTATGCCGAAGAATGAAGATGAAATCAACATTCTCGCCGAAAGAGGAATCCCATTACGCACAATATACCATGGCAGGATCATGGCAATCTATGAACTTGATACAACAAGGTATTTCCAAAAACTAGAAGAAAGTCACGCCGATACAATTATTGTGACCTCTTGTAGTGCAGAAAGGCTCAGTGAAGACGGAGAATACATCGAGGAATCCGAAGGTGAGCGTTTTGGCGGTGCATGGATCAGATCGCACGAAGCTGCCAGAAGTGGGAAATATTCGTTTAAGATTGAACCACAAACTGAGTATGCAATAGATTATAAGCTTGATACTCTTTTCACTGACTCAGAATATGAAATTTCAATCTGGAGAAAATCAGAAGACCTATGGCCACTTTTTGTAGTAACCGCTTCTGATGCATCCGTTTTCTATAAAGCCGAAAGGGATTACTTATTAATAGATGAACAAGGTTGGCAATTAATCAGGATAAAGTTCAGACCAACAGAAAACATGACCAGAGATTTTAAAATCTTCATCTGGAACCGGAAAAAAAATATTTCCTTTTTCGACGACCTGACTATAAGAAGAATAAGACATTCATAGAAACAAAAACTAATAGATGTATGAAAGATCTTCTAAAAAAAACAGACAACTATTTTCTTATATTACCCATTCTGTTTCTATGGATAGTCAAGCTGCCACATCTCGACCTGCCTTTTTTCTGGGATGAAGCCTGGTCATATTTCCCGGCAATTCATAAAATGTATGAATCTGGTCCCGGAATATTTCCTGGTGACCTGCCACTTTGGGATGCCAAGGGCCATCCATTGTTTTTCTTTTTTATTTCCTCCGTTTGGATGAAGGTAGCTGGTCTGAATATTTTTTTTCTTCGACTGTTGCCCATGTTTATTTCTACAGGAGTTCTACTGGCATCGTGGACCCTTCTAAAAAAACATATATCCTTAAGCGCAGCAAATATTGCAATACTTCTTATTTCTGTTCAGCAGTTATTTCTGGCACAAGCAGCCATGTTCCTTCCTGAAATGCTGGTAACACTTTTGCTTTTAATTTCTCTACACGCCTATTTATCACGCAATTTCTGGGTTTTCTCCATAACTGGTACTGCCATGGTAATGACCAAAGAAACTTCAATCGTATTTATTGCAACCTTTCTTATAAATCACCTCTTTTACTATTTGAACCCGGACAGGAAATCACGTCCCTACATCATTGAAAGTCTGCTGATGGCCATTCCGCTGTTATCTTATGTGGTCTTTTTGATACTTCATAAAAAAGCCTTCGGTTCCTGGTTTTTCGACGACCATCTTGGATATATTTCAATATCGGGCACTGAAGTTTTGGGGAAAATGAAAATTGCCCTTTCAAGCATCTTTATCAATTGGGGACGTGTCCTCATTCTCATATCTGTTCTGGGAGCAATGGCGATAGCCATCTACAAGAAATCTAAACCCATCCTCTCCTCATTGGCCAGTGTTTCATTGCTTTTAATGATTGTATTTATTTCATTTTCATCCTTCAATTTTTATACACAAAGATACATGCTTAGCATGATCGTCCTCTTTATGATCGTTGCCTCCTCTATTTTAGCTAAAGCACGTTTTGGAAACAGGTTTATCAACCTGACTATCGTGGCAATACTTGCAGTCATACCTGCATTTTACACCTTTACAAAAAAATCAAATGCTGACAGTGATTTAGGATATATTGAAGTAGTGCACCTCCATCAGGAAATGGTCGAATTCATGGAAGATCAGGGATGGAAAAACGAACCTGTTTCAGCCAGCTTTAACATGATTTTTGCTTTAAGAAATCCCATTCTTGGATATATCCAAACTGACCAGGGATTTGCAAATGTAAGGGACATAAAGAGTTTTAGACAATCCAGAATTTTTGTTCATGAATCCACATTTTATGATGACAGGAGCCAGTTGGATTCAATCAAATCAGAAAAATTCCTATTGAAACGATTTGAAAACAAACACGCTTGGGGTGAGATTTATATTGAAACTGAGATAACCCCTTAATGGGAAGGGTCTTCTTTAGGCAAGACCTCATATATTCCTTGCTTTGCTTTAGTGTAATCGGGCGTTTCGAGCAGGTCATAGAAACCAGCCCGGGGTCTGACGGACATAAAGGAATGCCAGTAGGCTTGTCCGGTCATATCAGCAAAATGGATTGATCCCTTCCGGTATTTACGGATTTGGAATTGATTCAGTCCGACAAGAAGAAGAATAACGACGGTGAATCCAACTATTTTCCATCGGTGTCCCGACAATGCCCATTGAAACATGTAGGCCATCGGAATAGCCATCAACCCATAAGAATCAATCATCGGTCGCTGACCGAAAGACCCACCGTACCACCAACACCACCATGAAAAAATGATAAACATGTTCAATGTTGTATACAAAAACAACGGCCATGCCAACTCCTTATGTTTACGGAAAAGAAAAGGAATGCCAGCAAGCGCAAAACCCATCAGGGGAGTATATATAAGCCAACCCTTCCGATAGCTGAACAAACCATTAATAAATTGAGGGTTATTAAAGAAGAATCCTTCATCATTATATGAATAGAAAAGCAGTTGGTCAGTAAAATAAATATTATACAAAAATTGAGGGACCCATGGAAGCAAGAACCCTGCAAACATGAGCAGAAACCAGTCAAACTTTCTGAAAGAATT
>DIFU01000142.1:52631-99009 GCA_002419285.1 Prolixibacteraceae bacterium UBA5740 | reverse complement strand
CAAAATGATGATGTTTGACGGCCGGATCAGAGTAATCCACCCTGCCAAAATTCCAAGAAACATTAACCTCAAGGCTGAAGGATTCTCGTGCCAACGAATTGTATGCCACAAAAAAATGGTAATAAGTGCAAAACTGTACACATGCGACATAGTCCCCTCGTCACTGGCATAATAAAAGAGATTGGTACCCAATCCGACGGCCAGTAAAGTGAGCGCAGATACCTTATCAGGGAAAGAACGGTTTAATATCTTGCTTAAAAACAACATCCCCAAACCGAAATAAATCAGACCTCCTATAAGCAAAGCAAGTCTGTAGGGTTCTGAAAAACCATCAACAGGGTATTCAAAAAAATGAGCTGCAAAGTGCCCGGTAACAAAAAAAGGAAGGTATACCATTGCCATCCCCATCGACATCTTAAAGATATTGTTGCCATTTGGCAAACGGAAAGTATAAAAAGTGCCACTCTCGATGGTCTCTGCCTTATCTACCCCCAGATCTTTGAATATAAAAGTGGCGGGAAGGTACCCATAATAATCAATCACATCCGATGCAATAACCCTCCCCTTATCATTCCAGTATCCCGTAGAATAAATGGTTGCGGCTAGAATTACAGTGCTTACCCAAACACTGATTTTTGACCAACTACCCTTTAGGTTTGACATAGTCTTCAGCAAGTTACTTTTGGTTAAAGTGGGATATCACCTTTGAATAAGGACATTCCGGATACAAATTTCGAATTTTTCTCCATTCTGAACGGGAATTGCCGGGTAATTTCAGGGGCTTGATCATCATATTCCAGATTGTATTTGATTTCAAGTACAGTTTTGTTATCTTCCTTCATTGGGAAATGAAATTGATTCCAGGTTGGCCTGACCTGAAAATAGGAAAGCTGATCATCTACTGTTGCCCTGAAGAGGCCATTTCGCGAAATAAAATAACTCCGAATGTACGAGTTAAGAAGAACAGGCTGCAAAGATTCAAGCTTCAATCGTATTTCATCTGGGATATTCTCATTTTCAAACACCTCCATTAACTTCGATCCATCAAAATGATCCTTGTCGATTGACATCGGAGCAAGCAAAAACGATTTTTTAGAGCCCGAATAACCGTGTTTAATCTTCAACTCAAGCACTGGTTTACTGACATACCCAAACAAGTTACCATACCATCTTATGCGAACCTTCCAACGATATCCTATTCCGAAGAGATTCGCATAATAGCAATCAAATCCCGGAGTGTCAAAATAAATGTTATTAACCTGACGGGGAACGTAGGCACTTCTGAAGGCAAAAGTATTCCTCATAAGTAACGATTCAACCTGCCCCCTGGACATAGTGTAAGGCAGGAATTTGCGTTCATACCTCCGGCCTTTTAACTCGGTATAGCCTTGATTTTGCACGTCTATTAAAAGGAATTATTGTTGACAAATGAAACCTTTACCCCTGGTGCTGTTTCGTTGAGAATCGATCTGAATTTCTGGAGATCGGCTGTCTGTCTAACTTCAATCCAGAACGCAGCCTCAATAATCCCTTCAGTTTCATCATACCTGACAAGCTTGGCAGCTGGAAATATCATGGCCGCTGTCTCACTTATCCTGGCCAGTGTCAGCTTCAAATCGCCGGTGCTACTAACAGTCAGATAGAGATTTTGCTTTTGGGTTTTTGCCTTTAAAAAATGTCGGGCCCAGATTACTGCAATGAGCACCAAGGCTCCAATCACGGTTATGATTCTCTTCTCAGCGCCGAGTCCAAGCCCAATGGAAATTGTGATAAATAAAAAAGCAAGTTCTTCGGGTTCTTTTATGGCTGAACGGAACCTAACGATCGACAAAGCACCCACGAGCCCCAGCGATAGAGCCAATGATGATTTAACAATTGAAATTATCAGCATGGTTGTAAAGGCAACCAGAAAAAAATTGGCAGCAAAGGACCTACGCTCTGACAGGCTATGTGAACACCTCGTATACGTGAATTCCAATAAGAGTGATAACACCAGTATGACCAAGGTATTTATTAAAAACTCATTCACAGAGATATGTGCATTCTCCGTAACCAAAAAACGCTGAAAAACATTCCATTTATCCATGATAATTCAATTTACTGATATAATCTGAGTGCTAAATTCTTTTCCGTACCCTCGATCAAGCGACCATTGACTGTAAGGTCCGACCCAATCTCAAGCTTGTGATATATCTGGGTATTCCTAAACCGAAGATTATTAACGATTATTCGGGCAGGACCATACTCTGGTTTCTTGATAAAAGAAACCAATCCGTAAACGGCCTTGTTTATTTCAATTTCATCAACTTTTATGATTGATAAGTCCTTAGAAGCAATTCCGATGACAGCACCATTGACTGTACATTCCCGAACATCCAGATATGAATGTTCACCTCCTGAGATTGCTTTGTCATTAATATCTGTCATTGTGCATTTTTCAATCAGGACACGACTTCCCGAAAAATCAATAGCATCGTTCCCTGTTTTGTCAAACCTGGAATTCCGGACAATACCAGTACAATAATCCGAATCAAATGCATCCGCAAAGGTGTTTTCGAACAGGCAATCCTCCATAATAAAATCAGACCTGACAACATTAAGTGCGTCATCACATTGATGGTTGCGAATAAATGAACAAGAGAAAAAATCAACATCTGACTCATAAAAAGTAATCGCTGAGGGCGTTTGCCAACCACCTCTCCTGATGTTGCTTAATCCTTCAAATATTGTATTTTGAATAACTGACCTATCTTCGGCCTGGAATACATTAAATCCACTTGATGTTCTGTCACTTGAAAAAACCCTGACAGGTCTTCCGGGAATACCATTCATATAAACCGGAGATAAGCTAAAGAAGCCAGAACCACAAGTAAGGTCAATTTCTGATCCCGAAGAAAATACAACTTTATATCCGGCAGGTATAAAAACATCTTTGTCCATCTTTAAGACCCCCTCAATTAAAAGTGTATCTCCGAATATAGGCCAATCAGGCATTAACGAGCTTTCTTCAGATAATTGCCTTGATGATAAACCGAAAGGTCGTGGCCATGGATTTATCGCGATAATGTAAGATTTACCTCCTGCTTCAAACTGAATACTATCAGGCAAATCTGTGAAAAGTTTAATCTCACTCAAAAAGCCAGTACCTTTTGAACCTTCCAAAACTATCGGTTCTTTAAATGGGGTAATTGGAAAAAGTCCTTGTTTAAACCCCTTTATAAGAATGGTATCAGAATGAAAATTTTCAACCTGGATGATTCTTTCATCTGGCTTGATATATGCTTGGACCAGTCCATGAATAAGTACATCATTTACCTCTTTGGAAAACGTCCTTCCTTCCTGATTATCCAATTGACTAATGAATGTAGAACCTAATTTACCTACATTCTCAGAAATTTGCGAAATATGTTCACGGATAAACCTGGCATTGTTACTCAAAAAGAAAGAATCGTATTTATATGAAGGGAACTCTTTTCGAATCAAGGCTTCCAGTGAATCAATCACTGGCATATAACCATCAACAAGCCGATTGATGAAATTCTCGTCTGAATATTGAACAAGATACTCCAGGTACTTTTGGTTAAACTTTTCGTTCGAGAAAACCTGGAAAAGCATGAGTTCCTGAGGTTCGGCTCCCCATAGTTCTGAAAGGTCAGTCAATCCAATGACAGGAGACTCAAATCGCTGATAAACCCCACCCTCAATGTATCCATCAAATGCAATTGGTTCAAGCAGACATGTTATCGGATTGAAGTAAAATCGCATATTGTGCCACACAAATCCATGACTAGCCCTTGTGAGATCAACCAAAGCATAGAATCGGGCCAGCTTGTCCAGATCAAAGGTCCTGTCGACCGGCATCAATGCATTGCGAAACTGCTCCAGGAGTTTTGCACCATCAACCATCTGATGCCACTGCAGGCTATCAGAAAGCATGCTGCCACTTTTAAAAGGAGCGATTCTTGAAGAAGCAAAATAATTAACATTCCATGATTTGCCTGTTAAGTTAGCCTCAGCTACCCGCTTCCAAAAAAATGTTTCATCAAACCTGATAATAGGCCCTTCACGACGGCGACGGGTTTCAACCAATTGTTTCTCAAAATGCTCCTCCCAGGCATATATCCCTAATGACTTCCCATTGAGCATTACCGGAACAAAACCGTATCTCGTCGTAAGTATGTCCTCATCAATAAAAATCCGGTGTGCCACCCATTCACTTAAAAAATCGCGGGCTATAGGTGTATGTAATGAAAATGTGAGCATGTTTTGCCATGAAAATCCATCTTTGAGTTTAATTCGAAATGACCATTTGGGACCTTGAATGTGGTCAGCCAAATCGCCCTTTAACCTGAAACGGGCATCCATGAAATTATCTCCGTCAAAAAGGATCAAAGGTGAAAAATCTTCATCATGATTTTCCAATACTCCCGTTGAAAATGCAGATAAACGGCGCTCAGACAACAAATGAATACTTTGATCATCTGCGAACAATTGCAGTCCCGGAATTGAATCATATAAAGGAAATTCCCTGGTTCGCTGGTGGATAACCTCAAAGTCATCAACAAACACTCTTCCCTGGCCAAAATGCCATGCATAAACCTTTACACTATCCTTCGCAAAGTTGGGCGGTATAAAACATTCGAGCTGAACTTTCACCCAACCAGTGTCATCTCTCCAAACAATTTCCTTCGATGTAAAATAAAGTTCTTCGCCGCCATCAACGACCAAATATCCGGTAGCATTTTCTGCACGAATTATGGCACTAAGCTGCAAATAGTCATCAGGCTTAATGCTATCAATAATTGCCGTAAAACCATATGGACGTTCCGAAGTAAGTTCAGCAGAATATTCACCTGACCATGCCAGCTCCCGCGAGCGTGTGTCGACATTCTGAAAACGCACTGACTGTCCCGTAGATTCCAAAAAACTCCAGTTTGCTTCGTCAAAAATTTCGGCATCACAAAAATATCTTCGGGAAAATTCTGCCTGATTCTTTTCTTGTGGTGCTTCACAACCATGGATGATTAATACCATCAGGAAAAGTATGATTATATGAAGCTTGTTAAAACTCATTCGTTTAAAAACGGGATCTGCGAAGTTAAAAAATCCTCAATAATCTTTGTACTTTCGTACAACATTATGAAAATATGAACAGCACTCGTATTATCCTGACAACAATGTCATTGATATTCAGCTCCCTTTATGGATACATAAATGCACAGGCACCACTAAAGATTGGCTCAGGACATGAGAATATCGCTCAATCAATGGCCTTTTACGATGGGGAATATTATATTGCCGGAACAATCCGTAAGGATTCAACAAGCGCGAAGGACTATTATATCCTGATTCTTGATTCTGAAGGTGGGGTAAAAAAAGAAATCACCCACGGTTTTCTTCGCCACGATGTTGCCAGCAGGATATACGTTGATCATCAAGGAATTTTTGTGATTGGCAGTGCTTACGATTTTGGATTTCCAAACGTCGACATGCACCTTTTTCACTTGAATCAAGAAGGATCCATAGAAAGGGAACAATTTTACGGAACGCAATATCAGGACATGGGCTTCGGCCTTACACGAACATCAGATGGGGGTTTCGCATTGCTGGGGTATACCAACAGCCAGATTGACGGAGGTGACTTTTACCTTGTTAGGACCGATGCGTCAGGAAATCTGTTGTGGGAGAAAACATTTGGTCCCGACTATGTTGATTATGGGTTTTGCATTATCGAAAATCAAGCTGGTGAATTGATTATGGCTGGTACCGAAAATGGTTTCTTTAATCCAACACAAACTGATTTTAAAACGCCACATTCTGACATTTTAATCATTAAGACGGATGCAACCGGGAAACAGATCTGGTACAAAAAGATAGGAGGATCAGATCACGAATGGGCCAGAGATATAATTGAAGCACCTGATGGTGGATATTATATCTGTGGCTCGACTCAAAGTTATGGGTCAGGCAACTTCGACATTTTTCTGGCCAGGATCAACGAAAATGGTGATTTGATTTGGCTTCGGACCTTTGGTGGGGACCACTATGATTATGGTGAAAAATTGGCTTTGACAAATGATGGCCATATCTATATTTCAGGGACTACCGCCAGTTACACCAACGACCTGAATTCGGATCACATGCTAATAAAAACGGACATGGAAGGGAATCTGGTGTGGCAAAAAGTTTTGGGTAGCGAAAATGCCGATTATACAGGAGGCTTGGTTGTAACCCAGGATCAAGGAGTTGTTTTTTCGGGATGGACGCGTAAAAGCCCCAAAGGTGATACTGACATTATACTGATTCGATTGAACAAAGATGGGGAAATGGATTTTATTTCACATTTGGTACCTGATAATCCAATGGAAGGGAACATTAAACTTTTCCCTAATCCATCATCTGGCAAATTGAAAATTGACCTACAAGAATGTCAACATACAACTGTTCATTTGGAAATCACCGACCTTCAGGGCTCAAAAATTCTCTCAGTTGAATTGGCCGGTGGCAAGGAATACACAATTGAATCCGGTCTTGCCGCAGGTGTATATCTTTACACGGTCTCCCTCGAGGGTAAAAGACGTTATACAGGTAAGCTCATCATTCAAAATTGAAGGCCAAATTACCATTCGCTACCTGACAACTTACCAAACTCTACAAATTCCCAGTCAAGTTTCCGCTCAAAGGGCAAATGAGTAAAAACAATGGCCCAGTCAAGTGGGGATTTTGCCCTGAGTTCAGGATCGGTAAAATAGGTTCTGTTCAATCCTGCACCCAGGAAATGGATTCCGTCGTTGGAGAGAAACTCCACTTTTTTGGCTCCCATATCTCCTAAGATGCAAATCACCTCAATACCCCGGTTTCTTACCTCTACTAACCTTGGGTAGATTTCGTTTACAAAAGAAGAATTGGAGTCATAACAATTGAAATTGTAATGTATAAGGTTACTCTGTGCATAACTATATGGGGAGGGCAATCCGGGGACCCCTTCCCATATACCATGGTGCATCAATAAAATCAGATGTGAAGAGCTTTGAATAGTGTCGCACATGTTGGTAATCATGCGCCATTGGTCATCAAGCTGTTCACAGTCAAAGGGTGTCAGACTCGTATTAAGAACCAGGGTGCTTATCCCCATATTATGCGATGCAGAATATGTTTTTCTTCCAATCAATGTTTCCAGCCAGATCCAGTTTCCATTTCTGGAATCATGGTTACCCAATGCCCAATGGGTATTGGGATTTCGAAGGTTAAAAATCGAATCGATGTATTCAAGTGTTGAATAAAGCATCAGCGCTTCAGAACATACATCTCCCCCCAGCCAGATACCATCATAAATCGAAAGGTCCATTTTTTCTATCCTCTCATCCACTTTGTCTCCTGTCGTATACCACTGGTATGTATGACCCATAAAGAGAAACTTCAAGGTATCCTGTCGCTCCGCTGACTGCAGACCTCCAAAGAACGAAAGAAAAAATACCGATAGAAAAAGAAATCTCAAACTTGCAAACTTTGACATTATCGGAGTTTTATACATGAAGATGACCAAAAATAACGATTCAGGGATTCTTTCTATCAATTTTGTGAGTAAAATTGCGTTTCATATAAACCGGAATAACGGTTAGATAAGCCTGACAAACTTATGGTATTTAGTCACATTCTGTTTCTTTACGTATTCCTGCCCATTTTCCTGCTGACATATCATCTTGCAGGAAGATCTCTGCGAAATTATGTGATTCTTTTATTTAGTGTCCTTTTTTACGCCTGGGGGGCTCCAGGGTTTATTTTCCTGGTACTCATTTCACTTACCATCAATTATTATATCGTTAACCTGCTTCACCAGAACAAGCAATACAGGCAACACCTGTTGACCTTATCCATTGTTATAAATCTGGGACTATTAGGTTATTTTAAATATGCCAACTTCTTTATTGAAAACTTCAACTTCCTTTTG
This sequence comes from Prolixibacteraceae bacterium UBA5740, assembly GCA_002419285.1. GTDB lineage: Bacteria > Bacteroidota > Bacteroidia > Bacteroidales > Prolixibacteraceae > UBA1413. Next base: position 91,058 of record DIFU01000142.1, on the reverse strand, counting down.
GAATCCCTGTCTTTCAACCAGGTTAAATGGACAAGGATCGCGCTTCCAATAGGAATTTCGTTCTTCACCTTCCAGTCACTTACATACACGCTCGATGTTTATAGGAAGGTTCACAAACCACTTGATCGGTTATCGGATTACCTCCTTTACATACTCATGTTTCCTCAATTAATCGCCGGCCCAATCGTCCGCTTCAACACAATTGCTGATGATATAAAAGACCGATCCATGAATGAAACAGCAGAAAATAAGCTACATGGACTATATCGGTTTGTTATCGGACTTTCAAAAAAGGTTTTGGTGGCAAATGTCCTTGGCGAGCAGGTCGATCTAATCTACTCAATGCCTTCAGCCCAGATTGATATGGTCAATGCCTGGATTGCAGTGATTGCCTATTCCTTCCAGATTTACTTTGATTTCAGTGGGTATTCTGATATGGCAATTGGCCTGGGCAGGATGATCGGATTCAAATTCCCCGAAAACTTTGACAATCCATACAATTCAGGAAGCATATCTGAATTCTGGAGAAGGTGGCATATCACCCTGGGGCAGTTTATGAAATATTATCTGTACATCCCCTTAGGAGGCAACCGGGTATCCAGTCATTCAAGACTTTATATCAATCTCATTGTGGTTTTTCTTCTTTCAGGACTTTGGCATGGCGCTTCCTGGAACTTCGTCATTTGGGGCGCATGGCATGGTTTGTTCCTGATACTTGACCGAATCTTTCTTTTAAAGATTCTTGAAAAGGCCGGCAAATGGTTCAGCGTCCCGTTTACATATCTGATAGTACTTGTTGGATGGGTATTCTTCAGGATTGAAGATTTGTCAGCAGCACTCACCTATCTTGATAAAATGTTCTCATTTACGATCCAGGCATCTCCAGAAAGATTTGACCTACAATTTATAATTACTCTCGCAATTGGCTTCCTGTTTGCTTTTCTAACTTTGACCAGACCAGGCAAAAAACTTGAAAAACTGACTTTTTATTCTTCGTATAATAACACGACTCACATTGCGGTTTTTCTGTTATCCATCTTGCTGCTTGTAATCTGTTCGGCCTATCTGACAGCATCTGATTTTAATCCTTTTATATATTTCCGGTTTTGATATGAAAAGAGATGTGTTTAAAATAGCTCTGTTCCTACTCTTCTGGATATTCACAACCGGAGTGTTCGTTACCACTTTCACTCCTTTCAACGGTCGCTATCCCCTGAAAGGTGCCGTCATACTGCCCGAGCCACCCAAATTCCAGGTAAGCACATGGTTCACTGGAGATTTTCAGGCAGGATTTGAGAAATATTTCAACGACAATATCGGGTTTAGACCATGGATGGTCCGACTCAGGAATCAGATAGCCTGGACAATATTTAATAAAGCCTATGCAGCAGGAGTCATCAGGGGTAATGAGAATTACCTGTTTGAACTTAATTATATAAAAGCGTTTAATGGAGACGATTTTATAGGAAGCGACTCAATAACATACAAATCAACACAGATACTTCGACTCAATGAGAAGCTGGCTGATCAGGGTAAGAAGTTAATCGTGGCAATGGCTCCCGGGAAAGGATCCTTCTACCCTGAACATTTTCCGGAAAATTTGGCGGCAATACCCACTGAATCGACCAATTACAAGGAATACATAAAGGAATTCAACAGACTGAACGTACCTTTTCTCGATTTCAACCAATGGTTTCTTGACATGAAGGAGTCAGTTGACTGCTCACTTTACCCGAAATATGGCATTCACTGGAGCTATTACGGAATGCTTATGGCCACAGACAGTCTTATTCACAGAATTGAAAATTTAATAATGGGAGATCTCCCCGATTTACTGATTGGAGAAAATCAGCTTTCAAAAAAGTTGGACAGGATGGATTACGACATTGCTGACGGGATGAACCTTATTTTTCAACTCCCTACAACACCAATGTGCTATCCTTCCTACGAGTGGGAAGATGAAACAGGAAAACAAAAACCAAAGGTTCTTGTAATTGGGGACAGTTTTTACTGGAGCATGTTCAATATTGGCCTTTGGACAAAATCATTCAGTCCGGGTGGCTTCTGGTTTTATAACCGTCAGGTATACCCTGAAAGTTTTACCGAAAACCTGTTTACAGAGGATATTGACAGAAGAAAAGTCATGGAAGAAACCGATATTTTCATTTTACTTGTCACTGAGGCAAACCTGCCACGCTTCCCCTGGGGTTTTGTAACAACAGCATTAAATGATTTGGATCCGTCAATAATGAATCGTGTGCTTATTAACCCAATGAACTCAACTGATATTGAAGAAGAATTAAAGATTCATATCCGAAACATCCGAGCCGATAAAAACTGGATGAAGGACATAGAAAGAAAAGCAAGGGATAAAAATATCACGGTCGATTCAATGCTATACTTAGACGCTTTGTGGATGATGGAATACAAGAAAAGCCAAAAAGTCAATTAGCGTTTAATCAAACTGGAATCAAATGGCGATGTAGTTCATCTTAAATTCCTTATCGATCAAGAAGATTGTATTTCACAACACAGTAAAGTGCCCTAAAACCATCTTTCCAGTTGATTTTTTTTCCTTCATTATATGTTCTGCCGTAATAGGAAATCCCAACTTCATATATCCTGACACCTGGAACCCGGCTAATCTTTGCAGTCACCTCTGGTTCAAAACCAAAGCGTTTCTCTTTTAAATCTAATCCTTTTACGATTGGAGTCCTGAACAATTTGTAACATGTTTCCATGTCAGTTAAGTTCAGATTCGTAAACATATTGGAAACAAATGTCAAAAATTTGTTTCCAATCGAATGCCAGAAAAACAAAATCCGATGTGGCTTACCCCCGATAAATCGGGAACCATAAACGATATCAGCCATATCTTCCACCAACGGCTGCAGCAAAAGATTATACTCTCTTGGATCATATTCCAAATCAGCATCCTGAATTATCAGAAAATCTCCCGATGATTCCATGATCCCCCGGTGAAGTGCAGCTCCCTTTCCCATGTTCATGGGCTGTTCGAACAACCGAATATCAGCTTCGGGATGTTCTGAAATATATTTACTGATTACAGTTGCGCTGGTATCGGTAGAAAAATCATTCACAATGACAATTTCTTTCTTGATCCCATGAATTAAATCCACTGCGAGGACACGATCAAGAATATCGACAATTGTGCGTTCCTCATTATACACTGGAATAACAATGGTTAATTTTTTTTCCATCTTTTAAGTATAAACCGTAAAAATAGGAAAAATCAAACCCCTTTGATCGATAGTAAGGATTTTTGAAAAAAGCAGTATTTTTCAACAGTTATCATACTTTAAAACTGGAAAAACCTTAGAAAGTTATTCCAATCCCAGGGAGCATCCCACCATAAGGATGAATCGTATTTGAACATGAGCTGAACATTTAGAAATACCATCACAAAAGCTCCTGCCAATGAAATGAACTTCAATGATCTTCTTTTAACAACCATGATACTTTCCAACAGAAAGCCCATAGGAAAAGCCATAAACGGCAGGTATTCAATCAAGGCACGATATCCTACCGAAGCGCTGAATGTGGGTGCCCACCAACTGCCATTTATCCAGATTATTGAAACCATCACTAATATAATTGCAAGGGCACTGCACCTGCATTTTCTCCAAAATAAAATGAGCACCACAGAAGAAATCAGCATCAGTGGTGTGTACAGGAACCATCCACCTCTTACTCCAAACAACACGGTAATGATATGTGGCGCTCTCCAGTTTGGGAAACCCTCATTAAGATAGCTGTAGTAGATCCAATCACCGGTTACATAATGCCAATAAACCATTTGTGGTAATGCGACCATAAAGCCAACCAACAACATTAAAAGGATCAGTGGCCACTTCGACACCAAAAATCTGAATCTGACAGTAATTTCCTTCCATTGCGTCAGATCAAACAGAAAAAAATAAAACAGCGCCACAATACTTGTTGGCCTGATCAGCACTGCGAGAGCTATGGAAAACGACAGGATAAGAGTATTTTTTACATTTGGCAATAGGTAAAATCGGTGGACGGACCAGATATAAAGAGATAACAGGAAAAAGGAGTAGGCATGTGACATACCTGGGGCCACCAAAGTATAATACAAGAGGTTAGTTGCAAAAAACAACAACAAAACTGAGGCAATCGATGATCTTATACTGAAATATTTGCGCAGAACACTGAATAGAAAAATAATCCCAAGCCACACATAAAAAAATGCTGAAAATAGCACCCCGAAATAATAAATTGGTCCGTAGCCATCACTCTCATGCCCGAGAAATCTGGTAAGCACGTGAGACAATAAAAAAAAAGGTGATTGCAGCATGGCAACACCACAGGTGTAGACACTGATGAAACGCCCTTCGCCAATGGGCTTACTCCAGGGTAGTTGTTTAAACTCCTCCCAGTCCTGAAGGAAGAGGACAGGCAGATATTGATAATAGCCATGAGGATCAGAACCAAGGACATAATTCTCTGACCGGGGATGTTCAACTTTTTGATAAACGGCAAAAAGCACGAGACAAGCCATAAATGCAGCAAAAAAAACCCTTTTTACATATCTGCCTTTGATTTGTCCCATATCAAGTTTTGTATCTATTAAAATACCCATCTATTAATCAATCAGCAACAAGGTTTCTGACATTTCGCTATCCCTGTTCCCTGGTAAAAATACACATAAATGCGTATTGGCTTAACTCATCTCGATCACAACAAAAACGCGGTTCTATAACTTTATGACTAGATCATCTGCTGTGCCAATAATTGTTATTCCAGAACAAAAATGTAAATTTTGCAATTTGAGTCATTTTGAAAAATGACGATTAATCGACCTTAGCGATGAATGATTTGTTTTCTCTACCCAAACCATTAGTGGGATTTTCCAATATAAAAGATATTACCTTTGAATCGAGTTTGAACGAAAATTGACATTGAATGGAAAAGATCGCCATATTCCCAGGATCTTTCGATCCTTTTACAGTTGGTCATGAATCGATAGTCCGCCGGGCAAGCAGACTCTTCGATAAAATTATCATTATGATTGGATACAATTCCAATAAAAAGTCTTTTTTTCCATTGGAAAAAAGGGTTCAATGGATTAACACTGTTTTCGAAGATGACCCCCAGATTTCAGTTGAGGTACATGAAGGGTTGACGGTTGATTTTTGCAGGAAAACAGGAGCAGGATATATCATCAGGGGACTAAGAACATCGGCCGACTTTGAATTCGAAAGGGCCATCGCCCAGGTTAATAAGCAGATGTACCCTGAGATTGAAACAGTTTTTTTACTCACGATTCCAGAACATACTCCAGTCAACTCCACGATCGTCAGAGATATTATCCTACATGGCGGAGATGCCAGCAGATTCCTTCCCAAAAGTCTGAATATGGAGGATTTCAAGAGAAAAGAAAAATAAAAGAACAGAAATCATTTATCCTTTAAAAACGAAAATCTTCTTTCTACCGTTTAAACTTCAGTGTTTCAACGCAAATTTTAATACTTTGCAAATAAGCTGATTTCAGAATGAAGAGATTATTGTCTATTGCTATACTGATTTATGTCAGTGCATTGGTAACAGTTGCGTTTGCCAACACCATCCGGATAGAAGGTCATGATCCGGGATATGCTGGAGAGTCTATTGTATTTCAAAACTATACTGACCCGATATCAAAAAATACGGATACTACCTTCACCCTTAAAATTGGTCCACAAGGCAGAATTCTGACCGAAACCAATTTACAAGAACCGATTTTTTGTTTCGCCGACTTCGATATCTATCGTCTGAAACTACTCATGGTTCCCGGAGATACCTTACGGATAAAGCTTCCGCCAAGGAAGCCAAAAAGCTTTGAAGAAAGCAAGAATCCCTTTTTCAAACCCATCGAACTATGGTTGTTTACTCAGTCAGGGAACACCTCTCACTTGAATAGTCTATTCGGGAAGTTTGACCAGAAATTTCATTCCTTAGATGATCAATATTTCAATCAACTTTATTACGGACGACAGGTTGCCTATCTTGATTCGGTAAGGATACACCTGGAGAAAGAATTTGGTATCGAAAAAAACAAAGCTTTTATCGCCCATAAACAATTGATGTTAAAATCCATAGAATCAGGAATCAAACGGGAAGGACGGGAGAAACTTTTGACAGAATTTGAATCATTAAATCCTTCTGTATGGTTTCTACCTTCATTTTCAAATCTACTTGACAGACTTTTTTATCAAACTTTGACTACAGAAAGTAATCGCCCTCAGGGTAAACTGCTCAAATCATGGGTAGCGGGTAAAAAAATAAATGAGTTGCGAAATTGGACTGTACAATTCACTGGGGTAAGTGGTCCGTTGGCTGACCTCATTCTCCTGAAACTGATGCACGATGCATTTTACAGTGGCCAATTTCACCAAAAGGCAATTCTTGATATGCTTCGTAATGAACTGTTTACACTTCATAAATCCAAAGAAATAATTCAGACAGCAGAAGAAATCACACAAAAGCTGGAGTTTCTTCTGCCAGGCACCCAAGCTCCAGAAATCTGCCTGCCATTGCTCAGTAATGGAAAATACTGCTCAACGGGTTCAGAAAAACCCATGCAGTATATTTTGTTTGTCGACCTCGAAATCCCGGTCTGTCAGGAACAGGTAAAGTACCTAACAACCCTATATGAAAAAATTGGAAGCCATGCTGACATTTTACTGATTTTAAAACCCTCTGATCGGATAAACCAGCTTGAATTCATAAAGAAACACAATATACCAGGAAAGGTAGTGGTTGATAGCCCTGATACCACATTTGGCAGAATATACAAAGTCAGGGCCTATCCAACGGCATTTTTGGTTGACCGGAATCATTTGGTGATACATGCTCCAGCCAGAAATCCTCTCGATGGTTTCGAATTCCAGTTTGAAAACATTAAAAAGGTTAACTTACAAGCAAAGTAATCTTTCAAAAAAAAACCTAATCGAATTTAGAATGGTCATTAAATTACAGTAATTTAAAAAGAAAATATCGCTATGGAAGAACAAAAAAAAGAATCTGGAGAAACCTCCCGGAAATTCATTGAAAAGGCCAAGGAACTTGCAGACAAGGCTGAAGACATGATGGAAGATACGGTTGAAAAAATTCGCAATAGCGAGACCTTTAAAAAGGCGGAGAATTTCATCGAGGATAAAATGGATGATCTGGAAGAAAGCAACATTTCCGAAAAGCTAAAAAGGTTTGCTGATCAGATTGAAGACAAAGCAGAGGATTTGCTTGAAAAAGCAAAAGTTCAAGGCAAAAAATTCGCAAACAAGGCTGATGATGTCGCCGAAGATGTTGCTGCCCGGCTACGCAGAAATAAGCCCGAATCAAACTCTTAATTCAACTAACGGCGGAGCGCCATTTCGTTGAGCCTTCGTATGCGTTCGGCTGTGGATGGATGAGTGCTGAAAAGATTTGAGAATCCACCTCCTTTGAATGGGTGGACTATAAACATATGGGAAGTTGCATCGTTACCTCTCAATGGTATTTGTTTGCTATAATTTTCAAGTCGCGAAAGCGCCGAACTGAGAAATGCAGGATTTCCGCTAACCATGGCGCCATAAGCATCGGCTTTATATTCACGGGTTCTTGAAATGGCCATCCGAATCAGAGATGCGGCCAAAGGTGCAAGAATCAAGGCCAAAATCATGAAAATTGGATTTGAGTTTCTGCCATTCCTTCCACCCATGCCAAAATGTGAGGCATAACCCAGATAAGAGATAGCGCCGGCGAGTGTCGCGGCTATTGTCCCTATTAAAATATCACGGTTTGAGATATGGCCGAGTTCATGTGCCAAAACCCCTGAGAGCTCTTGATCGTTCATATGATTGACCAAACCGCGGGTAACGGCAACTGCGGCATTTTCGGGATTTCTTCCGGTTGCAAATGCATTGGGCTGATCCTGTGGAATCAAATATACTTTGGGCATGGGTAAACCTGCCTTATCCGTCAACTGCCTCACTATCCTCGTAACATTGTGATCAATTGGAAGTTCTTGTGCCCGATATGCTTTTAAAACCAGTTTGTCGCTGAAATAATAGCTGATAAAGTTGCCTGCTCCTGCCATTACCAATGCGATCATAGCACCATATTGTCCGCCTATCAATCCTCCCAAATAAATAAGCAATAGGGTTAATATTGCCATTAAACCAAATGTCTTAAACTTATTCATCACATACTGCCTTTAAGATTTTACTCCAATTCAAAATTCAAGCCACAAAAACTCTTACAGCATAAGTTCCATCCTCATCCATCAATCTGCTTAAGCTTGGATATTAAAGGCAAAAGATTCGCAAAGGTGTTTTGTTCAACAATTCCTAAATCTTCCCTGTTAAACCACTTCACTAGTTCAATATCCTCCCCCGATTCTGGAATAAGTATCTGTTTATCTGACGATTCCATTAAAAACCAATAAGTTTTCTTTAGCATGGCGGTCATCGGATTTTGTTTGAAACTATTATAATATACGTGCCATGTCGATGGAAAGTCACCTGAAATTTTGACATATTTCAAACCCGTTTCTTCACATACTTCTCTGACTGCAGCAGATTTTGCAGACTCTCCCTCTTCAATTTTTCCTTTTGGGAGATCCCATCTGCCCCTTCTGTAAATAAACAAGTATCCTGAATCGCTTCGAACGATTCCACCTGCCGCTTTTATCACCTGAAAACATGACTGGAACCATGGCCAAATCTTGTCAACCTCACCAAGCAAAACAATCAAACGAAACTTTCCAGCCAAAAATTCCCGGACCAAAAATTTAACTTCTGTCAAGCTTTCAACAAAGTGAACAACTGCCTCTTTGTTAAGTAAATCCTTTGCTTCCTTGCCTGCAATAACCAATCGGCTTGCATAAAAAAAAACTTCGTACATTTGCTTCGAATTACTAAAGACCGATTTTAAAAATGGAAAAAATTCAGGTTGATGTAGCCAACTTGCTACTGCAAATTAACACAATTAAAGTACAACCTTCAAACCCTTTCACCTGGGCATCAGGATGGAAGGCCCCGATATATTGTGATAATCGAAAGATCCTTTCTTTCCCGGAAGCGAGAACATTTATCCGGGATAAATTTGTTGAAATTATTTCTGCAAAATATCCTGAAGTCGAAGTGATTGCAGGTGTCGCAACAGGAGCCATTGCCCATGGCGTACTTGTTGCCGAAAAGATGGGATTACCCTTTGTATATGTCCGTTCAGCTCCCAAGGACCATGGCCTTGAAAACCTTATTGAAGGCGATTTCCGGCCTGGTCAAAAAGTAGTGATTATTGAAGATCTCGTATCCACAGGAACCAGTAGTCTGAAAGCGGCGCAGGCTCTTTCAGGTTTTGGTGGTGAGGTTTTGGGAATGGTTGCCATCTTTAGTTATGGATTTTCACAGGCTACACAAAACTTTGCCAAAGCTGGCATCGAACTTACCTCGCTTAGCCATTACGAGGTATTGATTAAAAACGCAATCGCTAATGGAGAAATTAGGGAGGCAGATTTGCAAAAGCTTTTACAATGGAGGGAAGATCCTGCAAATTGGGGAAAATAATCCGACTCCTTTCCTTTCCAATAATTCGATAATGGGCTTGGATTTTAGTCTCCAAACAGCCACTTACAAGGCAATTAATTGAAACATAATTACATATATTATCCCAGTGAAATCATTGTTATCTCACTGGGATGTTGTTTATTTGCATCTGTTTGAACAATTGAAAGAAAGAAGAATGGGAGTAACAAAATACGTAAGTGAAATACAACTTGTCGATCGCAATATTGAAGTCATATATCAATACCTCTCCAATTTTGAAAATTTGTCGAAATACCTAACAGATGACATTTTGGCAAAACTTTCCGAAAAAGTGCCACAGATAAAAATTGAAAATTTTGAGTCTGATTCAGATTCATGTCGCTTCACCCTGGGTAGCTTTGGGACTTCTGAATTGCGAATTATTGAAAGGGAGCCTTTCAAAACCATCAAGGTTGAGGGTGGAGGAGGAATTCCAATAGATCTCACCTTTTGGATTCAACTGTTACCGGTAGAGACATCCCTGACCAAGATGAGATTAACCCTTCAAACAGAAATGGGAATGATGGTGAAGATGATGGTGGGCAACAAACTTGAGCAGGGAATCAATCAACTGGCTGAAACACTGGCACGTCTCCCATATAAATAATTTCAAATCATATTACTCCTTTGCACGTTCACTATCCCATACCATTTCTATTCCCTTAAAGGGCCAGTGTGTAATTATTCCATTTCGATCCTCGAGACGTAACCTTCCAAATTCATCGGTACCAGTTATTCTTGCGTCGAACTCCGTCGCTTCGACACGATATCTCCACCACTCACCCATCCTGAAAAGCTTTTTGAAATAGAAACTTGTCACTGCCATTTCATTCCCTTGCTTTATCCAATGGTAACGCCGCATTATTTCATCATAAATGCTGAACAACAACGCTTCAGAATCCACATCCCTCCCCAATATTTGCTTTAGTGATATAGCCTCCGGCTTGTAATTTCCGAAATGCACCTGGTTAACATTTAGTCCAATCCCAACAACTGACCAGGCAATTTGTGATCCCATAATGGAATTCTCAATCAGAATTCCGCCCAATTTCTTATTTCCGAAAAGAATGTCGTTGGGCCATTTGATCATGACATCGACAGAAAGACGTTCAATAGCAGCAACTATGCCTGTCGCCACCATTTGAGAAATGAGGAATTGTGAGGAAGCGAGCAAAAAATCAGGTTTTAAAATCAGGCTGAATGTCAAATTCATGAAATCCTCACTCTCCCAAACATTATGTGCCTGCCCCTTGCCACGGGTCTGACGAAATGTCAAGAAGATTGTCCCCTCCAACACCTCCTGACTGCTCAATTGACTACTGGCATAGTTGTTGGTGGAGGAAACCCTATCAAGATAAATTATTTTCATAAAAATGACTCTTTCCGAAACTTAAGATCAAAAACCTAACCGGGATAATACTTCAGATAATAACACAACCCGCAAAATTAAAGAAATTACGGCTTGAATCGGGAAACTGCCTATGATTCATTTTTTTATCTTTGTCAGGTCAAAAATTATGTATGAGTAAAAAAACAACACAAACATCAAAAATTTTAGATGCAGCCATTGAAGGAATCAGAAGAATAAAAGGAAAAGAACTGTTAATGATCGACTTAACGACTATCCATCATTCTGAATGCAGCTATTTCTTGATTTGCCATGGATCCTCAAACACTCAAGTAGATGCGCTTGCTCATTCCGTGGAAGAAACCGTGAAAGAGCTGACCGGAGAAAACACCTGGCATAAAGATGGATACCGTAATGCTATATGGATTTTACTGGATTATGGTGATTTAATGGTACACGTTTTTAAAGAGGAAGCCAGAACTTTTTACAATCTTGAGGGTTTATGGTCTGATGCTAAGATTACCAAAATTGAAGAAGACAATTAGAATAATTATATGAGCGATAACAAAGACAACATAGGGAAAAGGAAACATCCCGAAAAAAACCAGTCATCGGGGACACCAGGGCTTAAGCAGCCAAAATTCAATCCATACTGGTTTTATGGTATCATTGCCATCATCTTTATCATTATCAACTTCTATCTCACTGGCAGTAAAGGCCCCGTTGAGACGACCTGGAATAAGGTACGTACAACTATGCTTGCCAGCCAGGATGTTGACCGGTTGGTGGTGATCAATAAGGAAAGAGCCAACATATACCTGAAGCAAAACAGCCTTAACAAATACGATAAGGAATTGGAGACTACGTTTTCCAAACCTTCAGAAACCGGACCTCATTTTTATTTTGTAATCGGATCCATTGAAACTTTTGAACGCAACCTGGCTGAAGCACAGGAAGCGGTCAGCGAGGATCAGAGAATTGAGCCCGAATACCGGAACGAAACCAATTGGATGGGAGAACTTCTTTGGACCATTGGACCTTTTATTCTCATCATTCTGCTTTGGTGGTGGATTTTCAAACGAATGAGCCGTGGTACAGGTGGTGGACCTGGAGGTATTTTCAGTGTTGGTAAATCACAGGCAAAAGTTTTTGATAAAGACTCCAGAGTCAATACCACATTCAAGGAAGTTGCCGGTTTATCGGAAGCGAAACAGGAAGTAGAAGAGATTGTTGAATTCCTCAGAAATCCTGAAAAGTTCACTCGTCTGGGCGGAAAAATACCTAAAGGTGCCCTTCTGGTAGGGCCTCCCGGAACCGGGAAGACCTTGCTGGCAAAGGCAGTGGCTGGCGAAGCCAACGTACCATTCTTCTCAATGTCGGGTTCTGACTTTGTTGAAATGTTTGTTGGAGTTGGAGCCTCCAGAGTGCGTGATCTTTTCAAACAAGCAAAAGAAAAAGCACCTTGTATTGTGTTCATTGATGAGATTGATGCCATTGGAAGGGCAAGGGGCAGAAATCCCAACTTCGGCTCAAATGACGAGCGCGAGAACACCTTGAATCAGCTGTTAACTGAAATGGACGGTTTTGATACCAATAGTGGGGTGATTGTTCTGGCAGCCACAAACCGCGCCGACATTCTCGACCGAGCCTTAATGCGTGCTGGCCGCTTTGATCGCCAAATCCATGTCGAACTTCCCGACCTTAATGAACGAAAGGAGATTTTTCAGGTACACCTGAGGCCCCTGAAATTACATGAGGATGTGAATCTTGACTTTTTGTCTAAACAAACACCTGGATTCTCTGGTGCCGATATTGCAAATGTATGTAATGAGGCAGCGCTTATCGCAGCCAGAAAAAGTCACGAGGCTGTCCATAAGCAAGATTTCCTTGATGCTGTCGACAGGATTATTGGCGGCTTGGAAAAGAAGAATAAAATAATCTCACAGGAAGAGAAAAAAACCATTGCTTATCATGAGGCAGGTCACGCAACCATTAGCTGGTTGCTCGAACACGCCCATCCACTGGTAAAGGTCACTATCGTTCCCCGTGGTAAAGCCCTTGGTGCGGCATGGTACCTTCCGGAAGAAAGATCAATCACCACCAAGGAACAATTACTCGACGAAATGTGCTCAACCTTGGGAGGCAGGGCTGCTGAGGAAATTATATTCGGCAAGATTTCATCAGGTGCACAAAACGATCTTGAACGTGTTACAAAGCAAGCTTATGCCATGGTAAGCATATTCGGGATGAGTGACAAGGTTGGAACTGTTAGCTTTTATGACAGTTCCGGCCAGAATGATTACGCCTTTACAAAACCTTATAGCGAAAAAACAGCCGAATTAATTGACCAGGAGGCCAAAGCCATTATTGACGGACAATATAAAAGGGCCGTGGAATTACTCAGGGAACAAGGAGAAGGCCATCAAAAGCTGGCCCAGGTACTTCTCGAAAGGGAAGTAATCTTCTCCGAAGATCTGGAACACATTTTCGGTAAACGCAAATGGGGCAAACACGAGGAAGAACCCAAGTTTGAAGAAATTAAAAAAACTACTGATTCAGAGAATGCCGAACCGCAAGCTTCCTGATTCAACTCAGGCCAGAATGGAGATTCTTGGCAAATTGAGAAATACAAGTACCGGTAGGATTGTTCGTTTACCCGAACCTCCTGCCGGTTCTTTTGTGATACCTTCAGCCGAATCCCAAATTGGGCAATTCTCCCAAAATCTAAGCAAGATCGGAGGATCTTGTGAGGTCTTTCCAAATCTACAAAAATTAGTTGAAACCCTTTCACAATATATTCTGGCGCACGATTGGAAATGCGTTTATTGCCCGGACGCTGAGCTTTATAAACTGCTTCAAAATTTCGAAATAGCCGATAAACTTTCAGCCTCGTTCACTTACGACATAGATGCGTCAGTCACCCGGTGCGAAAGTCTCGCGGCCGATACGGGAACAATCATAGTGAGCTCTGCACTGAACAAGACTCGTCAGGTTTACCCATATTCACCGATACACATCGTTGTGGCCACAATCTCACAATTAAAACCTACCATTGATGAGGCTATGGCTCAATTAACCGCTACTTACAGGGATCAAATCCCATCAACCATTTCCGCAATAACAGGCCCCAGCCGTACCGCCGATATTGAAAAAACACTTATCTTAGGGGCACACGGACCAAAAACACTAAAGGTATTTTTATCCATAAGCGAATTTTAACTGATCAAATAAAAACCAATGGAAAAAGGCTGGAGCGAAGTTCTATCAACAACTCTTGAATATCAAGCCCAAATGGCTGTAGATATCCTCGAAAACAACAGTATTAAAGCCATTGTATATCAACAACCCGATTCAGCCTACAAGATATTTGGGGAGTATACCGTTTATGTTCCGGAAAAATTTATCAATCAAGCACTTGAACTTTTAAAAAACCTGAAATCTTGAAATCATTCTGGGAAAGAGCGCTTACCGGTCTGGTATATGCCATCGTTTTGATTGGAGGGATAATTATCCACCCGCTGATATTTGCCCTGGTTTACCTTGCATTGCTTGTAATGGCACTTGTTGAATATTATCGCATGGTAGAATTGGCAGGAGGCAAACCTCAATATTTCAATGGTATTGCAACAGGTGTTACCTTTTTTCTTACACTGTTTGGATATACCTATGGCTTATGGCCATTATACGTTTCCCTGATTTCAGTTCTACTTCTATTCTCCACTTTTGTTATTGAATTATACAGGAATCAACCAAATCCATTATCCAATATTGCCTTTACCCTTATGGGATTTTTCTACATTGGGCTGCCTATGGGACTTCTTAATTTTTTAATTTTCAGAAATTTGCCCCAAAACCACACTTTTTACCCCTGGATTCTTTTGGGAGTCACCGTAATTATCTGGGCCTATGATTCAGGAGCCTATCTATTGGGAACACTTTTTGGCAAGCATCGCTTATTCCCGCGCATATCTCCCAAAAAGTCATGGGAAGGGGTAATTGGAGGTGGAATGGTGGCAATTGGTGCCGGGGTGATTCACGGATTGGTTTGTGATGGCATAAGCATGATAAACTGGATTATTATCAGTTTGATCATTGTCGTTTTTGGAACATTTGGCGACCTCATAGAATCGATGCTAAAACGCAGCTTCAACATGAAAGACTCAGGGAAATTCCTTCCGGGACATGGCGGAATACTTGATCGTTTGGATAGTTTTCTTTATGCCACCCCATTCATTGTTGGCTGGCTATTTTTCGCCGGATTATAAAATGTATCTTTGTGGAATCTCCACATAAGAGGTATTTGACAAATTCAAAAACTGTTTCGATGAAAATTCATAAGGAAGGTTACAGACTGATACCAATGGTAATAGGGATCCTTTTTCTAATTAACGCCCTGGTTTACTTTACCGGGATTCATCTTTTGCTGCTCATCATCTTAATCCCATCAATGGTACTTGGAGCTTTAACCATTTGGTTTTTCAGGGATCCTCAAATTGCCAAATCAGCCAACCTTGGAGAGGTACTTTCAGTGGCCGATGGCGAAGTAGTTGTAATAGAACCAGTGATTGAAAACGAATATTTCAAGGATGAAAGAATCCAGGTCTCAGTCTTCATGTCGGTTTTTAATGTTCACATCAACTATATCCCAATCGATGGCGAGATTACTTATTACAAATACCACCCCGGGAAATTCATGGCTGCCAACCTGCCTAAGTCATCAGTCCTGAATGAACGATCAACCATCGTGATCAAGACAACTGATGGTAAGGAAATTCTTATCCGTCAGATTGCAGGTCTATTGGCCCGTAGAATAGTCACCTACAGTAAACCAGGAGATCTTGTTACGGTTAAAGATCAACTTGGATTTATCAAATTTGGCTCGAGGGTAGATATTTTCTTTCCAAAAGGCACTGAAATACCCTTACGGCTCCATCAGTTAGTAAAAGGTGGTGTAACGGTAATGGGTCGGCTTACAGAGTGATATTTCAAAACTCAACAAACAGACAAACCTCATGAAAGGGATTATCGCATTCATTCCTAACTTTATAACTCTATTAAACCTTGTAACCGGGACGGCAGCCACCATCTTTGCCTTCGAGGGAGATCTAGGAAAAGCGGCCATTCTTATTTTTGTGGCAGGACTATTTGATTTTCTCGACGGATTCTCAGCCCGCATGCTAAAGGCATATTCTGAGATCGGGAAGGAACTTGATTCACTCGCCGACATGATCTCCTTTGGTGTTGCACCCGCCATGATCCTTCTTGGTTTTATGAAACTGGCAATTTACCGTGAACTGGTATCCCTGAACGAGGCAATCGCCAGGGGTGAGTGGGGCTGGTTACTTACTCCAATTCTTATTGTCACTTTTTCGGCCTATCGTCTGGCCAAATTTAACACAGATTCAAGGCAGACTGTCAACTTTCTTGGATTACCCACTCCTTCAAATGCATTCATATGGGCAGGTTTTGGACTGATGAGCGGGTATTCAGGCAATGAAGAAATTATGTTACTGTTGTTCACCTCTAAAAACCTACTGATTATTGCTATTGTAACTTCCCTTTTGCTGGTTTCCGAAATCCCCATGTTCTCAATGAAGTTTAGGGGGCTAAACTTCTACGACAATTGGTATCGATATATTTTTCTGATGGTTTCTATTGCCCTCCTGATTCTGTTAGGCGTTCATGCCCCTGCCTTGATCATCCTGACTTACATAACAATTTCCATTTCTTTCTATCTTTTTAAAATCAGGATTTAGCTTTAGCCCAGGTCAATAAAAGCCAAATTACTTTGGATAATTGAATTAACACGGAAACTATTAAAAATCAAAGCAATTCCCTGATCTGTAGGTATTCCCTAACCAATCGCAAAATGGCATAAGAGTATTTTTCTTTCAAATCTTTAACTGCTTCAGAATAGGTAGTCTCCGGGTGCCTGTCAAAATAAACCATTATTTCCTTCAGGGCATCAATATCCAGAATCTTGTCAATACTCAGTTCGCCCTTAGATACATAATAGGACAGATGCCCAATTATCGTTGAATCAACCAACCCTCTTTCGCGGGCAATTCTCTGGACCGACATGCCCTCATCGAACATCTTCTTTGTAATTTGTTTGGTATCCGCCTTCTTTGACACCAGTTCAATATTGTCGTGGATTACAGGAATCTCCATTTCATTTTCGATCATGTAAGCTACAACCATTTTTACGATTGTATCACCGAATTGCTGTTTTCGGAACTTGCCAAAACCAGGTATTGCGCCAAGAGCATTAAGGTTTGAAGGAAGTTTTTCGGCTATTTGATTCAGTGATTTTTGTGACAATATCTGATAGGGCTTCACATTATTTTTGATAGCGGTAGAGAGTCTCCAGGCATTAAGTTTGTTGTAAAATCCAGGATGAGGGTGGATAGTTGATGCACTTTTCAATCCGGAAGGTTTTTTATCTGAAACACCTTCAGACTCCAAAAGAGCTTTAGCCTTCACATCAAGAAATCCCGGGACATTAAAGTCAGTCGCGAGAAAATTCAGGCAAGCTATTTTCACCCTAATGGATTCCTGGATTTTTGAAATAAGTTCCAACTGAATCTTCTTAACCGCACGGTTGTCGCATTCAATTGTTACCTGGGATATTGAGCCATTTACAGGAGTTTCCAGTTTTTCCAGATACCAGCCGGCAGCTTTATTTAATCGCTCCAAAAGATTCTGATTTTTCGTCGGATCAGGGTGACCCGATGTCAACTGCCGGATTTGCGGTGAAAACCGCTCCGAAACAGGCATTATTTCCTTCCGAATAATATTCAGGCAACTGTTTGCAATGTCTTCAAAATTTCCAAACAATGACTCCCTGTTCTCCTGCCAATGAAAAAGCGCTTTCTGGAGCTTGTATATCAAAGGCTTATAATCAAACAAATCATCCAGAATAAATCGTTGAAACTCAATCCTTGATTGATCAAGCAACTTTTGGTCAGCTGGATTTGCAGTCACGCCTAAAGAAAATTCACGAACAGTGTGATCACTTTTTATACTCAATTCTGACAACGGGGTACTAAGAACAATACCTTCAAGTGTTCTACACCTGCTAAGGGCAACATATACTTGCCCGTGGGCAAAAGATGCACGTGCATCAATAATGGCCTTATCGAAAGTCAATCCCTGGCTTTTATGGATTGTTATCGCCCATGCAAGTTTTAGAGGATACTGTTCAAAGGTGCCGGCAACCTCCTCCCGAATCTCTTTAGTCTCTTCATCAAGAATATAACTGATGTTCTCCCATTTTTCCTTACCAACCAGCAAAGGTTTGGATTCACCATGAGACAATACCAGGATTCCATCGTCCCGAAATCCGGTCACCCTGCCGATTTTTCCATTGTAGTAGTTTTTCTCAATTGAGGGATCATTTTTGACAAACATCACCTGGGCATCCTTTTTCAGGATAAGTTGTTCATCGGTTGGATAGGTTATTTCAGGAAAAACACCATCAATAGAGGCAGAGAAGGCATGTTCACGGGAAGCAAGTTCATTCAGTCTCAATTGATTGATTTGTTTTGCCCTGTTATTGTGCGTAGTCAGGGTGATATAACCTTCCTCATCGGCAGGAACAAAGTCGGGCTTGAACCTGGCATTAAGGGCTTTTATTGTATCAGAATCAGCTTGCTGGTTCCGAATTTGATTTAGTAATTCAATGAAAGCTTCATTGCTTTGCCTGTATATCTGACTGAGTTCAATGGAAACAAATGTTGATTGACGCAATGCCAGACTGCTAAAAAAATAGGGAGTATCATAATATTTCCCCAATATCTCCCATTCCTCATCTTTCACCACTGGAGCCAATTGCTGCAAGTCTCCGATCATCAGCAATTGAAGCCCGCCAAAAGGTTTTTGCCTGTCGCGATATTTTCGAAGGACATCATCGATGGCATCCAGAAGGTCAGCCCTGACCATACTTATTTCATCGATAACGAGAAGATCCAGGGTCCTGATCAGGTTAATCCGATTCCTGTTCATCCTTCGAATTGCCGAGGCATCATCAACTTCCCTTCGCTGTAAGGAGGGATTGGAGGCATCCCTTGACTTTGGTATTTGTGGTCCAAATGAAATCTGGAAAAAGGAATGAATGGTTACTCCTGATGCATTAATTGCCGCGACTCCGGTGGGTGCCACAACCGCCATTCGTTTTGGCAGATTACCGCGCATCTGATGAAGGAAGGTCGTCTTGCCAGTTCCTGCCTTACCGGTCAGAAAAATATTCCGGTTCGTCTGCTCAACAAATTTCCATGCAAGTTCCATTTGGGGGTTTGACTCCAGATGCTTCATACGGTCAGGTTTTAAAACAGCCTAAAAATAAGGAATAATAAAAAAAATACCTGTTTGAATAATATCAAACAGGTATTTTTTATAAACATTTGTCAATTATTTTATTTAAGTCGTCCAAGCACATCCTTTATTCGGGTAAGTGCTTTAACCAATTGCTCTTCTGAAGCGGCGTAGCTCAACCGGAAACATTCAGGTGCACCAAAGGCATCACCTGAAACAACACCAACGTGTCCTTTACTGAGAATATAATAACAAAGATCATCTGAGTTCTGAATGGTCATCTCTCCATCACTCTTGCCAAAATAGGCTGAACAGTCGGGAAAAACATAAAAGGCACCATCAGGCTTGCTTGTCTTTAATCCTGGAATCTCTGCCAACATTGATAAAACCAAATTTCGCCTCTTTTCAAACTGTTCCACCATCATCGTAACTTCGCTTCCGTCGTGGAGCAAAGCGGCGACTGATGCAATCTGGGCAACCGAATTGGGACCTGATGTGAACTGTCCCTGCAGTTTATTGCAGGCCTTGGCGATCCATTGCGGACCAGCAATAAAACCAATCCTGTAACCTGTCATGGCGTATGATTTCGAAACCCCATTGACAATGACCACACGGTCGTTGATTTCAGGGAATTGCGCAATTGACTCAAATTTCTTCCCGTAAATGATATGCTCGTAAATTTCGTCCGAAATCACAATGATATTTGGATGTTTAGCAAAGATATCTGCAAATTCCTTTAACTCATCACGAGTATAGACACTACCTGTTGGATTGCTCGGACTACTGAACAAAAAGGCCCTTGTTTTAGGGGTGATTGCCGCTTCAAGCTGCGCAGGAGTAATCTTAAAATCGTTGTCGACCGTTGTTGGTATTACAACATTCACGCCCTCCGAGTAATTAACAAGATCAACATACGTCACCCAGTATGGAGCAGGGACAATCACTTCATCGCCTTTATCAATGATCACCTGGAGAACATTGGCTAACGAGTGCTTTGCCCCATTGGATACGACGATCTGGTTGGCTGCGTAATCCAGGCCATTATCCCGTTTTAGCTTTTTAAGGATGGCATTCTGTAATTCAGGAAATCCTGGCACAGGAGAATAATAAGAATAATTTTCATCAATTGCCTTTTTGGCTGCCTCCTTAATAAACGTAGGCGTTGGAAAATCAGGTTCACCAACTCCCAGACTGATAACATCAATACCTTGAGCTTTCAGCTCCCGGCTCTTTTGTGCAACAGCCAATGTGGCCGATTCTGATAAACGATTGATACGGTCTGCAACTCTTGTCATAAGTTATGTATTTTGACATTGATAATTCGATTGCAATATAGAGAATTTATACTATTTGGGGATTTTTATGTACATTTTATCATTATTTCATCGCCATATATACCATTTATTTACAAAAATACTCAATTATTGCGCTTGACAGTTTATCCACATCCGATTTTTGCCGTAATAACAAAGAATAGACTGGATTCAGTTTTGATTCGATTTCACTATAAATGATTGCCGGGTGATTCATATCATCTTCCCATCCAGCAAGTACAATGGGAATTCCCGTACCCAGGATTTCGGCTTCTTCAGGAAAATCACTTAAAATGGCCCCCTTTAGAATTAATGGAAATGCATGCTGTTGAGGTAATAGCATCAGTCGGATTATGTTTTCAGACATTTCCTCAGACCAACCAAGATAGTCGGGAGGATATTTTATCATCCTGAATAACCGGTTCAACATTTCAAAATTTGAGGGTGAATCCAATGTCCTGATAAGTTTCCGATAGGTCTTTCGTTGTGAGTCTCGCAGCTGCCAAACCTTTGGCAACATTGTCAGTACCATCCCCCTGACCATAGTATCCCTGATGCTTGTATGGGCGGCAATTCCAGCCCCCTGTGAAAATCCGCCAATAATATATTCACCCCCGTGAATTTGTGACATTAGCTGCTTGATGTCCTCCGCCAGGTTTGGCCATGCCATACGTTCTTCATTTTCAGATACCGGCGAAATTCCATGCGAGGGAAGCTCTACCCTAATTATCCTGAAAAAAGACGACAACCTGCCAAAATCAAGAACAGAGAAAATATCTTCAACGGCTGGAGAATGAAACATACCATGCAACCATACAAATGGACAGCCGGTGCCCATTTCAATGATCCGGTATGGATAATGGTTTATTTCCAGACAGCTTTCTTTCGCCATTATCATTGGGGGATTTTAAAGGATTTCACATTTCATTGCAGATTCACATAGAATCACTCAAAAAAATCTTATCTATTCAAAAAGCTCATCATCCCTTATCAACATTAGGATAGCACTGTGGGGCAGAATAAAATATTTCTCATTGTGAAATTCAATTTCGTATCCACTTTTGTTGAGGTAAATGGCCAAATCACCAGGCTCGGCTTGCAGGGGAACATATTTCACCGCATCACTTTTACTCTTCCAAGGTTCATTCTCATCTGTCAAGGCCGGAATCGCATAGCCCGGACCTACCTTAACAACATACCCACTATGGATTTTTTCATTTTCCTGGATGGAAGGAGGAAGAATTAATCCTGATGCGGTTTTCTGCTCGGGATTTTTGGGCTTTATTAATACCCTGTCTCCAACCAGGATAAATCGGGCAAGATCGTGCTCATCAATTCTTAACGACATAACAATACGCTAAAATCTTATTAACTTTTTTCTTCCTATAGTAAGTTTTCCAAAGGTAGGAAGTTTAACCTTATCCTGAAATGAATTCGCCATTATGGCGATGAATACCAAGACATCATTATCTGATGATTTTTCCTGGAGAAATTGTCTACTCACTATCGAATAAGTCGATAATAAGTACAAATCCAGAATCCATATCATAATATGTAGTTTGGAAAAAACAACCATTTATTTGATTACCAGCACTTATGACAATACATTCAATCCTATTTGGTTATTTGCATTGCATGGTACTGAATAAAATACAGTATCATTTAAAAAAAAGTTCTAAATTTTTGTAACGAATCATTTTCATGTTCGTCATTTAACCGAAACAGAAAACAAAAGCGAAACATTTTAACAGAAACAACAGACAGAAAACAAAGCTTAACAGGAGGAAAAAGTCATGAAAACAAGTAACAATTTCAGAAAAATCTTAGCCGTTTTAACTTTTATCGGGTTGACATACTGTGGGACGACAACGGCAAGTAGTGCAGATGGAAAAGATGCTGATGGAAAAATCAAAAAGAATCAAGAACAGGTTGCCACGATCAAGGCTTCAGATTATGCTGCAGAAGTCGCTGCCAGAATCAAAGAATACTCAGTCTTCGATCTGGTTCCGGCCACTGATCCACAACTGAATCTTGAAAGATGGATGGTCGAATCAAGAAACTTCCTTCCAACACTGACCCTTACAGCTGAAAAGGAAAAAACAGCTGAACTTGAGAACTGGATGACCAATGAATCTAATTTTTCGATCCAGGCTTTGCTTGAAGTGGTGACGGAAGAACCTTTGATATTGGAAGACTGGATGCTGGATGAAAAGTGCTTCACTTGCAATAAAAAGAATAATCTCGCCGAAACAGGAATAACATTCAATTTTGACGGAAAATAAAGAGCACGACATTACATTCAGGACAGCGGCTGGCAGAAAACTCTGCCAGCCGCTGTCTTTTCAGGTAATGGGAAACTCGTTATTGACATCCGTTAAGACTTCAAATCCTGTAGGAGTGACCAGAACCGTATGTTCGAACTGGGCCGACAGTTTATTGTCAGAAGTACGGGCGGTCCAACCGTCCACTTTATCGATGCGGGTTGTTGGCCTGCCTTCATTTATCATCGGTTCAATGGTGAATATCATACCGGGTCTCATTATGGGACCAGTATTCCGGCGTGAAGCATGGTCCACCTGAGGCTCCTCATGAAACTGGAGTCCAGTACCATGACCGCAAAACTCATAAACCACTGAAAATCCGTTGGCTTTTGCATAGCGGTGAATAACAAAACCTATGTTTCCAAAATAATTTCCCGGCTTAACTTGCTGGATTCCCAATTCAAGACAATGTTTGGTTACCTCTACAAGATTACGAGCCTTTTCAGAAACTTCCCCGACCATAAACATTCGGGAGGTATCGCCGTAATATCCGTCCAAAATGGTGGTTATATCTATGTTGATTATATCTCCATCCTTTAATACGGTCTTCTCCGAAGGTATCCCATGACAAACCACCTCATTGGGAGAAATACAACTTGATTTGGGATAACCATTATAACCCTTGGTAGCGGGTATAGCTCCATGACTGAGTATATATTCTTCTATTTTCTGATCCAGCGTGGCGGTATTCACGCCAGGAGCCACAAACTGACTGACAAAATCCAAGGTGGCTGCGGCTAAACGGCTGCTCTTTCTGATGCCCTCGATCTGCTCCTCATTTTTGATGATAATCTTGCCCATACGGCTATTTTTTTTGCAAAATTGACGAAAACAAGCGGTTATTCAAAACTCAACAATACATTTGCACAAAAGTTTTATCTGATGGTACCTTTAAAGCATATTCACCACCTGAAAGCCAAATCCTATCACATTAACCGATTTGGAGAGGTCTCGACACCCTTCCTTTTTTGGTATATGCAGGAAATCGCCTGGGAACATGCCCACAAACTGGGATTCGGGTTCGAACACCTGAAGGAAGACCAGTTGTTTTGGGTACTATCAAGACTGTCGGTCAAAATAGGGCAGCGACCACGCTGGACCGATGAATTTACCCTGGAAACCTGGTCGCGGGGAACAGACGGTTTTTTTGGCTATCGTGACTACCGTTTTCTCGATAAATCAGGAAATGAATTTATCAAGGCAACCAGCAGCTGGCTGGTTCTTGACCTCGAAAGCCGTCGAATTCAACGTTTAAGCCAGTTTAAGAATTTTCCTGCCTATCAGGAGAGTGTGTTGGGGTATAATTCAGGAAAAGTCGACTCCGCGGCCAATCATGGAGAACTTACCTTTTACCCGGTGCTTTTTAATGAAATTGATATCAACCAGCATTTTAACACAGGCCGATACCTCGAAAGAATCAACAACAGCTATTCCATCGACTTTCATGAAAACCACAACCTTACCGAACTGGAAGTCAACTTTGTAAAAGAAGGAATGCCTGATGACAGCATGGCTGTCAGCCAGCAAAAATTAACTGAACTGGAACATCTTTGTAGTGTAATCCGTCAAAAAGATGGCTCCGAACTCATTAGGGCACGACTTGTATGGGAAAAGAAAGGGAATAAGTAAACTACTCACAACCAAGCATTCTACAAATCGTATCAACCTTTTCTTCCATTGGCATAAAACCATCGAGCCAAAAAATATTAAATCCGTCTCGTTCCATTTTCCGGAACCAGGTCATCTGCCTTTTCGCAAACTGGTGTATGGCTATTTCAAGTTTACCAACCATATCATCATAGGAAATCTCTCCGGTCACGTATTGGGTTATCCACTTGTATTCCAGACCATAATAGACGAGGTCCTCAGGCTTTAAACCATTTTCAAGAAGTGCTTTTACCTCCTCGACCATGCCTGAATTCAGTCGCTCATGCAAGCGCTTTGTAATTCTCACCCTTCTTTCATCCCGATCTACCTTCACTCCTACCAGCAGACTTTTTATAGCTGGCATATTCAGGTCAACTTCACGATTTTCGGCATAAAACTGTTCGATCTCAATTGCCCTAATCGCTCGCTTCCTATTTTCAACATCAGTAATGTTGTGGAGGGTTGATTTATAACCTTTCAAAATATCGGTCAGCTCTTCCAGTGATTTACCGGCAAGCTGATTTCTGAGTTCATCATTGACCGGAACCTGGATCAACCGGTAATTTCTTAATACCGCTTCAAGATAAAGCCCACTTCCCCCGCACAATATCGGGAATACACCCCTGGCGTGCAAATCATTATAAACTCTCAGAAAATCCCGCTGATATTCAAACACATTGTATTGATATCCAGCTTCCGCGATATCTATTAAGTGAACCGGAACTTGTTTACCATCAACAACATAATCACCTAAATCCTTTCCAGTCCCGATATCCATGCCCCGGTAAACCTGACGGGAATCTGCAGAAATCACCTGCCCGTTAATTCGTGCCGCTATATGTGCAGCAAGGGCAGTTTTACCTGAGGCTGTAGGACCAAGTATGGTCAGAAGGTTATATGAGTCCATCCAAAGTTCAATTTTGGGTAAAAGTATTACTTTTTGTCTTGTACTGCCTCCGGATATTGAAATGACAGGCTGAATAAATACCTTTACAAAAAAAACAAATGATTCTGGAAGCATGCGTCGAAACATGGGCAGAAGCTGAAAAAGCCAGCCTTAGAGGAGCCCACCGTATTGAACTTTGTTCACATCTCGAACTTGACGGACTGACTCCTAACGAGAAATTGATTCAAAAAACATGTCTTGGCCTGGATATTCCCGTAATGGTAATGATAAGGCCCCGCGGCGGGAATTTTGTTTATTCAGAAGAAGAACTTCAAAGAATGGAGTCGGAAATTGATATGGCTAAAGCTAATGGAGCCTACGGCATCGTATTTGGACTTTTAACCCCGGATAACAAAATCGATGTTGATAATACAGACCGTTTGGCCCGACGGGCTTCTCCCCTGCCGGTAACTTTCCATAAGGCAATCGACAACCTCATTGATCCTGTTGAAGGTGTTACTGCTTTAAGGGAAATCCATGGCATAACACGAATACTGACCTCCGGAGGTAAACCTACTGCACTTGAAGGAGCAGAAATTTTAAGGAAAATGATCGAAACTGCGGGCGACAATCTGACAATTCTGGTGGCAGGCCGCGTCACCAATGAAAATGCGAATACCATTGCGGAAATTACCGGAGCTACCGAATTACATGGAAGAAAAATAGTCGGTATTTTATAGTCATGGTGGTATCTTGAATTTTAAAGTTTTTATTGGGCCTGATATGTCACCACTTGATTTATGGCAACTTAGGAAGAATGCTGAACAGGTTTTATTAACTTTACAAAAACCTGATTTCTATGAAACCTTGGTATGAATCCCTGTTTGAAAATTACGGAAAGAAATACGACAATGAAATCTTCACGCATGGAACTTTGGGAGAGTGTGATTTTATTGAACAAGAAGCCACATTTAACAAGAATATCAGGATATTGGACATTGGGTGTGGTACCGGTCGTCATTCAATCGAACTAACAAGGCGCGGATATAATACAACAGGCATCGACCTCTCGGAACCGATGCTGGAAAGGGCACGGCAAAAATCGATTGAGGCTGGCCTCAGTATTGATTTCAGGCACGAAGATGCCCGAAACCTCCCGTTCTATGAAGAATTTGATCTCGCCATTATGCTCTGCGAAGGTGGATTCCCCCTGATGGAAACGGACGAAATGAACTTTGAAATTCTCAAAAACGCCTCACAGGCAATTAAACCGGGTGGAAAGCTCATTTTTACCACCCTGAACGGTCTTTTTCCGCTTTTCCACTCAGTGAAAGATTTTATCGAAAACCAACGTGAGGAGGGTACAGCCGAATCGGTAACAACGCAATTCGACCTCATGACCTTCAGGGACAATAATGTCACCAGATTTGAGGATGACAGCGGCGAGACCCATGATCTCTTATGCAGTGAAAGGTATTATGTCCCTTCCGAAATTACCTGGCTTTTAAAGACCTCCGGTTTTAGCGAAATTTCCATCTTTGGTGCGAGACTTGGAGAATTCAGCAGGGATCATAAGCTTACAACTGATGACTTTGAAATGCTGGTTGTCGCCATTAAACCCTGATTTGACCCTATCTGAAATTCACCTAATCGATTGTTCATCTTATAAATAATCATCATGTACAATAAAGCAATCCTGAATATACAGCCTCTTGGATTTATGTGGCCGGTTCACGATCCCTTCCTTTTTTGTGTTCATCACAATGACAAATATCCAAATGGCAATGAAGAAATGGGACCTGATGCTTCGCTGAAGGGAAGAAATCTCGGACAGGATTTCACACTAAAAGATGGATGGCGTATGTACCATGGCCATACTGTCCCGGGGTTTCCTTCGCATCCGCACAGGGGATTTGAGACTGTTACTGTGGTCCGGAATGGATTCGTTGATCACTCTGACTCTCACGGGGCATCCGGACGATACGGAAATGGTGATGTCCAATGGATGACCGCTGGCTCAGGATTACAACACTGTGAAATGTTTCCATTATTGAACCGTACGGAAGAAAACCCATTGGAACTTTTCCAGGTCTGGCTCAACCTTCCACGGGCAAAAAAATTCACAAATCCCTGGTTCAAAATGCTTTGGGCCGATACCATTCCCAAATTCACTTACCGGGATGACCAGGAACGCCCTACAGAAATAAACATCATTGCCGGAAAGATTGAAAACACCGTTGCTCCTCCACCCGCCCCTGACTCATGGGCATCCGAACCGGAAAATGAGGTTGCAATATGGACTATCAAAATGGAGCCAGGTGCACATTGGTCAATTCCGACCGCTTCTCCGGAAGTAAGACGAACCCTTTATTTTTATCAGGGTCCGGAAATACGAATTGCAGGAACAGAAATAGACCCCAAAAGTGCCATCGAATTACTTCCTGACATGGAGGTCATCGTCGAGAACGGGAATTCCCCTGCCCTGTTTCTGATGCTGCAAGGTATCCCTATCGCCGAGCCGGTAGTACAATACGGACCTTTTGTCATGAATTCCCAGGCCGAAATCCATCAGGCGTTTAATGATTTCCGTAACACCCAATTTGGAGGATGGCCCTGGAAAAGAAACGACCATATCCATCCCAGGGATGCAGGCAGGTTTGCCCATTACGCAGATGGGAGGCTCGAAAAAAGATAAACCAGGAAAAACCAGCTTTTTACATGTCCACTTTTAGTAAACAAAGCAAGACGAAACAATGAACAATTTCTTTCCCTGAAGACTTATAATAGAAACTATTTGAAATTGATCATGGCATTTACATTAGAAATAGGCCAAAGGGCACCTTCCTTTAGATTATCGGCGACCGATGGGAACATTTATTCCCTTGAAGATTTTGACGATCCCTTTCTCGTGGTCTTCTTTACCTGCAATCATTGTCCTTACGTTATTGCAAGCGATGAAGTCACAAGGCAGACCGTGGATAAGTTTGCCCCCCAGGGTATAAGGTTCGTGGGAATTAACTCAAACAGCCCCAACACCTATCCTGAAGATGACTTTCCACATATGGTGGAACGGATGAAAATGCATCAATTTCCATGGCTGTACCTTCATGATACGACCCAAGAGGTTGCGATTGCCTATGGAGCGCTTAGGACACCCCATTTTTACGTGTTTGACCAGGAGAGGAATTTGATTTATACCGGCCGGGGTATAGATAGTCCCCGTGATCCCGGCAAAATGAAAGTCAATGACCTGGACAGGGTTTTGGAAGAAGTTACATCAGGCAAACAGATCAGTATTCCCAAAACAAATCCTATCGGCTGCAACATCAAATGGGATGGACAGCATAAACACTGGATGCCAGCCGACGCGTGTGACCTGATCTGATGAAAGTATTCCAATTGAGCCTCGTTGGAAATTCCCGTTAGGTTTCTTAACCGTCCGGCCATCCTTAATTAAATATCCTCAACCCAAAAAACAATGTACGTGGCTTGGCTGGACCATACACGTAATTACTGTCCCTGTTCTTTCCTTTGTCAAAATCATTTTGGTAATCGTCCAATAGGTTGGAAACTCCCAAAAAGAGTTCAACACTGGAGTCAATCCTAGGTATTTCAACCCGGTAGGAAAGTTTGGTCCCTATATCCCAGGATGAAGGAGAGATGAATAGCAAATCGTTTTCCGGAGTACCGGGGTCACCTGACAAACCAAAATGAGGAATCTTCATGGTTCCGGTATAAACACCGGTGAGAGATGCTTCAAACGGACCTGTGGGCATAAACTGGAAGGTAAAATAACCATAAGAATCGGGAGTCCTGAGATAATCCTTTTCCCCATCAAGCTGTTCTGACCATTTTACGGGGTCACCGTAGGTGCTCTTTTGCAAGGTCAACCCCGATTCCACCTGAACCTTCTGACGAAAATTCCAGCGAACCTCAAAGGTAGCACCTTGTACATTACTGACCTTTCCATTGCGCTTTTCCATGATCGTTCTACCCTGTTCGTCAAAAGAAAGCTCTTCAAGAATAAAGGCATTCTTCAATCGGGTTGAAAATCCTTCCAAAGTAAATCCCCAAATGAAATTTTCCGTCGCATGATCGTAATTCCAGGAGGCACTCAGGCTTTGAGATCTCTCTTCTTTCAGATCAGGACTCAGTTTTACCTGTTGGATACCTCCCCCGGCAAACGCCAGATGCATGTCAGCATCAAATGCCTGTGGAGCCCTGAATCCTGTGCTCCAGCCTAGTCTTAACTGGGATTTAACATCCGGACGTAGCAGCAATGAAACTCTGGGATTCAGCACAATCCGGTCGACAAAGTTGTGGTAATCACCCCGGACTCCGGTCAGAAGAGTCCAATTCCGGTCGATCGACCAGTCGCTTTGCACAAAGGCTCCAAAGTTACGTGTCTGTTGATCAATCAGGTATTCGTATGCTTCAATCTGATCGTGGACATTATCAAAGTTCATTTCTGCACCGAGGGTAAGAACGTTTACTCCGGATAGAAAATTGGTAATCCGGTGATTATACTGGTTCCCTATCTGAAAGGTCGTATTTTTTGAATCACCGTATGGCGGATTTGATCGATAAGCGATCAATTCTGTAGCATCTTCAGGGGAAATACCGGTAAAATGATCCCTTTTGGTTAGTTGACCGGCCATATAAAATATCCATGAATCCTGATTTTCATTGGTCAGGATTTCATAATCAAGGCCACCCATCAGAATCTCATGGGTCCTCTCCTCCGATTGATTAGCCAAAAATGCAGGTTTATCAATTGCATCCCCACCCCTACGGTATTCATGCATACTTGAAAAGCTCAACTCCAGCTTATGGTTTTCTTTAAACTTGAAGAATGAATTGAATCCAAAGGAGTTATTGCCTAGTTTGGGAAGCTCGGAATAGCCATCCCCATTATGGTCATATGACTCCCTGTTCCTGTGAGAAGTGTACAACGACATCCCGGAATTTCTTTTTTGTGAAAGCACCGTAAGTGTTCCATTCAGGTTATAATCAGCGGCACCGCCATTAATTGACGATCCTGAGGTACTGATTTCATAAGCACTGCGTTCCGGTATTTTTGTAATAATATTGACGGTTCCACCGATAGCACTTGATCCATAAAGTGCAGATGCACCCCCACGCACCACCTCTATTCTCTCAACCATTTGCGAAGGAAGCTGTTCCAGACCATATAAACCAGTTAAAGGACTCAAGACAGGCCTGCCGTTAATAAGAATCTGGCTATAAGCTCCGCCCAGCCCATTCATTCGCAATTGGGAATAGTTACAGGTCTGGCAATCCACCTCCATCCGGAGTCCGGGTTGGAAATTCAAAATATCTGAAACCGTATTTGCCGATACCGCCTGAATGGCTTTGGAATCCATGACGTTCACGATGACGGCACTTTCAGTTTGTCGTTTAAACGTTTTCGTCCCTGTGACCACAACCTCATCAACACTCAGCACTTCCGTTTCGAGATCGAACTTAACTTCGAGTGTCGTACCTGGAACAAGCAGGACTTTTTCCTTCTTTTGTTTGAAGCCGATAGCCCGTGCAATCAAAGTATACTCACCTGCCGGAAGGTCAACCATCATGTAATGGCCGGTAGCATCGGTGGTAGTTCCCCTTTGTGTACCTTCAAGAAAAACGCTGGCAAAGGGAATGTGTTCGCCTTCGGAAACAACATGGCCAACAATTACAATATCCTGGGCAGCGGCAATCAGCTGTGAAACGATAAATATCGCAAAAAACAATGCCCTGAAAATCTTCAGCATAATCAGCTACATTTAAAGGTTCTATAATTTCTTTGGCATTTCCGTTTCTGTCAAATACCTCAACAGGATCTTCTTTTCAAAATCTTTTAATTAAAGATTCAATCAGGAACAACATGCATACAGGCCACAGAAAACAGAGCAGCAAACTGCTATCAGGCAACCCAGGTATTTCGTAAAATGAAAAACCATGATCGATCATCACCCAATGACAAGTTATACGGCCAGATGTTGTAACAACACATAAAACAAAATTGTTTTGACCGAATCCGACCTGACAAGCAAAGATTCACGAAGGCAGGATATATCTGTAACCATTTTTTTGCAAAATTTGTGGGCCAAAAATCAGGACGCCCGATGAAGAGAATTTTCCATTTTTTCAGACAATCAAGATTGATCCTCAAGAGGGTAATCCGGCAATCACTTCCACAGGGCATGAAAACAGCCATCTGGCTTTTAAAACTGACCATACCGATTGCATTTGGGGTTTTCCTGCTAGATTATCTGAGGATTCTCGATTGGATAGCACAACTGACGGAACCACTGTTTAATCTGATCGGATTATCAGGGAATGCTTCTGTAATCCTCATTACGAGTTTCTTTACCAACATCTATTCTGTTATTGCAGTGATGGCAACCCTTGACATGCCAGTCAGGGAAGGGATCATTCTTGCCAATATGTGTTTGATTGCACACGCACTCATTGTGGAATCCGGAATTCAGAAGAAAACAGGATCATCAGCCATCCGTATGGTATCACTAAGGATATTTGCCAGTTTTCTGGCTGCCTGGATTCTTAATCAGATTCTACCGGGAATCGAAGGCACGATCAAGGCAGGGGCAACTTTATCAAGGGAGGGTCTTATCCCCGATTTTTTTAATTGGCTGAAATCTATCACCATAACATCGATTAAGATTGTAGTGCTCGTTAACTTGCTTTTAATCTTCCAAAAATTATTACAGGAACTGGGCATACTCAAATGGCTGGTCAGCCCATTCCACCCATTACTGACGATCATGGGATTACCCCGAAATACGGGCTTTCTGTGGCTGGTAGCATATACCCTGGGATTATCATACGGGGGTGCGGTAATGATCGGGCAATCGTCTGAAGGACATCTTTCGCGCAGCGAAGCAGATCTTTTAAACCACCATATTGCCATTTCCCATTCACAATTGGAGGACACCCTCCTTTTTGCTGCAGTAGGATTCAGCATTCCCTGGCTGATATTTCCGCGCTTTGTTATCGCTGTTGCGACAGTTTGGTTACGACGGCTTGAACTTAGACTCAGAATCAGGGTGATCACCGCCTGAATGCCGAATTGCGAAATGTTTTGAATCACCCCATTCACCATATCCGATTTCACTTCCAGCCAAATGAATCCGGGCTTCCAGGCATTGCCTGCATAGCTCTGCATCTTCATCCAGACAAGGTTTGTCATCGTATAATAAATAATCCTTTCGATGTGCCAATGGAGTTAGATTGGGCATAATCACGTTAGCGCCAATAGCCACGGCTTTTTCTCTCCCTGCCGGGTCTATTGCCTGTAATGCGGTTGCGGCGGCAATATTGATGTCGGGCATTAAAACTCTAAGCACTGCTATCATTTTCAAAGCCAGATCAAAACGTTCACGGCGAGGCGACAACAAATGTCGAAACCCATACAGTGGAGTATCCTCATGTTCTATATAAGGTCCCATCCCGCACATATCTATATCAAGATCCCTGAAGAACAGAAGGTCTCCGGCCAAATCATCCAAAGTCTGAAAAGGCAAACCGATCATCACCCCTGTACCCACTTGATAACCGGTATCCCTGAGGTCATTCAATGCTTGAATACGTCTTTCAAAAGAATGCAGTTTGTTACCGGGATGGATTTTTTCATACAGAATACGGTTTGTCGCTTCTACTCGAAGAAGATAACGATGGGCTCCACTTTCATACCAGCGACGATAAGTATCTTTGGTTTGTTCCCCACAACTGAGCGTAATCCCCAACTCGTTCCCTGAAAGTGTCTTGATATCTTTTAGCAGACGGTCAACACGCCTGACGAAACTGGAAGAGGAAAGTTCTCCTGACTGTAACACCACTGAAGCAAACCTGTTTTCCCAGGCGAAACGGCAAGCATCCAGTATCTCACTATCATTGAGTTCATACCTTACCACCTTGCTGTTACTTTTTCGAATTCCACAGTAGAGGCAATTCTTGGAACAAATGTTTGAAAACTCAATCAGTCCTCTGAAATATACCTTATTGCCAACCGTAAAGTCACGAATTTCCCTGGCCCGCTTGAAAAGTTTTTCTTTCTCAGAACCGGATGCACTTAATAAGTTTATGATCTCTGATCTATCCACTGATGAATATTTAAGGGATCAAATTTATGAAATAATCAGGTTCTGATCCTGACTTTTTACTGGTGTTCCCACTTATATAATGTTGCATAACAGAACATCTATCATATAATTTGCCATGAAACAACAATAACTTTGTGACACGTCCAGAAGAGAGGCTTTGTTGGCATCATCCTTGAAAACAGGGAAGAGTCAGCACGCACAGTGAACCTGATCAACCATGAATTTTCAAATTTCATAATTGCGCGTGCTGGTATCTACCATGCCAAAGGAAAGGCATCCATCATTACAATTTTTGTGGATGTCAACACGGAGGGACTTAATTCCCTTTCTGACGACTGGGAAATATCCCAGGAGTTAGTGTCGAATCAGGATTGGCAAAAATTTAACAACCTTTATCATGAGTATCTATACCGAAAATTTCATCCATGAATCGCAGATTTCTGCGATACTTGAAGCCAACAAAAGAACTGAAGCTACCCGTATACGTGAGATTCTGGCAAAAGCCCGCGAGATGAAAGGACTGGATCCTGAGGAAGTGGCTGCCCTTACAGGAATCAGTGATCCTGAATTATTAAATGAACTTTTCACAGAGGCAAACTATGTAAAGGACACCATTTACGGTAAAAGACTTGTACTGTTTGCGCCCTTGTACATCTCCAATCTTTGTGCGAATGAGTGTCTTTATTGTGCTTTCAGGGCCACCAACAAAGACATTGTCAGAAGGTCTCTTACCCAGCATGAAATTGCCAATGAAGTGAATAACCTGATTTCGCAGGGCCACAAAAGAATTTTGCTGGTGGCGGGTGAAAGTTATCCCAAGGAAGGATTTTCCTATGTCTTGAATTCGATAAAAACCATTTATGATGTCAAGTCAGAGCATGGAGAGATCAGAAGGGTCAATGTAAATGTCGCCCCCCTGGATGTTGACGAATTCAAGCTTCTGAAAAATGAAAAAATTGGCACATACCAGATATTCCAGGAAACTTATCATCGCGAAACCTATGCAAAAATGCATACCGGTGGCAAAAAGAAAAACTATGATTTCAGGATCACCGCACCTCATCGTGCCATGGAAGCCGGAATTGACGATGTGGGAATTGGTGTTCTTTTTGGTTTGTTCGACTACCGTTTTGAGATGCTGGCACTGATGCAGCATATCCGGGAGCTTGAAAAGGTTTATGGCATAGGGCCTCATACCTTAAGTGTCCCACGGCTCGAACCAGCTACCGGCAGTGATATTGCATCCCACCCACCACATGCCGTATCAGATATCGAATTCAGGAAAATTGTGGCTATACTTCGCCTTGCGGTACCATATACAGGTATCATCATGTCAACGAGGGAAACAGCCCAAATGCGCCGCGACACTTTTGCCTTGGGCGTTAGCCAAATCTCTGCCGGAAGCCGTACCAATCCGGGTGGCTACACTCATGAAACAGAAGAGGATGAAGCAAGTCAATTCAGCCTGGGAGACCATCGGTCCTTGGATGAGGTGATTCGGGATGTTGCCTCCATGGGATACATTCCTTCATTTTGTACTGCTTGTTACCGATTAGGCAGGACTGGCAGGGACTTTATGGATTTGGCAAAACCCGGAGACATCAAACTTCACTGTGATCCCAATGCACTCAGTACCTTCAGGGAATATTTACGAAATTTTGCATCAGAACAGACACGCAAAATAGGTGACAAACTTATTGCCGAAACCATTGCCGGAATGAGTGGAATTGCCCGTGACAGGGCTGAAAAGCTGGTTAAAAGGGTTAATGAGGGACGTGATGACGTATATTGCTAAAAGAGTTTGAAAGTCACATTGAAGTCCTGACAAATCATCAATTATCTGAGCATGAAAGAAGAAAACCCACTTTAGGAATGTTTTCGATCCTGACGGTTGGATCTGCAGCAAAATACTTCCGAAGTTTTGATATAAAGACATCAAGACTACGGCCGGCAAAATAATCGTTTTCACCCCATATGGAGGTAAGCAGCTGTTCCCGCTTGACAATATTATTCTTCGAATTGCACAACAGATGCAGCACCTCCGCTTCTCTGCTTGTCAGGCGTCGGATCTCATCTCCAATCTTGAGGGCAAGATTCTCCATGTCAAACTCATACTTCCCGATTCGGTATGTCTGATTATTGGAAATATCTAAATCGGTGCGATTCATGACAGCCTTAATCCTGCACAGAAGTTCATCCTCGTCAAAAGGCTTGGTAATGTAATCGTCAGCACCCAAATCGTAACCTCTCAGCTTATCGGCCTTCATTGATCTGGCAGTCAAGAATATGACCGGAATTCCCGGCATCAAATCCTTAATATTTCTTGCCAATGTAAAGCCATCCATCTTCGGAAGCATCACATCAAGGATACAGAAATTAAATCCTACTGATTTAAACCCCTTCAAGGCCGATTCTCCGTCTCGATATAGTTTAACCTGATAACCGTGGCTCTCCAGAAATTCTGTCAGAAGGAAACCCAGGTTCAGGTCATCCTCAGCTAACAGTATATGGATTTTTCGTTCATTCATATTTTCTCTTTTGTCACTTTCAGCTAAACCTGCTGTCCGAATGTAAGAAAAAAGCTACTCCCTTTACCGGGATCACTGACTAAAGTAACTTTGCCACCGTGTGCTTCGACTACACTTTTCACATATGACAATCCTATTCCAAACCCTTTGATATCATGAACATCACCAGTCGGAACCCTGAAATACTTATCAAAAATAAACCGCTGGTATTTTAATGGTATTCCAGCACCATGATCAGAAACTTCCAAAATGACCTTACCATCACGATTATATGATCGCAAGGTGATTTGTGGATTCTTGCCTGAATACTTCACTGCATTGGTCAACAGGTTCAATATTGCATTTGTAATGTGCACTTTGTCGGCAATAAGGTTATCACTTTCAGCTTTCAGATCGATTTCGAGAACTCCTTCTTTCTCTTCAACTAACAGCTGAATTGAATGGGCCGCACTGAGTGCAAGTTCGTTCAGCCCGACCAATTCCTTACGGTATTCAAACTCATCCCACTCGATGGCTGCCAGATCAAGGAGACTATCGACTTGTCTCAGTAGCTTCTGGTTTTCGTTGACAATCAGCCCGGCATACTCCTGTAGCTTTTCAGGCTGATCGGCAAACCTTCCCTTACGAATCAGGTTTGCGGCCAATGCAATGGAAGACATTGGGGTCTTGAACTCATGGGTAATGTTGTTGATCAGATCCCGGATATTTGCAAGAAGCTGTAGCTCATTTTTATATAACCGCACCATTTGCAAAAGAGAAACAAAGATCAGCAGGATCAATAACACTGACGATCCGAGCATTAGTGCTGCCTCTCGTGGAAGGAACATGGTCCTTCCGGAAACGCTGACAACAAGCTCATATCCGTTTGTCTGCAAAATTTCCTGTAAACTCTGGGTGTAATAAACTGATTTTGGTTTATTGATCAGGGTACCTGCCTGCAGTGTATCCTGATTGTCTCGCGTGATGAAAAGATCAAAATCAACATGTACATCAAAGGCCGCCAGCTCGTCATCTATCGACTGATGGATTTTGTCCCAGATTCCATGCGAAAGCAACTGGTCATCGAGGCTCAGTGTATCGCATCGCATGCAGTCACGCATCAGGTCGCATACATACTGATCGTTATTAAGGCCTGCAATGGTTTTCCCTAATGCCAGATTGATACTATTTTGAAAAATCCTCTCCTGAAAACGTATAGAATACACCATCCATCGGATCTGAAAAAACATCAGAACCAACAAGAAAATCAGTGTAATCCAAACCAAATATTTTCGTAGTGTTTTACGCACCCGCCAAAATTAGAGAAATAAAATACCTGCAACTCCACTTTAACATCGCGTTAACATCGGTATAACATTTATTTAGAATGATTCCAGATATATTTGTGACAGAAGTCAAATTTAAAAATTGAATAACCATGAAAAAATTATTATTAGTATTAGCAATCGTAGCCGTATATGGATTTTCGATTAGCAGCGCAAGCGCAAGTGTAGTTGTTGAAGAAAAAGCGAAAGTAACAATTGTTGCTGACGACAACACTTCAATGGAAGCAGAAAAGGAAAAAGCCACCACCAAGAAGGCTGAAAAGAAAAGTGCAAAAGGTGCTGCCTGTGGTGATAAAGCTGAAACAAAATCAGAAGCAAAAGCTGGATGTACAGATGCACAGAAAGCCGCTTGTGGAACAGCAGAAAAAGCAGCTTGCGGTGACAAGAAATAAAGAATTTTTCATTGCCTGATAGCAATTCAAAAAAGGTGTCTTCGAAGACACCTTTTTTTTACCATATAGTTCCATATTCCCTGATCATTGGCTACATTTCCGGGACAAAGATGCTCATATGAAATCACCTAAATCATTCAGGCTACACATTGGTCTTTTTGGCCGAAGAAATTCAGGGAAATCAAGCATTCTCAATGCCCTTACCAACCAGGAAGTCTCCATAGTTTCGGATATAGCAGGCACCACCACTGACCCTGTCGAAAAACCCATGGAACTTCTCCCACTCGGTCCAGTCCTGTTTATTGATACTGCAGGAATTGATGACACTGGGGAATTGGGACAACAAAGGATCTCACGGACCTATTCAGTTTTCGACCGCACCGATCTTGGCGTGATCGTAACTGATTATTCCACCTGGGGAGAATATGAACAGACGATCATGGAAGCGTTCCATAAGCGGGGAATTCCATTTATAGTGGTTTTCAACAAATCAGACCTGCATCCTGAAAACATGAATATCACCTCGCAACTTGACAGCTTAAAGATCGATTATGTTGCAACCGATGCATTTCACAGGGAAGGGATCGACAAACTTCGCCATTTGCTTCTCGAAAAGGCACCTGCCGACTTTGTCAACC
>DIFU01000142.1:49229-52576 GCA_002419285.1 Prolixibacteraceae bacterium UBA5740 | reverse complement strand
AGGATGATACTGCCCCAGGCGCAGAGTATCCGTGATTTGCTTGACCATGGCGCGTTTTGTTTGGTAGTGAGGGAACACGAACTTGAGAAGGCGTTAAAAAGACTCACCATCCCACCGAAACTTATAGTTACCGACTCACAGGCATTTGAAATGGTCAATGCGATCACGCCCCCTGATATTCCCTTAACGTCTTTCTCGATTTTATTTGCCAGGTTTCAGGCTGACCTTACCGAAATGGTTCGCGGGGCCATGGCCATCGACAAATTACAGCCGGGAGATAAGGTTCTGATCGCAGAAGCATGTACTCATCATCCCATTGAGGAAGACATTGGTACCGTAAAAATCCCCAACTGGCTAAATAAATACGTGGGAGGCGCGCTAACATTTGTGAATATGCGTGGCAGGGATTTCCCTAAAAATATCGCTGACTATAAACTCATTATCCACTGTGGGGCTTGCATGTGGAACCGAAGGGAAATGCTGGGAAGGATCATGAAAGCCAGAGAGGCAGGTGTTCCAATCACAAACTACGGGCTGACGATAGCATATACACTCGGTATTTTTTCAAGGGCCCTTGAGCCGTTCCCTGCCGCTTTGGAATGGGTGAAAGGAAAAGAACAAAAATCTTCGTAACTTTAGTAGAAAATGGTCGGGGCAGACTATTATTCAAAAGAAGAAGACAAAATCAGATGTCTTCTTTGCCCTCACAATTGTTTGATACCCAACAACAAGTTCGGCATTTGCAAGGTGCGGCATAATCACAACGGGGAGTTGGTCACCGATGTCTACGGGAAAATTGCTGCACTGCATTCTGACCCAATTGAAAAAAAACCGCTTTATCATTTCTATCCGGGTAGCAAGATTTTATCGATAGGTACCATAGGTTGCAACTTTCATTGTTCCTTTTGCCAGAATTATCAAATATCACAGTGCAAACCATCAGATTTCCAGGGGGCATATAACTTAACTCCATACGAATTGGCAGAAAGGGCTCATTCCATACCCGAAAATCTCGGTATAGCCTATACATACAATGAGCCAACTGTCTTCTTTGAAATGGTAAGGGATACTGCACTGCTTGCCAGGGAAAAAGGCCTCAAAAATGTAATAGTAAGCAATGGGTTTATAAATCGAGACCCGTTGCACGAATTATTGGAGGTAATCGATGCCTTCAACATTGACCTGAAAGCTTTCGATGATTCCTTTTATCAAAAATACACCGGAGGCCATCTTGAACCTGTCCTCAAATCACTTCAAATGGTACACCGGTCTGGTCGTCACCTTGAAATCACCTTTTTGGTCATTCCGTCGTTGAATGATTCAGCCGAGACCTTCATTGAAATGACCCGCTGGATTGCCGAAGAATTGAGCCCTGATGTACCTCTGCACATTTCGAGGTATTTCCCTGCCTGGAAATCAAAACTTCCTCCAACCTCTACTCAGCTAATCTCCAAATTTGCAGAAATAGCCTCACAATATCTAAAATACGTTTTCATTGGAAATATTGGTGAGAACAACTATTCATCCACATTTTGCCCTCATTGCAGGAATGTCCTCATCGAGCGTTCAGGATACAACACGCAGATTTTGGGAATCACCGACGATTCCCGATGTAAAGTTTGCGCTAAATCCATAAATCTACCCTTTGTTATACCTCAAAAATGACATGAAGGACCCAATATAACAACAAACAATACACGTTATTAAAACGATAATTCTATTTAACCAGTAAACAAATTTATATCAAATGCATGATTTTGGATGAATTAGCCATACATTTGCAAACAAATCCTACTTAAAGCAATGTATGTAATTCGTTAGTGTGAACATTGATTCATCGACTCACAAATCGATTAAACAATTATCAAGTGATTGAAACAGCATACAAATATAAAACACTGACCACAACAATAAGAATATCAGAGGCTTTCCTTATATTTTCGAAGCCCTGTCACCTTTAAAATTTAATTTATTTCCAATGAAATTTGATGATTTCGACTTAACTCCCGACCTGCTGGATGCATTATATTATATGGGATTCCGCGATGCAACCCCAATTCAGGAACAGGCTATCCCTTCCATTTTGGCAGGGAAAGACCTGATTGCCAGTGCACAGACCGGCACAGGAAAAACTGCCGCATTTCTATTACCTGTTCTAAATTTTATTGCAGAGAAAAAATCAACCCACACACATACCCTGATTTTGGTGCCAACACGCGAGCTGGCCATTCAAATTGACCAACAGATCCAGGGATTTGCCTACACTTTAAATGTTACATCAATCGCGATTTATGGTGGAGGTGATGGAAGTGACTGGGGACAACAAAAAACCGCGCTGACCAGAGGTGCCGATATAATTGTAGCCACTCCCGGCAAACTAATTTCACACTTATCGCAGGGCTACGTCAAATTTGATCAAATTGAAACATTGATCCTTGACGAAGCTGACCGAATGCTCGATATCGGTTTCTATGACGATATCATGCGCATTGTTTCATATCTGCCAAAGAAAAGACAAACATTGATGTTTAGTGCCACCATGCCACCTAAAATAAAGGCACTTTCAAGTCAAATTCTTCAAAAGCCTGATGAAATTTCACTTGAAATGTCGAAACCGGCAGAAGGCGTTATACAATCTGTGTTTTTAACCCACGAAAACCAGAAGGTCCCTCTGGCAAAACACCTCATCGACGCAAAACCTGACTTTAAAAGCATTCTCATTTTTACTTCAACAAAGAAAAAAGTCAATGAAATCGTCAGAGGGTTAAAATCAAAAAATTATAAAGTCGAAGGAATTTCATCAGACCTGGAACAGAGAGAAAGAGAAGAAATTCTGCTTCGATTCAGGTCACGTGAAACCAGGGTCCTGATAGCTACTGACGTTCTAAGCCGGGGGATCGACATTAAGGACATCAATCTTGTTGTCAATTTCGATGTGCCTGGTGACGCCGAAGACTATGTCCACCGGATAGGCAGAACAGCCAGGGCCGAAACCACCGGAGAGGCAATCACGTTTGTCAGTGAAACGGATATGCCCCGTATGCATCGCATTGAGCGGCTCATTGGAAGCGAGGTCCCCAAAACCCCTCTTCCCGACTACATTGGAAAAGGTCCGGATTGGAAAATCAAAAAT
The DNA here is from genome assembly GCA_002419285.1 of Prolixibacteraceae bacterium UBA5740. Taxonomy (GTDB): domain Bacteria; phylum Bacteroidota; class Bacteroidia; order Bacteroidales; family Prolixibacteraceae; genus UBA1413. Next base: position 49,443 of record DIFU01000142.1, on the reverse strand, counting down.
ACCACGCCCCGTGAGCACTTCAAGAAAAAGGGTGCGTTCAAGGAAAAAAGGAACCAATCAGGCAGACCAAAACAGGAGCGCAAATCTGAAATGCATTCTGCCAATTCGGAAATTAGTGCACAACCTAGAAAAAAAACAATCTTAAAGGCAACTGAAACAAACCGGAAAACAGATCAGGGAGAAAATCAGCAATTATAATCCTGATCAGGCTGCA
>DIFU01000142.1:35429-49222 GCA_002419285.1 Prolixibacteraceae bacterium UBA5740 | reverse complement strand
GTTATTGTATAGTTATTGTATAGTGTTCGACTATACAATAACTATGGCAGCTGTCTACAAGATATATTCAAGTACAGAACCTGATCCGAATGGCATTACTTCACTGCCAGGTTTTCCAACACTGCTTTATAATCATTGGCTGCATCTACCTGGTTATTCATATAGGCTACCCGCCCATCCTTCCCGATAATAAATGTCCAACGCTGTGCAGTAACCCCGCGGTTCAGAATGAATTCCTGCTCACCCACCACTCTGGAAATGCTGCCTCCATCACCGGTTGGGACCCCATACATCGCTGCAATGGATCCGGAGAAATCCGACAAAAGCGTAAAATTCAGGTTATGTGCCTGCCTGAAAACCCTCAATGCCTCCTGATCGTCCCCACTGACACCAACAACAATAGCATCCAATTTTTCCAAATCAGCAATGTGGTCCCTGTAACTACAAGCCTGTGCCGTGCAACCACCAGTCATGGCAGCCGGATAAAAGTAGAGGATTACATTTTTCTTCCCAATGTAATCTGAAAGAGTCCAATCTGAACCATCATGAGATTTTGCCGAAAACATGGGAGCGATATCCCCCTTTTTAAGACCGGTTTGGTCAGTCGTCGCCAAGGAAGCCAAAATAATTGAAGTTAAAACGAATAGCGCTTTCATAGAAAAGATTTAATATTTAACTATTTCTATTACGTCAATCACTATGTTTTGTTCAGTGTTAATCCTATAGACCCCAATAAAAATAATGGAATGGCCACACCTGTCTGGATTATTCCAAAATTCTCGTTCCCGATTATGAAGGATAAATGGAACCTCGGTACAGGAGCATCAATTGGAACAGTTTTGGGTGAAACCTCAACCTCCTATGGCTTGCTTTATGGAACCACAACCTTTGGTAGCCGGGACATGAATGTCAGTTTTGGGATAGCCTCCGGATTTGTTGACGGAAGTTGGACAGACCGACCTGTAATTAATTTCAGTACCTTAATCCGGATCAGTCAGCGGGGGTACTTCATATCTGAAAATTATATTCTGAGTGATGGTAACTCCTCAATGCTCTTGATATCATTAGGCGGCAGAACAATTATCCGGAATATCGGACTCGATTTCAGTCTTGTGATCCCTGCAGGTGTGGACACTGGCGGTTTATTTGCCGCTTCTTTCCTAGGTATTACGATTCCCATGCACAAAAGCAAGAATTAGTCTAATTTTTCTCCTTTTGCCTAAAAATAACCAAAGGTCAGGTGAATCTATATTATAAAAGTACTGTGCTAATTAAAAACCATTCAATTTTTCAGATTTAGCCTTTCATCCGAAATATGCTAATTTTGCCGTTGGAAATTCATTGCCATTCAGGAAATTTCGCATTCAGAATGGCTCATTCCGAATTATATTAAAACGATATAAATGGCTCGTGTTGTTGTTGGACTTTCAGGTGGCGTTGATTCAAGTGTGGCTGCATATCTTTTAAAAATGCAGGGGCACGAGGTGATTGGGCTGTTCATGGTTAACTGGCATGAACGGGTAGGTGCATTAACCAGTGCCTGCACCTGGGAGGATGATGCCTTGATTGCACGCATGGTGGCAAAAAAACTTGACATACCCTTTCATATTGTCGATCTGAGCGAACATTATAAAAAAAGGGTTGTCGACTATATGTTTGCCGAATATCAGGCCGGGCGAACGCCCAACCCTGATGTCCTTTGCAACAGGGAAATCAAGTTCGATATCTTTATGGATGAAGCCATGAAATTTGGGGCTGATTTTGTCGCAACGGGTCATTATTGCCGAAAATCCGAATTTATCTCCGGCAACACGAGCGTTTATCAGTTACTTGCCGGAAAAGACCCCAATAAGGACCAGAGTTATTTTCTCTGTCAGTTAAATCAGGGTCAACTTGAAAAAGCGTTGTTTCCGATTGGAGATCTCCTGAAGCCGGAAGTACGTGAAATTGCGCGTCGGGAGGCGTTGCCCACCGCTGAACGCAAAGATTCGCAAGGAATATGTTTTGTTGGAAAGGTCGATCTCCCCACTTTCCTTCAGCAACAACTTACAGCCAAAATCGGAAATGTTATTGAGATCCCTGCCTCATTCCTACACCGGAAGAAAAACATTGAGATCACAGAAGACAATTTCAGTAAACTTTGTTTTGCCTATCCACTGAAACCCTGGCACGGTAAAATTATCGGAGAGCACCATGGAGCCCATTTCTTCACCATTGGTCAAAGGAAGGGACTGAATATCGGAGGGTATGTTGAACCGCTCTTTGTAATTGGGACTGATGTACATCGAAACATTATCTATGTGGGAGAGGGACAAAACCATCCCGGCTTATATCGACGTGGACTGTTCATCCAAAATTCAGATTTGCACTGGATCAGGCAGGATTTAAAAATGAGTCGGGGAGATCAACGGTTATACGATTTTCGGATCCGGTACCGCCAACCTCTGGAAAAAGCCACTATATACATGAAGACAGATGGCGCTTGGATCATTTTCGAGAATGAACAACGTGGAATCACTCCCGGGCAGTTTGCCGCCTGGTATAGTGGGGATGAGCTTATCGGATCAGGAGTCATCTCATAAAAAGGTCAGCAGACGAATTAACGCATGCTGACCTTGTTCCTTTAAAGTTGGCTGACATGGCAGTTTAAAGCCTTGACTATCGCTGCGGAAGCATAAATCAGGCCCTGCAACCAGGCTTCACTTTATACCAAATTTGGTTACGCAACAGCGCTCCCAATAAGGAAAGTAGAAGCGAGTGCAATAATGGCATACAATTCGGGGAATACAGCCAAGATCAAAGTCTTACCTGCAACATCGTGGCCCGAACCGATTGCAGCAATACCATTGGCACAAACCTGTCCCTGACGAATGGCAGATAAAAGACCAACGAGACCGAGCGCCAAACCTGCCCCAAAAACAGCTGCAGCCTTACTCCATCCGATGTCGGGCATTAAAAGTCCAAAACTGTTCAGGAGGAAGTATCCGGCAAAACCATAAAGACCCTGGCTTCCGGGAAGTGCAGTTAGCATTATAAAGCTGCCAAACGCTTCTGAATTCTTTTTCATGGCACCAACAGCCGCATTTCCCGCGATTGTTGTACCAAAAGCACTACCTACCCCTGCAAGGCCGACCATAATGCCAATTCCGATGTAAGCGAAAACAATAGGTTCCATTTTTGATTTATTTTAAACGTTATTACAATTTATTTCAAGATTTTGAGGCTGGTTCAGCAAATGGAGAATAGGCTTTCCCTCCACCGACAAAACCGGCATTTTTATAAAACTCAACAAATGTGAGACGGATAGGGTGAACAAATGCCCCGAGTGATGACATGAAAATCGTGATGCTGTGTCCAATCACAAGGATAAGTATCATTACAATAGGCCCAAAAATCACATGATCAGGTTTCATACTCAAGGCCATGCTGTTAAAAACCAAACCAAGGATGGCACTCGACACACCCAGGGCAAACAAACGGATATACGATAGAAGATCGCCGAGCAAACCGGTAGTCATACCATAAACATCCCACAGGCCTGCCCCAAAATTGATAAAGACATTCCTTTTGGGATGATTTAAAAGTAGTATGAAAATTCCTGAAACACCCAGTACGATGTACTGTATGAGGGTACCTACCTCCGGAGTGATGGCATCAATCGATTTTAATCCGTATACTCCACCCGACCCGATAATCAGGATCAACCATCCAATAGTTGACAATGAATACATGAAACCTCTGGTAATACTGATATTTACTACTTTCAGGACCATGCCGAAAAGTATTTGGACGACCCCTACACCAATAGCCAGGTTAAATAACTGATCAGTGGTAATCATGTACTTCTTGAAATTTTCAAGCCATGGAATATCAGCTTCAATCAGGTTGATTCCAAAAAAAGTTCCGGTAAGGGCACCGAAAATTACGGTTGACAATCCCAGCCATTGAGCCAAACTCATTATCGAACTTAGCTGTGGCTTTTTGCGTTTGGCAATGGTGGCCATCAAAACTATAAAAAGTCCATAACCGGCATCCCCCAATGAAAATCCAAAAAACATCATATAAAAGGGGGCAAAAAATGGCACCAGATCCAACTCATTGTGGACGGGCAGGTCATATAGTTGTCCAATCACCTCATATAGTCGGGCAAACCGATTGTTTTTCAGCAATATGGGAACTTTGTCCTCTTCTTCAGGCTTGGATGATACATAAAGAATCTTTTCTTCTTCCAGGTAGTTATCCAATGCCTCCCGTTTTGTTTCCGGGACCCAACCTTCAAGGAATTGCACCTTTCCTTCTACCTCACCTGTTGTCTGCAGCAAGGCATTTTTCTCGGCCAAACTCTGTTGCAGTTGGTTAAGGTAGTCAGTTAGCAGAGGTTTACAATGAAATGCCATCTGATGCAGTTCATGATCCAACGCCCTTGCTTTCTCCTGTAAATTCTTTATTTCACTCCGAATCTGGCTGAGTGACCGGGATGGAAGATTTAGTTCGTCAGCTCCATGAATTTCAGAAGTTCCACTAATTTCCGGGGCATCCTTTTCAAGCTTGACAAAATACCGGTATCCATCAAGGTCACCAATCGTTTGCAAGTAATACTTTTCCTCCCACTCAGGTTGGTATTTCTTGACCGGACAGTTATAAAACCGAATGCTCAAACCTTTCTGCTTCAGGTTTTCCACTGTTTCCCAATTGAAATCACCCCACGGGATCATCTGTCGTACTTCCTTCTCATAATGCACCTGAAGATGGTGGTTATGTTCCAGTTCCTTTTCGATATCCCTGATACGGTGATAAACCTTTTCACCCGAACTACATGCCGGCCTTGAGGGAGTTTCCTCAGGTGTCAGCCATTCCATTTTTTTCAGGACCCTGTCTACATCACTGATATGCCTGAAAAGTTCCTGCATTTCATGAGTAGGTTCAAAGTTTTTCTGGTTAATATGAACCACGCCAATCCTACGAATCTCTTTCAGGAAATCGCTATAGCCAGCATGATATACCAGAAACGAGTATTTATACATAGGAACAATCATACTTCAGCCTCCTGTTTTAGCTTTTGCTGCCTGTCTTTGACAATTTTTTGTGCCGATTTGGAAAGATTGTCTTCATCTTCAAGGAATCGTTTGATCTTTCTTATTGCATCCTGAAATCCCGGAATCTGGACTTTCTCATACAAGTTTACTTTCTGGGTAGTTTTCTTTCTTGCAAAATCAAGCAGCTCCATTTTACGCAAGTAAACTTCCCTCTCTATAGCAATCTCGGCCACCTTCTTAATGATGTGCAGTCCATCAACAAACCAGACTGGCATTGCAAAAAGGTTGTCCACTTTAATTTCAAAGTCAATGCTTTCCAAAACCGGGGTAAATACCCCAGCTATCTTCTTAGAGCTCAGTTCAACATTATTAATACGAATCACACTTTGGTCAAATTCTCCCCAAAGTCTGGAAATCTTATCATAGGAACTAATCTGCTGATTATATTCCTTCTCAAGCTCCCCCGCTTTATCTTTGGCCTTTCTAACCTCCATTCGAAGTGCAGACTCTTTATTCTTCAGGGTTGGAAGAGCCCGTTCCCTGACTTTCAGCTGCTTATCAAGTCCCTGCAAAGAAGTTTTGTTATATTGAAATTTGATTGCCACGAATGTTGGTTTTTAAGGTTACACTCCCTTTTTCATATTTGTACGTTGGCACCGCCAATCCTGTTTTAAATGACAGACCAGACTCTCAACCCAATAGATCCAGAATTTTCAATTGTGGATCAGGAACAGTTCTGCCACTTAGTTTTTCCAGTACTTCTGAACCAGGCTCTCCCTGATAGCCACTTCTGCTTTTGAAAAATATCTTCCAAACAACTCCCAGGCAATATCAAGCATGGTATCGGTATCCACATTTACGTCAATTGCCAAAAGTCTGTCAGAATATTCCCGGGCAAATTTCAGGGTGCGCTCATCATAATCAGTCAGGTCAAAACCATTCTCCAACTTGGTGCGGGCATTCGCTGCATCCGCATAAAGCCTGATAGCGGCATTCATAACCTGAGGATGGTCCGGACGAGTCTGCTTCCCTATTACCAGCTGTTTAAGCCTTGAAAGCGAGCGGAATGGATCAACAATAACCTTTCCGATCTCTGAATCGCGGCGAAGGAACAGCTGCCCCTCCGTAATATATCCTGTATTATCAGGGATAGCATGTGTAATGTCACCTCCCGACAGGGTGGTGACGGCAATAATTGTTATGGAACCTCCAGAGGGAAACTGCACTGCCTTTTCATAGATCCTGGCAAGATCTGAATATAAAGAGCCAGGCATACTGTCTTTCGATGGAATTTGGTCCATGCGGTTTGACACAATGCTTAAAGCATCGGCATAGAGTGTCATATCAGTAAGGAGAACAAGCACACTTTCATTCTTGTCAACTGCAAAATATTCAGCAGCAGTCAGTGCCATATCCGGAACCAAAAGACGTTCAACCGGAGGATTTTCTGTTGTGTTGACAAAGCTGATGATCCGGTCAAGGGCTCCGGCATTGTCAAAAACATTCTTGAAATACAGATAGTCATCATTCGAAAGACCCATGCCCCCAAGGATAATTTTGTCGGTCTTTGCCCGAAGGGCCACCATGGCCATAACCTGGTTATAGGGTTGGTCAGGATCGGCAAAAAATGGAATCTTCTGCCCCGAAACAAGACTATTGTTCAGGTCGATTCCCGCAATTCCGGTTGCAATCAGGTTTGAAGGCTGCATGCGTCGCACAGGATTTACCGAGGGACTACCAATATCACGAACTTCGCCCTGGATTTCGGGTCCGCCATCGATGGGGTCTCCGAATGCGTTAAAAAACCTGCCTGCAAGTTCGTTACTGACCTTCAGCTGAGGTGGCCTGCCGAAGAAACTGACTTCAGCATTGGTAGGAATCCCTTCCGTACCCTCAAATATCTGGAGAGTGATTTCATTCCCCATGATCTTTACGACCTGTGCCAACCTGCCATGCACTGAAGCAATTTCGTCATACCCAACACCTTCGGCCTTGAGTGTAACAGTGGCTTTGGTTATATTGGTCAGTTTTGTATATACTTTTTGAAATGCCTGACTTTCCATGTGATTTCATTTAAGAAGTTAATGATGCGACTAATTCAACCGTGTCTTCATCAGCTGATTCAGTTGTTCCTCATGTTTTTTGAACTGGTCTGAATGAAATTCGGAATAGTTCATCTGCTTGAATTCATTGATGATCTGTTTAAAGAATAAACTGACATCCTCAAAGTGGTTAAAAGAAAAAGCAGCTTCTGCAACATCCAGCACCTTTGACAACATATATTGCTGTCTCTTCATCGGTGATGAAGAATCAACCTTATCAAAGGCATCCTGCTGTAATATAACAAAGTCAATCAGTTCTGATTTCCAGTAACGCTCGTGAAAACCCAGAGGAACGCCGTCATCTCCAAGAATATTAATCTGTTCCATGGCTTCTTTCCCCCGAAGAAGAATATCCTTTGCCTTCAGTACATCATCAAGCCAGGTTTCACTTACATTCTTTGACAGGTCAGCTTGTACTTCCGGGTATTCGAGGTACTTTGAATAGCTGTCGATCGGGTCAATTGCCGGATACCTTTTGCTGTCGGCACGCCCCTGATTCAGACCATAAAAACACCGGGCTGCCTTACGGGTACTCTCAGTGACAGGCTCCTTAAGGTTTCCACCTGCAGGAGATACCGTTCCGATAAAAGTTATGGATCCGGATGCCCCGTTATTCAGATAGACATATCCTGCCCTGGAATAGAAATTTGATATAACCGCAGATAAGTCCATAGGGAAGGCATCAGGGCCGGGAAGCTCTTCCAACCTGTTTGACATTTCACGCAACGCCTGCGCCCAACGTGAGGTTGAATCAGCCATGAGGAGCACTTTCAGGCCCATGGAACGATAATACTCGCCAATGGTCATGGCTGTATAAACCGAGGCTTCACGGGCGGCTACCGGCATATTAGAGGTATTTGCAATGATGATGGTCCTTTCAATCAATTTTTTACCAGTGCGAGGATCTTCCAGCTCAGGAAACTCAGTAAATACCTCAACCACCTCGTTGGCACGTTCACCGCAAGCTGCGATTATCACGATATCAGCTTCAGCCTGTTTGGAAATGGCATGTTGCAAAACGGTTTTCCCCGTCCCGAAAGGTCCGGGAATAAATCCGGTTCCCCCTTCAGCTATTGGATTCAATGTATCCATGCACCTGACGCCCGTTTCCAATAGTTTGAAAGGTCGAGGTTTCTCACGGAAAGCACGTATGGCGACCTTGACCGGCCATTTCTGAACCATGGTAAGAGGGATGTCATTTCCATTCTGATCAGAAACCACAGCAATTTCATGATCCACAATATAGTCTCCGGCAGGGACGATACTCTTAAGAGTAAATGAACCCTGAAATTTGAAAGGCAACATGATTTTATGGGGCATATCGTTTTCATCGACCTCACCGATCCAGTCTCCGGCATTCAAGACATCACCAGGTTTTGCCACAGGTTTGAATGACCAGAGTTTTTCACGGTTCAAAGGATCAGTATATTCTCCTCTTTTCAGAAAAACCCCTTCCATCTTATCGAGATCATTCTGCAATCCATCATAGTTTCTCGAAAGAATTCCCGGACCAAGAGTCACTTCAAGCATATGCCCCTGAAACTCTACAGCTGAACCAGGTTTCAATCCCCGTGTACTTTCAAAAACCTGCACGTAGACATGTTTTCCTACAACCTTAATGACTTCGGCCATCAGGCTTTCATCCTTGAGGGAAATGAAACATATCTCATTTTGAGCTACTGGCCCGTCCACTTCTACAATTACCAGGTTGGCCACTATACCAGCCACTTTGCCTGTTGTTTTATTTTCTTTTGCCATATGTTGTTGCAAATTCTTCAGGAATTTCAAAATTTGATTGGAGTTCGTTTAGCAAACGAACAAACATCTGCTGCCCTTTGTCAGTATCAAGTCTATACCAGCGCTCGGCGATAAAAACCTTTAGCACAAAGGCAAGTACCTTCTCAATCGAGAAGTAGTTGAAAAAACTGGCTTCATCCAGGAATTTCCAAAAATGGTTATCGATCCGGAGTTCCCTGTCCAGGATATCATGAATCTCAAACATCTGAATGATTTCTTCAATGTCTGCAATTTCTGTTGACAAGCCGAAATCACGGGACCTGCTTTTCCTCAAGGCATGCGTAATATCGTCGCTGCCAATCAGGGAGTCATCGACCGCTAGATTAAATTTCCTGCCGTTCAGGGCAACCATTATATTTCCGATATTCAATTTATATGTACCAACCTCTTTAACGAAAGCGTTAGGATGTTGATCAAGCATCTCGTACCATGATTTCGTCAGAAAATGACTTCCTGTTGAGACAGTAATTTCCTCTTCTTCATCATGAAAAATCTCAATAAATTCGGAAAAATAAGCAGGAAATATGGATCGGTCCATGATATCAAACTGTTTCTTATCGGCCAATTGCTGAATCAGATCTAAAGAATAATTTCCCCTCTCATCCCAGGGTTTACCCGTATTGAAGCATACATTCAACAGATTCTCATGATCCCAGGGCATATAAAACAGCCTGATCATGTCAAAATCTTCCGGATGTAACTCCCCTCCCAGATAGGTACGCAATTGTACTGCTGAGAAATGAAGTTTTTTGTCGTCCGGAACGATATCGGGCAAGCCGGCAACAAGGCAGTAATAGTTCCTGCTCATCTGGATTCTTCAAAGAGGATTTGACTGGTCTTTGGACGGAGATATCCCTTCAGAAAATTGATAAAATCCTCATCCGTAAAACTAATTATATAACTGCCATCAGCAGGACCTATGCGAAATCCGGATTTTACAGCTTTCGAAAATTCAATGGATAAACCATTATTCAACTCAGACGCAAGATTGTTTTTGAAATACTTCTCCATTTCATCCTTCCTGAGTTCAGGCAAAATCAGGTTCAGGTCAAAACTTTCTGTTTTAAGCCAGCCCCTGATTATTTCCAGGATGAGTGATTTCAAATATTCACTGTCTGAGAAAAGTTCCTTCACTGGAGGTTGTATCACTTTCATGGTCACTAAGGAAGTAATTTCCTGTTTGACAGAGGAAACAGCCTGGTTGACAGTCAATTTAATTTCAGAATCCACATGTCGTTTGATCTCCTTGGACTTTTCAACTGCCTCATTGATTAATTTCTCTGCTGCAATTTCTGCCTCCTTTTTAATCTGCGCTGCCTTTGCCTGAGCTTCCCTGACAATCAGGTCAGCTTCTTCCTTTGCCTTTTGAACACCTTCATTGAATATGGCTTCGGTTAATTGCTGAATTTTTGAGTCCATATATTACTGTTGTTTATTGATCGGGAATTTATTACTGAACATCGGTCTTGTTTAATATGAATTCTTCATGATTCAAAATTTTATCGATAGGATCAGTTCTTGTAAATGTAATAACAAGATTTTAATAAAATGCAAGGGCTTTGGGCTTATTCGTACGTTTTATGCCGCAAAATATCTTATTGAAATAACTTGATATGCAAATGAGATATCGGATAAAGTGCATATTAAGCTTCAAGCCCAAATCCCATAACAAACTGCTTTTCTGCACTATAAACACACAACAATCAATTTATCGATTATGTATTTCAGCTTAAAAACACAATTTACATACCGCAGAGTCTTTTAATATTGGCTTAACGTTACAGTCCCGGATTGATATTCTGACAATGATTAAAACCACTTTTCCTTACCCTTTAAATCAATTAGTTTTCTGACAATGAAACCGACAACTCTTTCAAACAGCATAGGAATTCTCATTAAAACCATATTTATTTGTGTATATAAAACAGAAGAAGATTCCTCCTGTCTTCATGAAGGCTTCTAAACCAATGATTGATAAAGACTGTCAAATTTAATCCGCTATGAAAAAATTAATTTCCCTGCTGTTTCTCTGTTTCTTATTTACAGTCCCGGCAACCAGCCAAAATGGTACCCAAGAAATCATCCTCGGAGAACTTGACTTATATTTTGAAAAAGCCTGTGGCGAATGGGGCATTCCCGGATTCTCAGTTGCCATCGTCAAAGATGGGAAGATTATTTTCTCGAAAGGTTACGGTACAAGAGAAGTTGGACATGTTGAACGCCCTGATGGAAATACCATGTATGCCATCGCTTCAAACACAAAGGCTTTTACTGCCACAATGCTGGGCCAATTAGTGGATGAAGGCAAATGTAACTGGGATGATAAAGTCCAAAAATTCCTGCCCTGGTTTCAGGTTTACGATCCATATTTAAGCAGCCAGGTTACCATCCGGGACCTGCTCAGTCACCGTGTAGGACTTGGAACCTTCAGTGGGGATGTCATTTGGTACAAATCAAACCTGAAAGCCGAAGATATTATCAAAAATTCGCGCAACCTTCCTCCTGCATTTCAATTCAGGTCAGGCTATGGATATTCAAACATCATGTTTATAACGGCTGGAAAGGTAATTGAAGCCATTACCGGCAAAACATGGTATGAAAATGCCAGGGAAAGGATTTTGGATCCCCTTGAGATGAAAAGAACAACCATTTTCCCCCATGAACTGAAAAATTTTGACAATGTTGCAGTTCCACATGCCTTCTCGGATGGTAAGAACATCCCGATTCCATTTACCGACTGGTCAGAAATTGCTGCTATGGGTGGCATCATTGCCAGCGTCAATGACATCGCAAATTGGATGATTACCAATATGGATCAAGGAAAGTGGAATGGCAAAGAAGTAATCAGCACCGCTACACTCAATACAATATGGACACCCCACAATCACCACCCGGTGAATCATTTTTCGAGAAATGAGGCTGGAACACTCTTTAGCGGGTATGGACTGGGATGGGGCCTGCGTGATTATCATGGAAGGTTGTTTGTTGGCCACACTGGTGGTTATGATGGAATGATTTCCGCCGTTTCGATGCTTCCTGACGAAAAACTGGGTGTTGTCGTTTTAACCAACGGTATGCGAAGCCCATATATGGCATTAACATACCAAACACTCGATGCGTTTCTTGGCGTGAACAAAGAAAAGGATTGGTCGGCAGACCTGTTGGACAGAACACTCAAACGTGAAAATAGTGACACAAGGATTTCCCAAAGAAAGGCTTCACGAATTGAAAACACTTCACCGTCCCTTCCACTTGAAAAGTACACAGGTGATTACTATTCCGACATTTATGGCAACATTTCCGTTAAACTTAATCATGGCAAGCTTTCCGTTGAATTGGAACACTCACCTGAACTATCTTTTACGCTCGAACATTTTCACTATGATGTTTTCGAGATAAAATGGGATCAGGAACAGGCGTGGTTCAAATTTGGGACAGTTAAATTCAATACCGACAATTACCTCAGGGTAACCGGAATGGATTTTGACGTTCCGAATGACGACATCTTCTTTGAAGAGCTGAAACCCCGGAAGCTTAATTAGGTTATGAATTACATACCTGATGAACATGATGACCTTTCAAATATGAAATACTTCATTCAGGTGTGCCTTTGAGCAATGTATTTTTAAACATAAAATGCATACCTGTTGAAAACCGTCTAAAACATTCAGCCATGTTACCAATTGAAACTAATCTGAACAGAATTGAAAAACTTTCCATTCAGAAGGAAAATGAAAATTTCCGGTTCAGAAATTTCCTGAAAAGACTTGATAACCGAAAAATTGATAAAATTGTACAACGGCTCCACAAGGAAATTACAAATCAGATCGACTGCCTGGAATGTGGAAATTGCTGCCATTCATTGACACCAATTGTTACCCCGGAAGAAATTACCCGTTTGGCATCAATGGAAAACATGGATGAAGAGACATTTGAAACCCTGAACCTTGATATTGACCGATTTCAAGGCTCCAAATTTCTGAAAGCCTTGCCATGTAAATATCTCGATGGTAAAAAATGCACTATTTACCAAGACAGACCCTCTGATTGTCATTCCTATCCCCATACCCATAAATGGGGTTTTACCCGAAGGACGCTTTCTGTTATCAGCAATTACGGGATTTGTCCCATAGTATTCAATATCATGGAAAACCTGAAGCTTGAATTGCACTATACTGACCGCCCACATAGCTAAAATAAATCAGCACCATCCATTTATATCTTAAGGCTAACCTAAAATAAATATTTCAGGCAACACTATAAATGACGGAAAAGAAGTGAGCGATACTCCCCCCAAGCACAAACAAATGCCAGATACCATGGCCAAATGGCAACTTCCTCCATGCATAGAAAATAACTCCTATTGAATACGACAATCCACCTGCAAACAGAAACATCAAACTCAGGGGAGGCAGGCTTTTAATCATTGAGTTGATCATAAATACAAACATCCAACCCATGATAAGATATATAAATACCATCAGCCTTCGAAAGCGGAAAAGATAGATCGATCGTATAACCATTCCCGTAATCGCGACGGCCCAGATGATCCCGAAAAATGTCCAGGCAAGTGGGCCTCTGATGGTTGTTAGCAGGAAAGGCGTATAGGTACCAGCGATCAACATAAAGATCGCTGCATGATCAAATCTGGCAAACAGGTCTTTGAGTTTTTTAGTGGTGAAAGTATGATAAAGCGTTGATGAAGTATATAATACAACCAGAGAAACACCGAAAATTGTAAAGCTCACTATGTGCCATGCATTGCCATGCATGACTGCAGTAATGATCAGAATGACCAGACCTGCTATGCTGAGCAAAGCACCTATACCGTGGGTAATTCCGTTTACAACCTCTTCAG
>DIFU01000142.1:0-35306 GCA_002419285.1 Prolixibacteraceae bacterium UBA5740 | reverse complement strand
AATACGATCCCCATTTTTCTCAGCTCTTCCAGCACCGGATCATAAATTTCCTTAACAATGGGAATAAAAACTCCAGTCAGGTCAATTTTGCCTTTTAAATAGAGGGCAGCAGCTATGCCCAATGGCAATCCCACCGTCATTGCCATCGCAGTGTTTCCTTGCTCTTCTCCTATTACACCCATTGAAGACGTAAGAACCACCTCATCGCCACTCGAACAGTCGATATAATTGAATTTATGCCACATGACCACCATGTCCTTGTCATGTTCTGATAATTTCCATTTTTTCATTAGGATTGCCTCCAGAATTTTGGCTGGGGTTCCTTCCTTGATACCCACTTTTTCGTCACTAAAAATACCTAACCATTCAAGCATCTCAATCAAGGGAGAATCCTGGTCGATATGAAATGCCCTATATAGTTTTACTTCAACGGAGTCCTTAGGATGGTAATACAAAAAAGAATTAATGAATTCCCGGTGGGTCAGGTTTTCCGAATTTTGCATCACATATGAATTATCGGTCGCACCTAGCTGGACAAATATATCCCATGCTTTCGAAAAACCCGGTCTCCTCAGGGTCCCCCGATAAACGGTAGGGACTCTCTGTAGGTTGTATTTTTCAATATACTTCAATGAGTCACGATTGGCATAACCTTCAAACTTGCCAAATCCCTCGATGTCCATGTACTCGATTCGACGAAAAAGCCGGCTATAAGGAATATATTTTATTTTTCCGCACTGGATAAACTGTGCCGGTCCAGGCCAACCTGCCAGCACAACATTTGTGGGATTCCACGTGAATTTGTAATGCCATGGATTATTATCCGACTCTGGGGCCACCAAACCTCCGGTAAATGACTCAAATCCGGTTAATGAATGACCCTCATTACGGATTCGTTCAATGACCTGCATGGCCGACATATGGTCAATGCCAGGATCCAACCCTATTTCATTCAGAAAAAGCAGACCCTTCTTCTGGACCTCCTTCTCCATTTGTCTGATTTCAGGAGATTCATAGGAAGCAGTCATCATTGATTTCCTTTCCTTAAGACATACCCGAGCAACTTCAGGATGAAACCTGGCCGGAAGCATGGATATGACAAGAGTGGCTGATTTGACCTCACGCTCTAACTGTACGGAGTTTTGAATATTAAATTCAAATACTTCCGTCGGATGCGTGATTTTCTCTCTGGCTATATCCAAATCCCTGTCGCCCACCCTGATTCTCCAGTTATGAATCCTGGCTTCATCTTCCAGATACGAAATAAGTCTATGGGATGATAACCCTGCTCCCAATATCAGAATGGTCTTCATAATTTCATTTTCAAAAGTATTTATGGCAATGACGGTTTTAAATGTAATCTTTCTGGCCTATTCCAGTCCATCAAGAAAATCCTGCAAATAACTGAACTTGGTGGTCAGCTTTCCACCAGCCGTAATACTTGCCCTTCCTATGATGTCATCAGGGTCGTTCCCCACCAAAGGATTCAAAACTTTATCAATTAAATTCATTCCAAAATCAGCGGAAGCATCCACAGGCAGTTCACAGGGCAGATTATCAACAGCCATGACAGTGATATTGTCAGTTTTACTGAACGCATCCTTCAATTGGCCAGTAAGTGGATCGTAATCATAGAAAGGATCATCGATGGTTGTTGCCCGACGTGTAGTTGGGATGGAACCATCAATATCACAGGTAATATCAGCAATTACTGAAATCCTGAAATCAATCCGCCGTGTATCCTCCAAAGAAAATAAAACAGGAGCCGAAGGATCCCAGTAAGCAGCCCCAATCAACATATCTGTTGCAGGTAAAAACCGATGAAATGTTCCCTCATATTCTGTTGGCCGTGAATAAAAATGGGAATAATCAAACGTTTTTCCGTCACGATGTCGGTTATAATCAGCAGGATCAAGCCTGACATAAACAGGTTCATTAATCTCATCCAGAGTAACAAATTGTTCAGGAGTCACACCTTCAAGCCCCAGTCGCTGAAACAATTCAACAACTCCACCGGCAACTCTTCCACCACCGGTTACAGCTATTGAAACAGGAGGTAATTTCACAGCAGACAATTCAGCCACCATCTCTTCCATATTTCTGCAAAGATATGCAGGCTTCAAACTGTAAAGTCCCCGTTTCAACCCGATTGCCCTTAAACCGTTATATGCACCCACAATTCCGGCAAACCGTCCAAAACCAATAATCCGATTGCCATGCTTGTCGGTGAGCACTTCATAATCAACCATTCTGATACGTGACTTAACCAAAGCCCTTAGCAATTCACGGTTGTATGGTTGCTTTTTAATGGTATGTGAGAAGAAAAAATAGGTTTTCCCCGGAATCAGATCAGGGATATTGACTTCCTTGACCCCCATAAGTACATCGCATCCAGAAAGATCCTCTACCACTTCGACACCCAACGTTTTATAATCATTATCTGAAAAACAACGATAAGGAGATGGCTGGACAATTACATCTACCCCGGGGATAGATTCCTTTATAAATTTGCATTGCCCGGGTGTAAAAGGCACACGCTTATCAGGAGGTGCCTTACCTTCCCTAAGTATTCCAATTTTTATCATTAACTTTTTTTTTTAATCAGTTGACCAGGAATTTCAGTGAGATTCAAATCCCTGTCAAATCTCAAACCTGATTCCTTGGGCTAAAGGAAGTTCGGTGCCATAATTTATGGTATTGGTTTGTCTGCGCATATAAACCTTCCAAGCATCAGAACCCGATTCACGGCCTCCGCCGGTATCCTTCTCTCCACCGAAAGCCCCACCTATTTCTGCTCCTGAGGTTCCAATATTTATATTTGCAATTCCACAATCAGAACCCGCATTTGACAGGAAAATCTCAGATTCGGTCAGATTGGTTGTGAACATCGCTGACGACAAGCCTTGAGGAACATCATTATGTATTTGAATGGCTTCTTCGATTGTGGAATATCGGATCAGGTATAGCAACGGAGCAAAAGTTTCATCCTGTACAATGGCATAATGATTCATTACCTGAGCAATGGCAGGAAGAACATAGCATCCCGATTCATAACCAGAACCTGTAAGCTCAACCCCTCCACATAAAATGTTTCCGCCTTCAGCTTTAACTTGCTCGACCGCGCTTAAAAAAGTCTCCTTTGCACCTTTATCGATCAGAGGCCCCACATGTGTCCCCGGATCGAGTGGATGTCCTATTCTCAGACTCTTATACGCAGTCAATAATTGGTCTTTCACCTCATTGTACTTAGACTCATGTACGATTATTCTCCTGGTGGATGTACACCTCTGACCACATGTACCCACCGCCCCAAACAGGATGGCACGGATAGCAAGATCCAGGTTTGCATTAGGTGTAACGATGATGGCATTGTTGCCGCCAAGCTCAAGTATTGTTCTGCCAAGGCGTTCTCCAACCAATTGTCCTACCCTCTTGCCGATTCGTGTTGATCCCGTAAAAGAAATCAATGGTATTCTCTTATCCGTAAAGAACTCGTCACCGAGGTTCCTTGAACTGGCGGCAACCAGGTTAAGAATACCTTCAGGTAATCCGTTTCGCTCTAATACCCGGGCGACAATTTTATGCACTGCGATTGCGCAAAGGAGTACTTTCGATGATGGCTTCCAAATGACGACATCTCCTGCCACAAGTGCAATCATGGCATTCCACGCCCAAACTGCAACCGGGAAGTTGAATGCAGAAACCACTCCCACGATGCCCAGGGGATGATACTGATCGTACACTCGATGATTGGGGCGTTCACTATGCATGGTGAAACCGTAGAGCTGACGGCTCTGTCCAACAGCAAAATCGCAAATATCAATCATCTCCTGTACCTCTCCCAGTCCCTCCTGATAGATCTTGCCCATCTCATAAGAGACCAGTTTACCTAGCGGTTCCTTGAACTTCCTGAGTTCAAGACCGATCTGTCGAACAATTTCACCTCTTAAAGGAGCAGGTTTCTTGCGCCATTCCAGAAAGGCGCCGGATGCTATTTCCATCACATCCTGAAAATTATCCACAGTGGCCTGCTTAATACTTGCAATTGCCCTGCCATCAGCTGGAGAATAAGATACAAGCAAGTCACCACCTGCTTCAGGCCATTTCGTTCCAGTGCAGAGACCCGAATTCTCAGGATGGATATCCAATTCCTTAAGAATTTTTCCTATTTGTTCTTCCATAAGTATTTGTATTATCCTAATTTTTATGATATGTCATTCAGTTTCTTCAATTCCGACAGCTATTGTTCGGGGTTATTGGCCAGGGTTTTCACGAGACCTCCGTTTGTTAAAATCTCCATCAGTTGTTGAGGGAGAGCATTAAACAGGAATGTGCGTTCTCCAATAGTAACTCTTCCTTCCCTCAAAAATACCCTGACTATATCACCTGGCCGATAAGCCGTTACTGCATCGGGAAGCACGATAATTGGCAATCCCTGGTTAATGGCAGACCGATAAAATATTCGAGATACCGACTTAACAATCACTGATTTTACTCCTGCATGCACCAACCCGACAGAGGGATGTTCACGGGAACTTCCACAGCCAAAGTTTTCACCGCAGATCACAATATCGCCATTTTCGACCAGCTCTGCAAACCGGGTGTCAAATCCTTTCAACAAATGGGGAACAATTTTATGGGGATCAGAGCTGTTGATTTCATAAGTCAGGTTACCTGCAAACATCTGGTCAGTATTCAGGTTATCGACATCCTGGTAAGCCCAGACACCATTAAATCTACGATTGTCAGTTATTTGAACTCCAACCGATTTTGGTGCATCATCCACAATATTGAAGTGCTGATTGGGATGCATTCCCGGAGATACAATTTTCCCTTTGATCGCGGAAAGGGCAACTGTTGATGGTGAACCCAAATAAATTGAAGAATTGCTGTTACCCATCCTGCCAAGAAAATTTCGGTTGGCTGTAGAAATGACATTGATCCCATCGGGAGGTATTCCTTGTCCGGTGCCCAAACAAGGGCCACAAGATGGCGAAAGAATATTTGCACCTGCTTCGACCAAATCCTGGATAATTCCCTCTTTCATGGCTTGCAGATAAATATCGCGTGAGGCAGGAATAACATGCAATTGAACATTTGATGCAACTTTCTGTCCCTTCAATATGCCGGCAGCTATTCTCAAATCGGATACGCGACCATTTGTGCACGTCCCTATTAGCGCCTGTCCCACGGGTGTACCAGCCACTTCACTAACAGCCTTGACCTTATCAACATTGTGGGGTAAGGCGACAACCGGAAACAACGTAGCCAGATCGATTTCTATTTCGCGTATGTAATGAGCATCGTCATCAGCCCAGACACCCTGGATATCATTCCCCAGGTAGTCCTTTAATATGCTATCAGGGGGAAAGACAGCGTTTTTAGCTCCCATTTCAGATGCCATATTGGCGATGGTCATGCGATCATCAATGGTCAATGATTTCAATCCTTCCCCATGAAATTCGACAGACAAATAATCAGCGCCGTCAGAACCGATCAGTCCAATAATGGTCAGTGCCAAATCTTTTGCATAAACATGGGGCGGCAAGGAATGACTCAAGGTAATTTTCATCGATTCCGGCACCCGGAACCAGGTTTCCCCTGTTTTCCATATTCCGGCTGTTTCAGTTCGGTCGATACCCGCGGCGAATGCGTTGAATGCCCCGGCCGTACAGGTATGACTATCGCTGCCTACAATGATCATTGCGGGACGGGCATAGTTAGCCATCAACTGATGACATATGCCAGAACCTACATCGTGAAACCTTTCGATGCCAATATCATTCACGAATTTTCTGATTTGCTGATAGTCATTTGCAAGTTTGACATTGGTCGGCGGTGCATTGTGATCCAGGGTAATAACCAATCTGCTTGAATCGAATGGACGCTCTCCATGCATTTTTTTGAAAATCTTCTCAATACTTGCCGTATTATCGTGTGATAGTACCAAATCAGGACGCTTAAACACTATCCTTCCGGATTCTGCATCCAGAATTTTTTCAGCGAATGTTCTTGCCATAGTTCAAAACTTTCTATCAGATTCTTTCTTTCGATCCTAAAAGCCCACCCACCCAAACACCTTCCATTCTAAATACTTAATATCGGGAAAAACTAACCCTTCAAATTACCTAATATGCCACCAGCCTTATATATTTGAAGCTGAACATTTGATATTGGTCTCAGTGACATCTTCCTTCCATTTGAATTATTGACAATCAAACTGTTAATTAAGTCAATCTTAACCTCATCCCGGGACCTAAGACCAAGAAATTCAATATCCTCGTAAACTAACACCAGGAATCCTGAATTGATGGCATTTCTTTCATAGATAGCCCCAAAAGACCTTGCTAAGATTGCCTGACATCCCAATGCTTTGAAACAATCAACAGCCTGCTGTCTGGAGCTACCGGCACCAAAATTCCTTCCGGTTATAATAATATCACCCGATTCAGCCAAGTCAGCAAAATTCTCCCATCCCATCATATTTCCGAAAGTAAACTTTCCCATCTCCGATACATCGGTGATTGCCAGATGCCGGTTATGAAAAATCATATCGGTGTCAATATTGTCCTCAGGTATAAGCCAGACCTTACCGGTCAGAATTTCCGGAGGCTGCTCCAATCGATCATGTTCCGTTTTTTTATAGGTACCTTTCATCTGAACAACCGATCGAATTGGCGGATGATCAGGAATTGCATCTGCCGTAGTGATATACCCGGCGATTGCAGAGGCAGCTGCAATGGCAGGAGATGACAGATAGACATCCCCCTTTCCCTGTTTTCCTGGAAAGTTGCGATTTCCCGTACTAAGAGTTGTCTCTCCCGGCCCATTCTGACCGACCTGACCCGAAGCACAACCGGCACAACCAGCATTACTTACCAAAGCACCGGAATCCTTAAAGATATGGATAAGTCCCTCATCCAGTGCCTGTCGCCAAATTTCATCTGTAGCAGGGACAATTTTCAGAACAACTCCCGGAGTAATCTTTCTACCATTCAGGATATCTGCAACTACCCTAAGATCCTCAATACGACCATTGGTGCAGCTTCCAATAAAAACAGAATCGATTTCCGTTCCTTTAACCTGGGTTAGAGGTACGACATTATGCGGTTTCCCGGGCAAAGAAACACTTGGTAAAAATTCAGAAAGATCCAAAACAAATTCTTTTGCATAGCGAGCATTGTTATCTGCAAAAACGGGCGAGAATTCATTTTCAGAATGTTGTCTGCAATAACTGATGATATTCTCATTTGGCGGGATAAACAGGATAATGGCTCCCATTTCGGTAGCCATTGATGAGACAGTAATCCTTTCATCAAGAGAGAGTTTGTAAACTTCCTTGCCATATAACTCAATGGCATATCCCAAAAGTTGATTGCTCCCAAATCTTTGAAGAAGGTTGAGAACAATATCCTTTGCTGACAAATCATTCGAACGTTCACCGATAAGGGTTATTTTAACTGTTTCCGGCACCTTGAACCAGACGGAACCTTTTGCCCAGGAAGCGGCAATGTCCTGATCACCCATACCCTGACCAAAGCAACCGATCGCACCCAGAATATTGGCATGTGAATCTGTAGAGACCAGAGTCCCTCCAGGAACGGCCAATCCCTTGTCAATAGCCAGATGCGTACCAATGCCAGCATCGATATCAAATACCCTAAGCTCGTTTTCTCTTGCAAATAATCGGCAGATTTGTTGATTAGCGGCATACTTCTGGTCGGAACCTGTAGGATTGCAATCGAATGTAAAAAAAGTCCTGGTACGGTTATCAACACTTAATCCAAATTCCACCATATTCTTAACCACGTTCGCGCCTCCAAAATCCCGGGCCAGTCGAACATCAATTTCGACATCTTCAATATCACCAGGTGATACTCTTTCCTTACGACTATGGTGGGCTATGATTTTCTCGATGATTGTCATATGATTTTCATTTTACTGGCTATGGCCATCAGAAAAAGCCAGAATTAAAGGAAGAATACTAAATCAGTCTCGATTTAAATGGAAGAAAGGTCATAAAATCAGCGTGATGAACAATGTATGCTTCGGTAGATCTCTTAATGAGATTTCCTTCATCGGCATGGGCTGCAATGATGTGGCAAACTTCGGGAGGGACACCGCATAGTTCGGCCAGGGAAACCCCACTGAAAGGATGTCTCAGATATTTACCGTAGCGCCCCTGAACTGCATTTCCCTTCTCGTCCAGTTCATATTCCAAAAGCTTACCTACGTCGGCAAGGATTGCTCCGGAAATTAAAACATCCATATCGACAGGCAACTCTCCGTGATACATCGAATTGATGGTATTTCCACAATCCCGTGCGATATGGACCACACTCCTTTTATGATCCATAAAACTTACTTTCAAGTCGGGTCCTGCCAAAAGCGTAAATGGAATACGTCCAAGGTCCCGGACGGTAAGGACACTCCTTTCCAACGCCAATTCCCAAACTCTTGCCGTTTTTTCCTTAAGGTCCTTGTCTTCTATCCAATGGATTTCAGGCCATAAATATTCAACTTCACTCTTCATGTCGTCTTTTTGATATCAAAAATCCCACCTCTATTTTAACTCTCTGATAATGGCATTGGCCATATCACGGGTCGAAGCGGCTCCTTTACCAATGACATCCGGACTACCAGTCATCTTCATCATGTCATATGTCCGAACCTTGCCCTCAGCGATCACCTTCGCAACAGCATTCCTGATTCTTTGGGCAGTCGCATGCTCCTCAATATAATCCAACATCATGCAGCCAGATTCAATCATGGCTATCGGGTTCACGATCGACACGGGATATCCGGCATATTTGGGAGCTGAACCATGAGTTGGTTCAAAAACGGCTATTCCAGAATCAGGATTATATTGCGCACTGCACGCGAATCCAAGTCCTCCGATCAGTCCGGCAAAGCCATCTGAAACAATATCCCCGAACATGTTTCCCGCAACAATGACTCCATATGTTTCGGGATTTTTGGTAAGCCACATCATCTGGGCATCGATGTTGGTATTCCAGAGTTCAATTTGTGGATACTCATTCTTTTGCATTTCCATTGCCATCTTGTACATCATACCGCTCGTTTCCCTGATGACATTAGGTTTCTCACAAACTGTTACTGATTTGTATCCATTCTTCACTGCATGAATGAAGGCAGCTTCCAAAATACGCCGTGTCATTTTTCGGGTAAAAATCCTTGTTGATATAGAAATCTCCTCTTTGGGTGACCATGAGAAATTGGCTTTAAACTTAGGATGTGTCATCAATGCGTCATAAACCTGCTGTGGAGGATTTGTCCATTCAACGCCACCATACAAACCTTCTGTATTTTGTCTGAAAATCGCTACATCCACCACTGGTTCTTCGATAACACCCTCAGGTCCGCGGCGAATAAAGTTAAGTGGATTTCCAGGATAAGATTTACAGGGACGGAGACATATATCCAGGCCAAAATGTTGACGCAAACCAACAATAGGGCTGGAATAGACTAATCCTTTATCGCGAAGGTCTTGATTGAGTTCAGCCAATGCAGCATCTTTCGGTTTAGATGTGATTGCCCCAAAAAGGCCAATCTTGTGCTCCTTTAACAAGTTGAGAGTCCTTTGTGGTAAAGGTTCTCCGTCGCGGCACCAAAATTCCCACCCAATATCACCTTCAACATAATCAGCATAAAATCCGGCTGCTTCCAAAACCCGGAGTGCTTCGTCAAGCACAACCCGGCCTATTCCATCTCCCGGCATGGTAACAATTGTACGTTTTCCCATAAGTATTTTGACTTTTAGTTATGACTTTCGTATGAAAATTTATTTAAATACCAGACGAGGACAAAGGATTGGCTCCACCCAACTAATCAGCCACTTGCCTGATTACATCAAGCACGGTTCCATCCACCCATTTTACAGCGGCTACAACCCGGTCGGTAAACTTAGGTTTATCAGGCTTACCGCATATTGCTTCAGCTTCTTCCTTGAGTTCACGAATAGTTTTCAAAGGCAGTCCCGAATCCTTTGCCTTTTCAATTAGGTCAGACCTCAAAGGGTTGATTGCAATTCCCCTCTCGGTAACGATCACGTCTATCAATTCCCCTGGTCCGCAAAGAGTGGTAACTTCATCTACGATCACAGGTATGCGATTGCGGAAAAGCGGCAATGCCACAATGGTATTTTTTGCAAAGAGACAATTCTGCCAGCCTCCGATTCCATGCAAAATAACCCCGTCAGAATGGGTAACCACGTTCCCGTTGAAGTTTACGTCAATCTCCGTAGCTCCTAGGGTAACAACATCTATCATGGAAGTAAGATTACCCTTTGAATGGTAATTGTAAGCGTTGAAAACTGAAAAGCTCTGGTGTTTCCGATTCTCATTTAGAGATCTGACTGCCTCGGTATCAAAAACCTGTCCATCGAGAATATATTCCATTAATCCTGTCTCCAGCATTTGGGTCATGTATTGGGTTGATCCACCAAACCCCACCCTGATCCGCCATTGGTTCCTTTGCAGGATAGTCTTTATATACTCAGCAATGGCTAGAGAAATACCTCCTGCACCAGCCTGGATAACACAACCATCGTAAATTATACCAGTTACTTCGCAGAATCGGGCAGCCAGTTCCGCAATGATCAGCCGGTCAGGACTTCTGGTAATCTGGGTGGTACCGGAAATGATTCTATCTGCCTCACCTAGTTTTTCGGTGACCACAACAAAATCAACAAAATTTCCTGCAATCTGCATCGGCAAGCAAGGAAACGGCACAAGGTTATCGGTAACCAAAATTACTTTTTCGGCATACTGTACATCCATTTCAGCATAACCCAAAACTCCTGTTGCCGACGGACCAGTCAAACCATTGGCATTTCCAAAAACGTCGCTCGAAGGTGCCGCCATAACGGCAATATCAATTTTCACCTCGCCGTCTTGTATAGCCTGAACCCGACCTCCATGTGACCTGAGAATCGCGGTCTTTTTCATTTTACCTTTTGAAGTAAATTCACCAAGTGGGCCATTCATGCTACCCTCGATCCAGTCAATGGTACCATCTTCAAGATAAGGAATCAAATGGGCATTACATGGAAAAGAAGCCGAAGGGAACCATCGCAACCCCTTGATTCCAAGCTCTTGCGCAATATCAAAGACTGCATTTGCGACAAAATCGCCATCCCTTAGATGATGATGTGTTGAAATGGTCATACCATCACGAAGTCCTGACCTTATCAAGGCATCCCGAAGCGATGGACATCTTTTGTCGCCATTGGCTGGATAATCGGCACATGATGGAATGGGAGGGGCATGTTTGCAACCCATTGGCTTATATTTACCTACTCCCTTGTATGGAATGACTTTCTCCCCATTAATTTCCTCCGGAACTAACTTTCCGGCAGCATTTACAACCAGTTTATCGTGCAGCATCTTCCTTCCAGTTTGGTTTGATCAATTGGCACTTAACAGCTATTTCCATGGTATTAAGTGCTCTCTTTACAATGGGAGCATCGATCATCTTCGATCCGAGAGAAATTACGCTCGTGCCCCTGCGTTGTGCTTCATCAAAAGCTATCACAATCCTCTTTGCTTTTTCAATCTCATTTGGTGAGGGCTGATAGCATTCATTAATTACTTCTATTTGGGCAGGATGAATACAACCCATACCTGCAAAACCCATTGATTTGGATCGCATAGCTACACTTCTCAGTGCTTCTGTATTCTCAAAATCACTGAAAACTGAATCGATGGGTTGTATTCCAGCCGCCCGGGCAGAGTTAACAACCATACCTCGAGCATAGAAAGACTCAATGCCATCGTTGGTACGTTCTGCTCCTAAATCCGCTGTATAATCTTCCAGTCCGATAGCCAGGGCAACAATATTAGGAGAGGCAGATGCGATTTCATAAGAATTAATTATCCCTAAAGCACTTTCAATAATAGGCATTAACCATATTGGTTCAGTACAATCACCCCTGAGCTCCCTGATTTTCTGATCAATGGCAACCACCTGGGAAGCCAATTCGCATTTTGGAATCAGAATGACGTTAAGAGGCTGATTGACAATATACTCCAGATCTTGTAGTCCCAGTGGAATTTGATTAATCCGGACCATCAACTCTGCACCCATAAAATCGTTATTTCTCAGGGCATTTCTTACCAGAAACCGCGCATCGTGCTTTTTTTCAGGAGCTACTGAATCTTCCAAATCAAGAATGATCCCATCGGCCTGATACAACCCTGCGTTAATCATTAGCTTGGCATGATCACCGGGCAGATATAGCCTTGATCGACGGAGACTATCCCGGGAAGATACTCTTCTGGCATTAGAAATTTCTGGAAGAAGGAATTGTTTTGGGGAATTCATGACCCGCATCAGGGCTGCTTCAGTTCGGGCAGCAATGACATAGGGGAGTGCTCCGGAGTCTTCGATTTGAACGTGTGCATTTCTGATGTCAAAAAAAAGTAGAATTTCCGTGACTAGTTGTATGATCTGACGACCATATAAAGTTTTGGTTTTACCGGAAAGTTCAATTTTCAAGCCATCTTCCCCACCAAGTTTGATACTGATGAAGCAATCGGATCGAACAGATGGACCCCGGTTGCCTGAGATTCCTTCCATAATCTCACGTTTTATAAGTTAGGTCGCTTAAAAATAAGCGTTCTCCTGTCAATAAAACATGAATTTAAACAGGTTTAACCAGCTGAAGATCAAATATGCGGAAACCAGAAAGATTCAATCCTTATAAAAGCCCATCTTGTCGATATACTCCCATACGCCATGTGGCAAGAAATGGGAGATGTTCTTTCCAGAACGAATTGCTTCCCTGATAAAGGTGGAAGATATTTCCATTTGTGGAGCCTGAACAATTTTGATTGACGGGAAATCAGCGGCTAGCTCCTGACTGAAACCGGGGCGTGGATAGACTATGATTCCATAGTATTCAAGGATGGATTCGTAGTTTTTCCATTTATGGAAATTCTTCAGGTTATCTGATCCCATTATGATCGAAAAGTGATGATCAGGATACTTCTCTGACAGATATGTCAGCGTATCGATGGTATATGAAGGACGAGGAAGACGAAATTCAATATCACTCACTCTAAACCGGTGGTCATTACCCACAGCGATGTGCATCATCTCCAGCCGGTCATAATCGTTGAGCAGGTTCTCCTTGCTTTTGTGAGGATTATGGGGTGATACGACGAACCACAATTGATCAAAATCAACATATTCGACAAAAAAGTTGGCTATGGCCATGTGCCCAATGTGGACAGGATTATAGGACCCAAAATATAATCCCACTCTCAGGCTGATCCGGCCAGGGGGCAAAAGTATGTTAAGCA
Source organism: Prolixibacteraceae bacterium UBA5740 (assembly GCA_002419285.1). Taxonomy (GTDB): domain Bacteria; phylum Bacteroidota; class Bacteroidia; order Bacteroidales; family Prolixibacteraceae; genus UBA1413. Next base: position 21,984 of record DIFU01000142.1, on the reverse strand, counting down.
GATCTGTCATATTTCCTGAGATTATACCAACATATTACATAAAATCCTTCAATTGATGCCTGACCAACATCAGCGACTCAGAAAGGCACGGACAATTGTTTCTGCTTCGTCGAGGGCAATCTCAAGCTGGTCATTCACCAGCACATAGTCAAAACGATTGGCAAACCCAAGCTCGTACTCTGCCTTGGAAATGCGCATATTAATCTTTTCTTCTGTTTCGGTAGATCTGCCCCGAAGCCGGGACCTCAATGCCTCCACCGAAGGAGGTTGAACAAAAATAGCCAGTGCCTTTTCTCCATAGATATTTTTAATATTGAGTCCACCAACTACATCTACATCGAAAATCACACTTTTCCCTTCTTGCCAAATCCTGTCAACTTCACTTTTTAAAGTTCCATAACAGGTGCCATGATATACCTCCTCCCATTCCAGAAACTCATTGCCCTCAACCTTCTTTTTGAATTCTTCAGGCGACAGGAAGTAATAATCCCTACCGTTCAATTCTCCACTCCGAGGGAGCCTGCTTGTTGCAGAAACCGAGAAAGCAACTGGAATCGGAAGAGATAAGATATGGCGTACAATAGTCGTTTTTCCGGCACCTGATGGAGCCGATACGATAATAAGTTTTGGCTCAGACATTTTGTACGAGTTCTTTAAAATCACATTATAAGATATTCAAGACTTGTTCCTTGACTTTTTCCAGGGCATCCTTCATCTGGACGACAATTCTCTGGATATTGCTTTCATTGGCCTTTGACCCCAGCGTATTTATTTCGCGGCCGATCTCCTGGGTGATGAAGGCCAGCTTTTTCCCATTTGCATCATCCTCTTGCATGGTTTCCATAAAATAATGGCAGTGATTGGTCAAACGAACTTTTTCCTCATTAAAATCAAGTCGTTCGAGGTAAAAAATCAATTCTTGTTCAAAACGTTCAGGATTGACTGAACCGCTAAGCTGCATGGCAGATAATGCCTCTCCCAGGCGTGACTTTACATTTTCAATCCGTTGTGATTCGAAAGGCTCTACCATATCAAGCAGCCGTATAATCATATCAATATTTGCCACCAGGTCTTTTTCAAGCGCCATCCCTTCCTGTTTTCTGAAATTGTCGACCAACTTCAATGCGGCATTGATATTCTCCTTAAGAAATTCCCATTCCGATTCCTCAAGTTGTTCATACTGGACCTTTACAGTATCGGGAAGACGCATTGCAATCTGCAGGGTACGGTCGCTCACAGGTACGCCAAGATCATCACTGATCTTTGACAAAGAGTGAAAATAACTCTTTGCAATTGCTTCGTTAATAACGGCATTACCTGTATCACCCAGGCTTTCAACATAAATTGCAAGGTCAATTTTTCCCCTGACCAAATGATCATTTATCATTCGGCGGATGTCTATTTCCTTTTCCCGGTACAATTGGGGAATTCTGGTATTGATATCCGACTGCTTACTATTCAGCGATTTAATTTCAATGGTCACCTTACGGTTATTTATTTCGAATTCAGATTTGCCGAATCCGGTCATGGACTTGATCATAGTGAATATATTTATGGTAAAAATACGAAAAGGAGTGAACATTCAGTAATCAATGGCAATGGCTGTGCAAAATGATCAAAAAAATAAGCCGTGTGGAAAATTTATTCCATACGGCTTATTATAGGATAAGCAGCGTCTTTAGACTTGGCTTGGCAGTAAATTCAGAAAACAAAGACTGGCTTTAGTTGACTTTCTCCACAATTTCCTGTCCTTTTCGGATGGCTTCCAGGTTCAGTGGAATAAGGTTATGATATCTTGAAGGAAGTGACTTTTCCAGACCCTTTTCAACATGCTCAAGACTAACGATTGGACGTACTTTCAGGTAACCGCCGACAATGATCATGTTGAATACCCTTGGATTTCCCATTTCAACCGCGGTCACCGTTCCTTCAACCTTATACACCTGAATGTCTGTTCGGGTGGGTGGGTGAATAATACCGTTTGGGTCATAGAGTAAAACTCCACCTGGCTTTACACTATTTTCAAATTTATCCATCGACTGCTGATTCAGTATGATGGCTGTATCGAATTCGTGAAGTACAGGAGAACTGATACGCTTGTCACTCACAATCACGGTCACATTAGCTGTCCCTCCTCTCATTTCAGGGCCATAAGATGGGAACCAGGTAACCTCCTTATTGTCCATGATACCAGAATAGGCCAGAATTTTCCCCATTGACAATACTCCCTGACCACCAAATCCGGCTATTATTAATTCTTCAGTCATATTTTCAGTCTTTAATTGCCTATGGCAGGTTTTTGAATATCATTATCTTTCAAGTCTCCCGGTACATATTCAGCGAACATATTCTCCTCCATCCAGGTATTGGCACCCACAGGAGTCATTTTCCAGCCTGAATTGCAGGTCGATACGACCTCAACAAATGAAGTGCCTTTCTTTGCCATCACATTCTGAAAAGCCTTTTTTATTGCCTTTTTACACTTCCTGACTGTAGCCGCTGTATGTACTGATTGTCTGGTAACATAACAGGTTCCCGGCAGGGTCGCAATAATTTCAGTCATTTTCATCGGATAACCGTTCAGGGCAACATCCCTTCCCAGAGGAGAGGTAGACGTAGGCTGTCCAATCAGGGTAGTTGGCGCCATCTGGCCTCCCGTCATACCATAAATCGCATTATTAATAAATATTACAACAATATTTTCCCCACGGTTACATGCGTGCAGGATTTCTCCAGCACCAATTGAGGCAAGATCACCATCTCCCTGATAAGTAAATACGATCTTGTCAGGATTAGTCCGGGCGATACCGGTTGCAACGGCAGGCGCTCTGCCATGTGCAGCCTGTTGCCAGTCGATATCGATGTAGTTGTAGGCAAAAACGGCACATCCAACAGGTGAAACGCCAATCGTATCTTCCTGTATACCCAACTCTTCAATGATTTCAGCGATCAACTTGTGCACAACTCCGTGACTACAGCCCGGGCAATAGTGCATTATTGTATCAATTTGAAGTTCGGATTTATCGTAAACCAGATTTTCCGGCTTAATTATATCTTTAATATCCATATTTTTCATTGGGTTTAGAATTTAGTTTCCAATGCATCAACAACCTCATTGGGCGAAGGGAGAATCCCTCCCATACGGCCAAAATGCTTAACAGGAGTGGTACAGCGGGCTTCGTAAACGGCCAGTTTAACATCCTCCACCATTTGCCCTGCACTCATCTCTACTGAAAGGAATCCTTTAACTTTTGGAGCCAGTTCTGCAATTATGGCTGAAGGGAAAGGATAAAGGGTGATTGGGCGGATCAATCCAACCTTAATGCCTTTTTCGCGGGCAAGTTCAATGGCTTTCTGACAAATTCTGGAGGATGTACCGAATGCAACAAGAATCAATTCTGCATCTTCACACCTGATGGCTTCATAGCGCACTTCGGTAGCCTCAATTTCCTTGAATTTTTCCTGAAAACGCAGGTTATTCTGCTCCATCTTGTGAGAATCCATCTCCAGGGATGTAATTACATGCTTCTCCCTGCCAGAAGTCTTGCCCGTAGTAGCCCAGGAGCCACATTGGTCAAGGATTTCTTCCTTTGTTCTCCTGGGCGTGTAATCGGCAAGTTCTACTTTCTCCATCATTTGACCCAAAGCGCCATCAGTAAGAATCATAGCAGGATTCCTATATTTGAAAGCCAGGTCAAAGGCCAATTTTACAAAGTCATGCATTTCCTGCACAGATGCAGGAGCCAGTGTTATCAAGCGGTAGTCGCCATGTCCTCCCCCTTTGACAGCCTGAAAATAATCAGCTTGTGATGGCTGAATTGTTCCCAGTCCAGGCCCCCCGCGCTGCACATTTACAATTAAACAGGGAAGTTCAGCGCCGGCGATATAAGAAATTCCTTCCGCCATCAGGCTAATCCCCGGACTTGAGGATGATGTCATTGCTTTTTTTCCGGCTGCGGCAGCGCCATACACCATATTGATCGAGGCAACCTCACTCTCTGCCTGCAATACTACCATACCGGTTGTATCCCATGGCCGTTGCTCCATTAAAGTTTCCATTACTTCTGACTGTGGGGTAATAGGATATCCAAAGTAAGCATCACATCCGCACCGGATGGCTGCTTCGGCCAATACCTCATTGCCTTTCATTAATCTCAGTTCTCCCATTGTACTTCAATTTTTCACTGATTTTTAAAACTTAACCCGGTAAACCGTAATGCATGTATCCGGACACACTGCTCCACAATTGGAACACCCGATACACGCCTCAGGATTTTTCATATAGGAATAATGGTAACCCCTGCTGTTAACTTCCTTATGGAGTGCCAGGACTTCCTGCGGACATGCTTCCACACAAAGGCTACAGCCCTTGCATCCTTCCTTTTCCACAACAACAGCACCTCTGACTTTTGCCATATTAGACGGTTTTTAGTGTTTACTTAAGTTGATTTATTATACTGCGGCCCTATCCTTCCATCATATTGAAAACTTGGGTAGACATACTCAAGATTTACTTTTATAAAAGGCATCAAATCGGGCCAATCGATTACCCAAGTCCTCAAACTGGCTTCTGTATACATGTGACACACATGCTCTTAGCCCCTCCCTTTCACTTCCTGTATTCGTCAGTGCGATAGCACTGACTCCAAACAATAACAGATTGGAAACCAATTCAACACCAGACATTCCAGGATATCCGATTGTGAAATAAAAGCCGTCAGCAATAGGTTCCCCCTGATCCTCATCATAAACGATGGTGAAACCATTTTCGATAAAGAGCCTTTTCATGATGGCTGCCTTTTCTCCGTACTCCTTCACATTGCTGATAAAGTTAAATGTGCCGTCAGATGCTGCTTTAAACATAGCAGCCAGGGCATACTGAGCTGAATGGCTTATACCGGAAGTCAGCGCATACAATATTCTTTGCACCACAGTGTTTCCGAAGGTACTGGCATGAAATCTTTCCATAAGTCCCGGGAACTCCCGGTCGAACAAATGGTCAGATACGCACATCACGGCACATCGCTGACCGGCATATGAAAATATCTTTGAAGCAGATAAAAAGAGAATATAATTATTGGTATACCTTGCCACTGTTGGCTGGAAGGGAGAAATGCCAGGGGTATACAGATCCTTCCTGAAATCCATGCCGAAATAGGCAAGGTCTTCCAAAATGATCACATCATATTTATTGGCCAGGTCACCGATAATGCCCAGTTCTTCTTCGGTGAGACAGATCCATGTCGGGTTGTTGGGATTGGAATAAATAATGGAGGAGATATTTCCCTGAATGAGGTATTCCGTTAGTTTTTCCCTTAGTCTTGTTCCACGGTAATTAAATACATCGAATGAGATATATTTCATTCCCATCACCATCAACTGCTGCTTTTGAACCGGGAAGCCCGGATCAACAAACAACACAGTATCCTTTTTCTTATCGCGGTTTCCCACCGCCATGAATGCGGCATAGGTGCCCTGCATGATACCAACTGTAGGAATACATCCACGAGGGGAAATGTCTATATCCATGAAGGACTTGATGAAACGGGAAGTCTCAAACTTCAGTGGTTTAATCCCATCGACCATAGGATAATCTGAGGCGACTCCATTTTTGAGGGCTTCGATTTCAGCTTCGACTCCCACACTGGAAGGTGGCAGTCCGGGAACCCCCATTTCCATCCTGACAAATTTGATTCCGGTCTTTGATTCAACAGCATTAACCAAGGCAACCAACTCCCTGATGGTGGCAGCCCCGGGATTATTGATCCTGAGATCATTTACCTCGCGGTCAATTACTTCTTTTGGTATTAATGGTTGATTCATGGAGTAATATTTTCATAAAGTAACTAAAGGTTTCGCGATCTGCCAAACTACTGAAAGCTTCCAATTATCGGAAAGTATCAAACCAAAAGACAATGACTCTCATTGGTTGTGTATTTTAAGCTACCTGGTGGCGATCGCTTCTCAAATAAAAGAAAATCAGGAAAAATTCTTTTCCTGATTTTTGTCAACCTTTAGAAATTGAAGTCTTTCTTTAGGATTTCCAGCCAGTTATCCACCCTTTCCGGGGTAAGCTCAGGCTCAAAATCTTCATCCAGGGGGAGTCCAATAAATTCCCCGTCATAGACTGCAGCTGATTCTTCAAACTCATAGCCATCAACTGGAACCCTTCCTATAATCTTTGCTTCCGCTTTTAGAAGTTCTTCGGCCAACAGGCCCATAAAATCCACAAAACTGGCAGCATAGGTTACATGGTTTCCAAGACCGAATATGGCAACTGTTTTTCCACTGAAATTTCCTTTACTAACTTCAGGCAGAAAAATTCCCCAATCAGTTTTTGTTATACTGGCATCCCAGGTTTCTTTCCCGACAGTTGAAATTCCGAAGATAATCCTGTCAAAACGTTCAAAATCAGCAACTGATGCAGTTCTCACATGTACCAACTCCACTCTATCCTTGCCAATTTTTTCACAGATCATATCTGCTACCCTGTTGACAGATCCTTTCAGGGGGCCGAAGAATAATCCTATTTTACTCATAATTTTATCGATTTAGCTTTAGCAATATTCTTATTGATTGTGTATAGCAACATCACCACGTTTATATTCTCCCAAAATTGCCAGGCTCGAAACACTTTTAAGTACCTGATGTATTGCTCTTTCATAATTCTCAAGCGATTCCCACTCAATATCAACATGAAAGGTATATTCATTAGGCTTTCCGATTATGGGTACCGATTGTATCTTAGTCAGGTTAATACGATTCTCAGCAAAAGTATTTAATACTCTTGCCAGGGAACCATAGAAATGGCCAACCTCAAAACAGATGGATGCTTTATTGGCATTTTCACTGGGGATGCCATGTTTTGAAAGCATCAAAAAACGAGTATAGTTCTTTTTATTGGTTTCGATCCCACTTTCCAGAATATTCAGACCATATAACTGTGATGAACGAAAATTACCAATAGCTGCAGCTTTGGCCGGCTTTTCTTCTGAAATAAACTTTGCGGAAGCAGCAGTGTCACTCATTTCATGTAAAGCAACATTTTGATAATTCTTTTCGAGGTATTCGACACATTGCTTCAGAGCAATGGGATGGGAATAGATATCGGTTATATCATCCTTGACTACACCGTCCCATGACATCAGATTCATCTGAATATGAATATAGATTTCGCCGATGATCTTTAGATGATAATCCCTGATAAGCTGGTAGTTATTCAATAAACTTCCGGCAATTGAATTCTCAATCGCCATGGCAGCATAATCCACAGAATCTGAGTCAATTACCTCACAAACCCTGGTAAAAGATTTACATTCGACAATCTCAAGCTCCTCTTCAAAATAGCTGTTCACTGCATCTTCATGAAAAGAACCTCTTATTCCTTGTATCGCTATTTTTTTCATTTTTCTAATCAATTCTTCACGGCCTTCCAGCCGCATCCCTTATAAATCAGCCCTATGACAACCGGAAATAGAACAAATCACTCTCAAAGATAAGAATAATCCAAAATCAAGATTCAGGATGCCTTGAATTCAAGGATTTCAGAGCATGCCGCTTTATTGCTTCTAACTGACAAATTGCCTGGTTGCAAAGGATTTTGACTTAGAGGATATACTTATCATCTTTGCTGAGCAATTCATCTTTTCGCTCTTCAAGAACTCGCAGGCATCGATCTATATCAGATGGACGTATTACAATGACTGCAGAGTTTTCGTTCATTGAAAATGCATAGATGTATTCGATAAAAATATTATCCTCGCTAAGAATGGTCAGCAGACGTGAAAGTGCTCCTGGTTTATTTGGACTGGTTAAAATTATTACGGGGGTAATTTGCACCGAAAACAGGTGATCCTTCAGTAAGCTTAAGGCTTTGTCGGGATCAGGCACAATCATCCTGAGAACGCCAAAATCTGAACTATCTGCAATACTAAATGCCGAAATATTAATTCCGGCATCGCCCAGTATCCGGGTAACTTCATTCAGCCGTCCGGACTTATTCTCCAGAAAAACCGAAACCTGCTTGTTTATCATTATCTTATAATTTACGATTATCAATCACTCTTTTGGCCTTTCCGGCTGTCCGCTCAATGGTTCTCGGCTCTACCAGCCTTACATCCACTGATACACCCAAAGTACTCTGAATATTGCTTGTTATCTTTTTACGTAATGCTTCCAGCATTTTGATCTCGTCGGAGAAAAACTGTTCCTGTACCTCTACCAGCAACCTCAAAGTATCCAGATTCCCTTCCCTCTCCACAATTAAAAGATAATGTGGCTCGGTTTCGCTCATTTCCAATAATATACTCTCGATTTGTGATGGAAAAACATTTACCCCTCGAATGATGAGCATATCATCACTTCTGCCTTTACACTTCTCCATACGCACCAGGGTACGACCGCAGGCACATTTTTCATAATTGAGTCGTGTCAGGTCCCGGGTGCGGTAACGAAGAAGTGGAATCCCTTCCTTGGTGACAGTAGAAAAAACAAGTTCACCCAGTTCCCCTGGGGCTAATAGTTGCAGGGTTTCTGGGTCAATGATCTCCGGTATAAAATGATCTTCATTGATGTGCATACCTGTTTGACACTCGCATTCACATGAGACCCCCGGACCAATCACCTCGCTCAGTCCATATATATCAATCGCCTTTAAGTAAAGTTTTCCTTCAATCTCTTTACGCATATTCTCACTCCAGGGCTCAGCACCAAAGATGCCGGCTTTAAGCTTTAAATCATGCGGTGATATGCCCATATCTGTCATTACTTCTGCCAAATGAAGGGCATATGATGGAGTACAGGCAATGACCGTTGTTCCAAAGTCCTGCATAAGCTGAATTTGTTTCTGGGTATTGCCGCCCGATATCGGGATGACCGTAGCACCAAGGTTTTCGGTACCATAATGAATTCCCAGGCCACCTGTAAAAAGACCGTAACCATAAGCAACCTGTACCACATCATTCCTTTGCACTCCAGCCATCACAAGGGTTCGCGTGACTACCTCTGCCCAGGTATTCAAATCCTTTCGAGTATATCCAACAACCGTTGGACGGCCGGTCGTCCCCGATGATGCATGGACCCTGACAATCTCACTCATAGGCACAGTAAACATCCCGAAAGGATAGTGGTTCCGAAGGTCCTCCTTGGTAGTGAAAGGTAATTTGCTAATATCATCAACACTTTGGATATCTGAGGGCACCAGACCAACCTTTTGCATTTTACTTCGGTATCCCGGTACATTGTGGTAAATTCTCTGAACGGTTTCAGCCAATCTGACCGACTGAATCTCTTTCATTTCTTCCCGGGTTGCACACTCTATGGTTTCATTCCAGATCATATTCTGAATTAATTATTTTAATATGCCCAAGCTCTATTAAAAATCCAGCATACACCCTCTTCAGTGTAAACCGGAAAATGGAATATCATAAAGACAAATTAGTCATTTCAGATAATCCCGATGTCGGGCATAACAGAAAGTCCAAAAATAACCGATTTTCGAGCTATTAGTCTTCAAAAATTACAAATTGATATGAATAACAGGTAATTTATTTTGATTATAAACCCATTTTGCGCAATTAGGCACAATACTCTTTATGAATGCTTTTAATCTCCTAAAATGAATTCTACCTTTTTAATGAATAAGATGCTTTAGAATGAGTGACTCATTTGTCTTGGTTTTTAAGCAATATTCACGCAAAATAATATTCAATTATGTAACAATTGATACACGAAATCCCGTATATTATTCAAAACTTGCATCAACTAAAAACCGAATAACTATGCTCAAACAGATCCTGCCACCTCCCAAGTGGCGTTTTCCGGTTATGATCATTATAGGAATATTTATTGGTTTGGCTGCATTTACCGTTTATCTTTCAAAAGCCCATTCCTATTTGTCAGACAGTCCGCAAACCTGCGTAAACTGCCACATTATGTCCCCACAATATGCAACATGGAGTCACAGCTCGCACCGGGAAGTTACTCATTGCAATGATTGTCATGTGCCTCAGAACAATGTTTTCAATAAATATTATTTCAAGGCAATGGATGGTTTGCGGCATTCAACAATGTTCACCCTAAAGCTTGAACCTCAGGTAATCCGGATAAAATCTGCCGGAGCCAGAGCCGTTCAGAACAATTGTATCCGATGCCATGAAGACCTTTTGGTGGATCCTAAACTGGAAGCGAGCGTAGCCATGTACAGGGCGGTAAAGGAAGGTCGCCGCTGCATCGAGTGTCATCGGGAAGTACCGCATGGTAGGGTCAACTCGCTCTCCAGTGTTCCCTTTGCGAGGGTACCAATTCCAGAAAGCCCGGTTCCCGTTTGGCTAAAAAACCTGATCAAAAACAACTAAATAAAACCGAATATGAAAAGTATTTCTGAATTGACTGAAAAGAAGCCAGCAATGGCGTGGTTGATTTTCATTGCCACCATCGTGGTCGTTTTTTTACTTGGGCTTCTCGCCTCAACGATTATTGAGCGCAGGGCAGAAACAGTTTTCACAAATGTCCCATTGAAGGAAATCAAAGATTTTGAACCCAGAAATGAAGCTTGGGAACAGAACTTTCCACGCCAGTTCCAATCCTATTATGGTACAGCTGACACTTCTTTTAGAAGCAAGCATGGAGGAAACGCGATGGTCGACATGCTGGAAGTGGAACCTGAACTAGTGGTTTTATGGGCAGGATATCTTTTTTCAAGAGATTATAATCAGGGACGTGGACACTTTTATGCCGTTGAGGATATTTATAACACCTTGCGTGTTGGAGCACCTATGACCCCAGAGGCAGGTCCGCAACCAAGCACTTGCTGGACATGTAAAAGTCCAGATGTACCCAGGGTCATGAATGATATCGGTGTAGCACAATTTTATTCTAAAACCTGGGCAGAACTGGGTCCTGAAATTGTAAATCCCATCGGCTGCGCTGACTGCCACGACCCAAAAACAGCCAACTTACATATTTCACGACCCGCATTGATAGAAGCATTTGAAAGACAAGGGAAAGATGTGACCAAAGCTTCATATCAGGAAATGAGAAGTTTGGTTTGTGCCCAATGCCATGTTGAATACTATTTCAACAAGAAAAAAGTCGAAGGCGCCCAATACTTAACCTTCCCCTGGGACGAAGGAATGACAGTGGAAGCAATGGAAGAGTATTACGACAATATCGAATTTTCAGACTGGACACATACCCTGAGCAAGGCACCAATGCTGAAAGCACAGCATCCTGACTACGAAGTATTTATGCTGGGAATTCATGCCCAAAGAGGTGTCAGCTGTGCTGACTGTCATATGCCCTATGTTTCGGAAGGCGGACAAAAATTTACCAACCACAAAATGCAGTCACCATTAAATAACATCTCTGCCTCATGCCAGGTTTGCCACCGTGAAGAAACTGCTACACTCGTACAGAATGTCTATGAAAGACAAGACAAAGTACTTGAAGGCCGTCACGAATTGGCAAAAATGCTTGTCCGTGCTCATATTGAAGCACAAAAAGCATGGGAATTTGGAGCCACTGAAGATCAAATGAAAGATATCCTAATAGGAATCCGTCACGCCCAATGGCGCTGGGACTTCGTTGCCGCCAGCCATGGAGGTTCATTCCATGCACCCATTGAAATGTCGAGAATAGTATCTACCGGATTAACAAGAATCTCCGAAACCCGTACCAAACTTGCAAGGTTACTGACATCCCTGGGATTCAGTGAAGAGATCCCTTATCCTGATATAACCACTAAAGCCAAGGCACAGGCTTTCATAGGACTTGAAATGGATAAATACAATGAGGAAAAATCAGTGTTCCTAAAAGAAATTGTTCCACTATGGAAGGAAAAAGCTGCCGAAAGGGAAGCGAGCTGGAACTAAGTTATTATAAATCCGGATATCCATTGCGTATACCATTGTTCATCCTGACTTGTTTCATCCTTTAAAAAAAACAAAACCAGAGATGAATCTCCGGTTTCTTTCTTAAACATACTTTGAAAGGAAAATAACACCTATCATGAAAAAGAATCTAATTCAATTCGCGCTCCTGATTTTTGCGATGCTTTTCACTCCAGCCCTATCGGCCCAATTTTCCTTTTCCGGTGAATTCAGGCCCAGAACTGAAATCAGCCATGGCTATGGAACTCTCTCAGCTGATGAACAAAAGGCGTCAACTTTCACATCGCAACGAACCCGTCTCAATTTCCAATATAACAATGAGTTCATATGTACAATGGTAATGCTTCAGGATGTACGCCTTTGGGGCAATCAGCCCCAACTTGTCGAAAACCAGGAAAAGGCTGTTTCTCTGCATCAAGGTTGGGCTGAGGTACTTTTTACCAAGGAATTTTCCTTAAAGGCAGGTCGTCAGGAACTTAATTATGACGATCAACGAATATTCGGTAATGTTGGATGGACCCAACAGGCTCGTTCCCACGACCTGGCATTATTGAAATACGAAGGCAGTTTCAAGTTTCACCTGGGTGTTGCCCATAACGAAAACAACAACAGGCGGAATAATCTTTATGACGGCCCCGATGCATACAAGGATATGCAGTTCTTTTGGATCAGTGACTCATGGGAAAAAACTTCGGTCAGTCTCCTGTTTCTGAATAATGGTGTCCCTATTTCAGTAGGTGGCGACCAGGAAAACAGGTATTCACAAACCTTCGGTGGTCACTTCAGATATCAGCCTGAAAAAATCCAATTGGCAGCCAACTGTTATGCACAGTCAGGCAAGGATGCTTTTGAAAGGGAAATAAATGCATTGAATTTCATGCTGGAAGCATCTTTCAAGGCGAATCCCACAGCTTCAGCCACCTTTGGCTATGAGTACCTTTCCGGTAATGATCTTATACCTGAACCTGGTAAAAACAAGGCATTCAATCCTCTATACGGTACCAACCACAAGTTTAACGGGTTTATGGATTATTTTTTCGTTGGTGGACAACACATTAATAGTGTCGGATTGCAGAATGCATATTTCAAATGGGCCTGTAGTCGCTTTAAAAACATCCAATGGAATCTTCATATACACTATTTTGCAGCCTCAGGTGAAATGAATCTTCCTGACACCAAATCTTATCTGGGTACTGAAATTGATTTTGATTTTACCTATGCCATCAATCCATTTTCGAAACTTACCTTTGGGTATTCGCATCTTCTGCCAGGAAAAAGTATGTCGCTTATTAAATCCACTGGCACCCATGAAAGCACCAATACTTGGGCTTATCTAATGTTATCAGTAACACCAAAATTCTACTAAACTACTAAAACATCTTTTTATAATTTTTTATCTTTGTCCCCTGAAAACCCGGAGTTGGAAAATCCTGATTCCGGGTTTATCATACCTGTCGCATCTTGGAGGCAAACCTTATCCATTAGTCTGGATAAAATGACAAATTAATTTTTTGGTGTTTTTATAATGAAGAAAGCAAAGCTGATCAGATTATTTAAAAAATTTCATAAATGGCCCGGCATTATAATTTCCTTCTTTGCAATTTTATACGCACTCTCCGGGATCGTGCTCAATCATAGGGAAACCTTTTCATCATTTGACATTCCCAGAAAGCTTATGCCTCCAGGCTACCAATACAAAAACTGGAATCTTGCAGCCGCCAGGGGATCACTTGAAATCGGAAATGATTCTTTATTGATATATGGCAATATAGGGATTTGGCTCACCAATAATCAATTTGATCAATTTGAGGATTTCAATCAGGGATTTCCGAAAGGTATTGACAAACGAAAAATATATTCTCTGAAATCTATGGGATCCCAATTGGTCGCTGCGACACACTTTGGTCTCTATGTCACAGAAAAACATGACGTTAGCTGGCATAAAATTCCACTTCCACTGAAAGAGGAGCGAGTTGTGGACCTGACTATGAAAGACGACACACTAATGATATTGACCAGGAATCATCTGGTTAAAACCGGAGACCTTCAAAACATGATCCCAACCAAATTGCCTGCCCCAATTGGATATGAAGGGAAAATTGGACTGTTCAACACTTTATGGGAATTACACAGCGGGGAATTGTTTGGAATGGCGGGCAGACTGTTTGTTGATTTATTAGGTATTGTGATTATTTGGCTTTCCGTTTCAGGTTTACTACATTTCTTCTATCCAAAATGGATCAAACGAAGAAAAGAAAAGAATATTCCGGTTCAAAGTTTAGTCTCGTCTAAAAGATGGAATCTTCATTGGCATAACGTGATCGGCTATCTTGCGATTATTTTTTTGATAGTCAACACGATTGCTGGTATGTTTTTACGACCTCCCTTGCTTATTCCAATTGCCAGCAAACAAGTCGGAATTATACCCTACACACATCTCGACAATAACAATGCCTGGCATGACAAACATAGAAGGATCCACTGGAATGATTCACTAAACATATACCTTTTGTCAACCTCCGAAGGATTTTATCTGCTTGACGAAAGTCTGTCACAGCCACCTGTGCCAACTGTTAATCAACCCCCTGTAAGTGTAATGGGACTAAACGTTCTGGAACCAATTTCACCTGACACATACCTATTAGGATCATTTACCGGAATGTATGCATGGAATATGCATAGTGGAGCCCTGATTGACTTTATGACCGGCAAACCTGCGGCGTTGGCTAACCCTGCAGGCAGACCTATTGGAACCCACATGGTTGCCGGATGGATAAAATCCCGAGAAACAGGGGCATTCTGGTTTGACTATAATCATGGTGCAACAGCGCTAAGCCCTCACTCCAAATTTCCACAAATGACTGCTGAAATGGTCACAAAAACACCTACATCGTGGTGGAATGCAGCACTGGAAATCCACACAGGCCGCATTTTCGAGCACCTTATTGGTCCCTTTTATATATTAATTGTCCCTTTAGCCGGATTATGCATTATTATTGTTCTGATAAGTGGATTCTTCATTTGGTGGATGGCATACCGAAAGGATACTTCCAAAAGTTTACAAAAAAATCATATTCACAAATAGCAAATAAGAGTTTTTTGTATTATTCTTGTATATATGAAAATTTTGATGCCAAATACTGCCGTTTGTTGTTGCTGTGATTTCCAAAAACCGCAAATGGAAGGATAATAGGCTGATTTAGAAAATATTTTTTTGTGCAAATAACCGAAAAGGCCTTCCATTGTGGAAGGCCTTTTTTAATTTTAATCCAAAATATTTAAACAATGAAATTAAACAACATGCTGGAAGCAATCGGGAATACGCCTCATCTGCGCATTAACCGGTTATACCCTGAGGGGTATGAAGTTTGGGCCAAATTGGAACGTTCTAACCCGGGAGGGAGTATTAAAGACCGAATTGCATTCGCTATGGTCGAAGATGCTGAAGCCAGGGGAATAATCGGTCCAGGAAGTACCATAATCGAACCCACTTCCGGCAATACCGGGATAGGCCTGGGAATGGTTGCTTCAGTGAAAGGATTCAGGCTCATTTTAACAATGCCTGAGTCTATGTCGGTAGAACGCAGGAGGATTCTTTCCGCCTATGGAGCTGAGTTGGTTCTTACTCCCAGGGAACAGGGAATGAAGGGAGCCATCGCGAAAGCACGGGAGCTAGCTAACGAGATAAGCAATTCATGGATTCCCATGCAGTTTGAAAACCAGGCAAATGCCGATACTCATTCAAAGAATACGGCAATTGAAATACTTTCCGACTTCCCCGACGGATTTGATTTCCTGATAACCGGCGTTGGTACCGGAGGTCATATTACAGGGGTGTCACGCATCCTGAAACAGAACTTTCCACATCTTAAGGTTTATGCCGTTGAACCGATGGCATCACCAGTCATAAGTGGAGGAAATCCAGGACCGCACCCAATACAGGGAATTGGCGCAGGTTTTATTCCAGCCATTCTCGATACCAAATTGCTCGATGGTACTATTCAGATTGAGAAGGAGGAAGCATATGAGTTTGCAAGGAAGGCTGCTCGTCAGGAAGGTTTGTTTGTTGGTATTTCCACAGGTGCCTCATTGGCAGCAGTGGCAAAAAAAATACCCGACATGAAAAAAGGATCCAAAATATTGACTTTCAACTACGACACAGGAGAAAGATATTTATCGGTTGAAGGTCTCTTTTAACAAAAATAACACAGGTATAAGAAACACTCATTCAAAATTCATTGCACCCTATAATACAATGAATTATTGAATGAGTGTTTCCTTCTATTTCCTCGATTTCACTTACCTGATTTCGTGCTTTTCCATTTTTGAGGCACTGATTACAAGAGGTAATTTATCTTTACTGAATGGACTGCCATCGAAGCCTCCAAAAAGTTTAATGTCTTTGAGTCCAGCCACATCCATAAGCAGCGTCAAATCGGCACTCCCGATCCCAAGTAATTCAGTCTGGTTGTCAATCACCTCCCCACTCTGCTTCAATGTCAAACGCGTAATGAAATCAATTTCCCGGGTTCCTTCCTCATAAACGTAATTCCTCTCAAACCTGACCGAAGGAGTTTCAATTAATGGCAGTGTTGCCGGGCGTTCAGCAAAGATCTTATCATAGTTCAAAATCTGCAACATAAATTTTCCGCCGGGTCTCAGCACAGTCAGTACTCCACTAAAGAAATCCCTCATCTGCATCGGGTTCATTAGATGTACCAAAGTGTTCCCTAAACAAACAACCCCATCAAATTTGGCACTGCCGAACAAACGGGCGATATGGAGCATATTGGCCCACTGATAGGTAACATTTTCATGAAACCTCTTTTCTTTTGCATCAGCCAAAAGACTCTTGTTCAGATCAATCGCGGTAACTTTGGCTTCACGTAATGCCAATTGATATGCCAGTTCACCCGATGCACAACCAACATCCAGGATCGCTTTCCCTTGAAGTGACCCCATCATTTGTTCCATCAGGGATACTTGAGAAGGATTAAAAGGAAATATTTCGCTGTAATAAGCAGCGATCGAGGAATAGAATCTATCCTGCAAACTGTTTGTAATGATCATGGCATTATGGTTTTTCGATTCGTATTCGTGCATCAACCGCAAAAATCCTGCTACCATCGCCAAGCAATGGATTGATATCCATTTCCTTTATCTCGGTAGCAAATCGCAACAGACTTGAAAGGCGCACAATAATTTCTGCAAAGTAACGGATATTTACACCACGTTTACCGCGATAGCCTTCTAATATTTTATATGATTTCAAGTTCTGGATCATCGACATGGCTTCATCCATAGTTAATGGGGCAAGTCCCGAAGTGACATCCTTCATTACCTCAACATATATGCCCCCTAAACCACAAAGAATCACATGGCCAAACCTAGGCTCATACTTGGCCCCGACAAACAGTTCAGTCCCAAAAGCCATCTGACCAACAAGCACTGCTTTAGCTTCGTGAATCTTCATCAAGTGTTGAAATTCCTTCGTCACACTGACTTCGTTTCTAACATTAAGGACAACTCCACCCACATCCGTCTTATGGATGGGACCGACCACCTTCATAACGAGAGGAAATCCAATTTGTCGGGCAGCCTCCAGAGCTTCGGTCTCAGAATATACAACAATTTCCTTCACAGCCGGAATGCCTGCAGCTTTGAATAACTCATGAATAACTCCTGGCGGTTGAAAACCTGGATCGGCATTGTCAACTATTCTCCTGATGGTTGGAATATCAACACCGTTTAGGAATATCTTTTCCTCTGAAGGTGCCGGTGTATTCATCACTTTGGTAAGGGCTTTCCCCAGCAACACTTCATCTGGAAAATTAACATTCCCTTCCGAAAGAAAATAAGCTACATCTTCCTTAACCTCTAACAATGAGGGTAATATAGGATAGATTGGCTTATTGCAAACCTGCATTTTTTTGTTTATAAGCTGAAACACCTCTCTTACGGGGTAAAGACCAGAACTGCCGTAAATAACAGCCATCCCATCAACATCAAAGTCTTTTTCGCATGCGTCGATGATGGCTCCCAATTGTTCGGCCGTTCCAGTGGCAAGAAAATCTATTGGATTTTCGACAGATGATCCGGCAAAGAGTTTGTCACGAAGGTCCTTCTTTGCTTGTGACTCTTTGATTTCAGGGATGTACAGGCCTCCATCTTCCAATGCATCCGTTAACATTACACCAGGTCCACCAGCATGCGTAATAATTGCCATTTTTCTATCTTTCAGCTCTTTGCACAAAAAAACATTCCCAACTGTTACCAGCTCCTCTCGTCCATAACACCTGACAATTCCTGCCTTACGGAAAAGTGCTTCCACAGCTGCATCTGAACTGACCATGGCTCCAGTGTGCGATTGTGCTGCACGGGTTCCGGCAGAAGAACTACCAGCCTTTATACCGGCTATCCGACATCCTTTCTTGATCAGGGAAGAACAATGATGAAGCAGCTTATCCGGATTTGCAATTGTCTCCATATAAAGAAGCTTGACCCTCGGACTCGTTGTAGGATCAAAGGTCTCATCCAAATAGGCTAGGACATCCTCTACGCTTGTCTGTGCACTGTTCCCAACAGACCAAACACTCGAAAACCGCAACCCTTTTGGAATTCCTGATTCCATTATAAAGACAGCTGTCGCTCCTGACCCGGAGATAAAATCACATCCTTGATTCCATAACTTCGGAACCGGCGATGTAAAAACGCTTGCATGTTCAGCGGTTATAATACCTATACAATTGGGACCGATCAGTGTACCGCCCACTGAATTCACAACATCCACCAATTCCTGTTCAAGTCTTTTCCCTTCCAGCCCGGATTCTGAAAATCCGGCACTGATTACAATAAATGCCCTGGTACCCTTCTCCTTTGCCAGATTTTTTGCAGTCTGGGGACAAAATCTGGCAGGAATTGCCAGAATTGCCAGATCGATCTCAGGTAAATCTTTTACATCTGGATAACATGTTAAACCCTGAACTTCAGTCTCTTTGGGGTTAACCACATATAAAGACCCTGCGAAATGATTCTCTATCAGGTTTTTTAAAAGCTTTCCTCCTGGCTTGGAAATCTGGTTGGAACCTCCGATAACGGCAATGCTTGATGGGGATAGAAGTTTACTATTAATCATGTCTAAGTTTCAGTTATGGTTACAAAGTTAAGGATTGCCGCTTACAGCGATCATGATATTTTTCATCCAAACAGTCATCATTTTCCCTAACAAAAAGGAATGTGTAGATTTGTCAGAAATCTGGACAAATGCCTGAGAAAGACATTCAAAAAATAGGTGTATTACTTTCGTTTCACAAAAGCGACACCTTTCTGATTACCAGTGCGCTAACACTGTGCAGGGCTTTCAGGAAAGATCTGATAATAATTGGTCTTGACAAGGGTGATGGGATTTCAAATGAATCTTATCAGATCATTCAAAGAGAATTGGCCGTAGTGAAAGATAATTTTCCTGAGTGCCGCCCAGTCTATCACATTTTGAAGAAGCCAGGCAGTCAGTTACCTCGTATCCTGGCCGATGATCTCGAAGTTATTCTTCTGGTTGCCGGCAGACGCAGGTTCCGTGAACTCGCCCGCCCCTTGAGATCAAGTCCTATCCCGTTCCTTTTCCTTGATGAGCATTCTGAACGGCTATCCACTTTTAAAAGAGTTTTGGTTCCTGTCGATATGCGAAAACAAAATAAAGATTCACTATTATGGTCCGCGTATTTTGGAAGACACCATCAATCGGAAGTTATTGCCATTGGGGCAAACGACAAAAGCAAGGATGCCCGAAAAAGTGTCACTGCCCACTTGTTATCATTTAAAAATCACCTAACGAAAACAGGCGTTGTACATAAAATTTATAAAGGAAGCAAAAGCAGCTTGGCTGTTCAGCAAGAAGCCTTTGAAACTGCGCAGGAACTTGGTGCAGACCTCCTGATCCTTCTGGGAAGTTCATATGTAACATGGCTTGATTTGATGATTGGATTACCAGAAGAGAAAATA
The DNA here is from genome assembly GCA_002419285.1 of Prolixibacteraceae bacterium UBA5740. Taxonomy (GTDB): domain Bacteria; phylum Bacteroidota; class Bacteroidia; order Bacteroidales; family Prolixibacteraceae; genus UBA1413. The sequence continues at coordinate 2,095 of DIFU01000142.1, read as the reverse complement.
TTGAAAAAATCAAAGGATCTGCCAGTGCTGATTGTCAATCCAAAACGGAACAACTACCTGCTGTGTGAGTGAAGATGCTTCCTTCCTTTTGTCACTATTTACCGTGTTTCTGTTATATTTAGAACACAAAAATGCAGCAATCATAAACAGCCATCTGATGAAAAGAGCCTTCACTTTCTTATTTTTCCTGCTTACCATGGTATCCTGGTCGCAGAATCCTGAAATCGGCCTGTTATTCGAAGGTATTGGTGACAACAGGGAATTTTCGAGCAGAAGAAACATCTCAAAAACTATTCTGGGTGCACGGGGGGCTTTCGAAATTGGCACGAGCATCGACGAACACAAATTTCGGGTCGGAATTAGTCACCTTTTGGAATTTGGAAGCCCGATTAATGGTCAAAAGCCCTTGCTGATTTTATACTACCAGCTGGAAAAGCCCAATACCACATTCCACTTTGGCAGCTTTCCAAGAAACGGGTTGGTTAGTTTTCCTCTGGCCATGTTATCTGATACACTATTATATTATCGTCCCAATATTGAAGGGTTCAGGGGTGAAATCCGATGGAATAATGGGTCTCAGAATGCCTGGGTGGATTGGACTGGCAGACAGGGATTAGGAGTAAGGGAGGCATTCACTGCAGCCACCTCCGGAAAAACCCAATGGAATCAATTTTTCGTACAAAATCATCTCCTGCTCAACCATTTGGCTCATAGTGCAAATCGAACCCCAGAGGAACATGTAAATGACAATTTGGGATATTCGGTAATGGTTGGATATCAAATCGCGGAAAAAGAAAACCTCAACATAAATTTCATGGCTGGCGTATTGGGTTCGGTTTATCGGGAACGATCGGTCACCGACGGCTTTATTTATGCAGAAAGCCTTCTGGCTGAAGCTTCCTTAAGATATAAAAACTTTGGCCTTCGCAACGTTTTGCACTCTGGAGAAGGTCACACTTTCCTCTCGGGTGACCCATTTTATCGTCTCAACAATTATAATCGAACCGATATTCTTTGGTACTTCATCAGGCATCGCAATGTTTCCGGACGCTTTAACCTATCATTTCACCTGATTGACGGTAAAGACCTGGACCAATCACAACAGATTTCAATCATCTATAAAATTCCTTCTGATTAAATTTCAAAAAAACCGGGAATAGAACTGCCTTTCAGCCATTTCCATTCCCGGTTGAATTATCTCGTAAAACCTGATCAATCGACCAAGGCATCTACCTGATCAGTTCCATTTCATTTAGAAGGTACCCGGCACCGGCAAACTTGTCGATAATGAATAAGGCATACCGCATATCCAGTGCAATGTTGCGGCATTGTTCCGGGTCGAACATGATATCGCTCATTGTACCTTCCCAACATCTGTCAAAGTTTATCCCAATCAGATGCCCCTCCCCATTGATAACAGGACTACCAGAGTTTCCACCTGTTGTATGGTTAGATGCCACAAAGCATACAGGTAGCTCCCCATTATCGGAATAAGAGCCATAATCCTTGGTATGGAAAAGCTCTTTTAGTCTGGCAGGAACATCGTAGTCATAGATTTCAGGATTATCCTTTTCCATTATTCCTTCTAGTGTGGTATAGTGCTTAAAAACGACTCCATCCTTAGGTTGATATCCCTCAACACGACCATAAGCAACTCGCAAGGTGGAATTCGCATCCGGGTAAAACATCTGACCTTCCTTCATCTCCATGATCCCGGCCATATAAGGTTTCATCCTTGTTTCAATATCTTCCTCAATGACTCGGATAGATGGATTAATCTGTGTGTCATAGAATGATCGTATGCCAGCGAATAATGCGAAAACCGGATCCTTCGAAAGGGCCTTCATTTTTTTGACTGATCCGCTTTCTATCAGGGAAGCAACCTTTGTCGGGTCAGTCAGGATCGACTTCCGATAAAACTTTAGCAGTTGCTCAGGTGAAGCATTTTTTTCAATTACCTTCATTAGTTCAGATGGCTGAAAGGAAGCAGGCAATTTGCCCAAAACTGGAAGCAAGGAAACGAACAGTTCTTCATCAACTGGCTGGTGGTAATCCTTATAAAATCCCTCAACCATTCGCTTAACTGATAACCTGG
>DIFU01000023.1:4461-5807 GCA_002419285.1 Prolixibacteraceae bacterium UBA5740 | reverse complement strand
GCACCTGAAGCCAGTGAATCGGTGATGCGCCCGGAGTTGAGCAAAGCTCACTTCGGGATTGCTCGTGATATTGAGTGGGCCAAAGAACATGATCTCATTGATCATTTTGTTTATCTCGCCGCTTCATCCGACCTGAAAGTGGGTGTGACACGACACCACCAAATGCCCACCCGATGGATTGATCAGGGGGCAAGTTCTGCAGTTGTTCTTGCCCGGACACCTAACCGCCACATTGCCGGTGTAATGGAAGTATGGCTGAAGCAGTTTTATACTGACAAAACCAACTGGCGGGAGATGCTTCAGAATAAAATGATTCATTTTAATCTGCAGGAAGAAAAGGTGAAAGCTATGGAATTGCTGACAAAAGAACTGCAAAAGTATTACCAGGAAGAATCAGAAATCATAACCATAAACTACCCGGTGATGAATTATCCGGTAAAAATTACCAGTCTGTCATTCGACAAGACCCCTGAAATTAGTGGTAGACTTACCGGTATTAAAGGACAGTATCTGATTTTTGATGATGGTTCCGTTCTTAATATCCGAAAACACAATGGTTATTATATCAGAATCTCATTTTAGATTGATATGTATAAGTTTAAAAAATCAGGCAAATGAAAAAATCAAAGTGGTTACAACTGACCAACTCATTGTATACGATAATGACTCTGGCGCTTTTGTTGCTGATTGTCAACTATTTCACTAACTTCATTGTTGTGCCCCAACCAGTTATCATTGTAGTTCTTGTCATTTCGGCCCTTCTCTTTTTTATGAGAATGTATTTTCGGTTTTCGCAAAGGAGCTAACCTGTATGGGACAATCTAATTCAGGCTTTAGGGAAAACTGATAAAACTCCGGTTTTTCAAACTTAAAAATTCGTTATTTTGAACTATCTTTTAAAAATTTGAAAAAGGGAGGATTATGGAAAATCTTGACTGGAAAAACCTGGGTTTTGGCTACAGAAAAACCGATTATAACGTTCGCTGCTATTTCCGTGACGGAAAATGGGGCGAACTTGAGGTCAGTTCATCAGAGCAAATCAATATCCATATGGGGGCTACCGCCTTGCATTACGGACAGGAAGCCTTCGAAGGGTTAAAAGCTTTCAAAGGTAAAGACAACAAAATCCGGATATTCCGGATGGCGGATAATGCTGCCCGCATGCAGTTTTCATGCGACGGCATCATGATGGAAAAATTGCCGGTCGAATTGTTCATGAAAGCCGTAAAACTGGCTGTCAAGTTGAATGAGCGATTTGTGCCACCACATGATTCAGGTGCTTCGCTGTATATCAGGCCTATGCTGATTGGGACAGGTGCAGAAATTGGGGTAAAACCTGCTTCTGA
>DIFU01000023.1:0-4347 GCA_002419285.1 Prolixibacteraceae bacterium UBA5740 | reverse complement strand
GCCGCCAGCATGGTGGCTGGTGTTAAGGCAAAGAAAGGGGGCTACTCAGCCGTTCTGTACCTCGACAGCCGTGAAAAAAAATATATTGATGAATGTGGCCCAGCCAATTTCTTCGGTATAAAAAACAATACCTATGTCACCCCTGAATCGGAATCGATCCTGCAATCAATCACCAATAAAAGCCTGATGACCCTGGCTACTGACTTGGGGTTGAAAGTTGAGAAGAGGAAAGTGCCTTACGAAGAGCTTGAAACTTTCGAGGAGGTGGGAGCTTGCGGAACAGCTGCCGTTATATCGCCGGTTAAACGGATCTATGATGCAGATGAAAACCGTGAGTTCATGTACGGAACTGAACCCGGGGTTTGGACAACCAAACTTTACAATAAGTTGCGAGCGATTCAATATGGCGATGAGCCAGATACTCATGGATGGGTGACCATCGTGGATTAATGAAAGAGTCCAACACCGAACCTGTTATTATATGATGTTCAGCCGCCCCTTCGGTCAATCGAAGGGGTGGTTTCATTTTCTGCCAAGCTGAAAATTATTTATTTAAAACATACCATCATAAATACTGGTCAAGAGCGTCGTTTAGAAATCGATTCGCGGGATAGAGGGTTTGAAATTTTTCCACCATCATGCTTGCAAAATCGTCACGAATAATTTCAGATTTATTTATTTCGCTTGTGAATGCATATGACTTGAATTTCAAAATGTCGATATGCTCAAAATCGGGGGGAAAACCCTTTGGGGCTGTTTTTAGCTTTTCCCCATCAACCGTGGGATATGTTTTCTTGAATCCGGGGTTTTCAAGTATGTCCAGGAAAGTGTCTGGTTGGTCGAATATGGCCGTCCTAAGGGCTTTCAGAACATCTGGTCCAGGCATGTAAATTCCCCCACCAATAAAACTGGCATCCGGATCGATATGAAAATAATAACCGGCCCTGTTGCTTTTTGTACCGCCCTTCGCAATAGAGCTTCCAAAGTGTGTCTTGTATGGACTTTTATCTGCCGAGAAACGCACATCCCTGTAAATCCTGAAAAGGCAGTCTTTGGGATCGGTTATCGGTATATCCTTATCAAACTTGCGAATCTCATTAATGATTAGTTCCGTAAGAAACAAAACTTTTTGACGGCTCTGTTCATACCAGTCTTTATGAGAATTAAACCATTCCCTGTTATTGTTTCGCTTCAGTTGCTCAAGAAAATCGATGACATTTTTCATACGGGTATACTCAATAAAATTTCTGATTACCTTGGCAAGGTAAAACAAATATGTCGGAAATGATTCCGGAGAAAAATGAAAAAATTTGCACTGATAGTCGCCGGAGGTTCGGGTTTGCGCATGGGAAAGGAAGTTCCCAAGCAGTTTCTTGTTTTGGCAGGTAAACCACTGTTGATGCATACCATTGAAACATTTTTCACATACGATCCTGATGTGGAGGTCATTCTGGTGCTTCCTGCTTCACAATTTGCATTTTGGGACAATCTCTGCGAGCAATATCAATTTCACTACCCAGTGCGCATTGTCCCGGGAGGTCCTTTCCGTTTCTATTCCGTTAAAAACGGACTGGATGCTATCATGGATGAGGGTATCGTGTTTATTCACGATGGGGTGAGGCCCCTGGTTTCGTGCGAAACCATCGGGCATTGTTATGAAACCGCTTTGGAGAAAGGAAATGCGGTGCCCGTGGTTCCGGTGAGTGAATCGGTACGCTGGTTGGGTGATAAGGGAAATGAGGTACTCGATCGGAATCGGATTCGGCTGATTCAAACCCCACAGACGTTTAGGGTATCATTGATTCAAAAAGCTTATTCCTTTCCGTTTAATGAGAAATTTACCGACGATGCCTCAGTTCTTGAAAACGCCGGCCATGAAATTTTCCTTACTGAAGGTAACCGGGAGAATATCAAGATAACCTGGCCTGAGGATATGGAAACAGCGGAAAGGTTCTTTACGAAAACTTTCCGTTGATAACAGCCCGGAATGGAACCCTAAACTCCTGCCACCCTTCTTTTGTATTCCGATAATGCAGCATCGAGCCTCTGGCGTGCAGTTGTATCACCTGGTACATTATGTGAAGGATGTATATAAAGTTTCACATTCCTGTCAGCAAGAATCTCGGCTACAGTGCAGATTGTCATCCAGACGGATGTGACGAATCCCATTGTAGATAGTGGCCCTATTTTATCCTGGTGGTTTTTCAGGTCAACCGAAGCGTCAGTTTTGGGAACACAGGTGTCGATCACCACATCCGCAATTTCGAAAATCTGTTTGCCTGTCGAATGCCTTGTTTGCACTCCGCTAAACGCGCTGGCCGAACCGGTGACAATCACCTTCATCCCCATCCTTTTTGCTTCAAGGGCTACGTCAATATTTACATTGTTGATGCCTGAGTGGGAAAAAAGCCACATGGTATCCCGTTCATCGAAAGTATAACTTTTCATGATCTCATTGCCATAGCCTTCAACTCTCTCGAGAAAGACAAACTGATGTACTCCCATTTCTCCGGTAATGTGTGTAAAGAAGGAGAGGGGCAGTTCAATCATGGGATGGAAGCCTACAAATCCTCCGATGCGTGGATACATCTCTTCAACGGGAATGGTGGCATGCCCACAGCCGAAGGTGTGAACCCATCTTCCCGATTCTATGGAAGCTGCCATGATTTCAGCAGCTTTCATGATATTTTCAATTTGCGTGTTTTCGATCGAATCCATCACTTCACGGGCATTCGAAAGCCATTTTTTTGCCAGCATTTATTTATTCCTTTCTGTTAATTAGTTAATTTTAAAGTACTTCGTTATTGTTTGATTCCCCGCTTTCGGATTACACCGAAAATAATCAGGGATGCGAACAGGCTTATGGGTGCTATTAAAAGGGTATTTTGGAGTCCGAACTTTCCGGCAAGGATACCTGTGATCCAGGGGAAGAACATGCCACCCAGTAATCCCAGTGCCAAAACCAGACTAAATGCAGTTCCCGATAGACGTGCGTATGCATCGCCAACAAAACCAAGAACCATTGGAAATACTGCCGCAAATCCAAATCCGGTCAGGGCAAGACCTGCCACTGCAATATACTTAACCGGAGCAAACACCATTATGAGCGTTCCGGTAAGTGCGATAATAAGTCCTATATTTAAGACAAAGGTATGGTTGGCGTGCACAAGGATTTTTCCCAGTATGATACGAGCGATCATCAGTGCCAACCAGTAAACTGAAAGCAGAAGTACGGCTTCGCGTGGGCCCGTATGGAAACGCTCACTGAAAAAGGTTGATGACCAGCCGCTGATGACCATTTCCAATCCGCTCTGTATAAAAAGCATCATTCCTAATAACAATAAAAGATTTTCTTTGAGAAGCGCAGCTGACTCCTTCAATGGCAGACCCTGGCTGTGCTTTGCCCCGGGAAACGAAATGAGAGTGAAAAATAGCAGGGGTATAAGTATAAGTATCCCAACTGCTCCGATGATGGTTTCATAGCTGAAATGATCGAGGAGCGAGCCCAGAATAAACGGGACACTAAATGCCCCGATTCCAAAGAAAACCCCCAGGTAACTCAGTCCTGAGCTTTTATTTCCTTCATTGATGTCAGCTACAAGGGCGTTAGCACCGCCATTGATGGCACCGCCGGCAAATCCAACAAAGAAGAGGGAAATTTTTAGCAGTGGGATGGTAGGAGAGAGGGCTATCCCTTCAATTCCGGCAAATATGATCACTGCACAGACTGTTAACAGTCCTTTGTACCCATACCGGTCGACTACCGGCCCGAAAATCATGGATCCCAGGAGCATACCCAGATTCATTATTACAAACAGTGCTCCGGCATTGACCACGGTTATCCTGAATTTATCAATGACCGATGGAAGGACCGATCCCAAAACGGCCATTACGATCCCAAAGATCAGCATGGCCAGAAAGGCTGCCGATGTCACACTCTTCTTATTATACATGAATTCTCAAGGTTTGTAATTATTTCTCTTTGAACGACAACCGTCCGGCTCCGAGCAGTCCGGCATCTCCCTTTAATGAGGAAATCCCTATGCTGACATGCGACATACTAATGGGCTGGGCCCAAAGTGTGGCTTCTCTTCGTATTTCCGGAAGGAATTGGGCGGCTGGACCAAAGATGCCTCCCCCAAAGATAATCATTGAGGGGTTAAACACCGAAACCAGGTTTGCCACTGATTTTCCCCATGCCCTGACCGCTTCGCGCATTACCCTTTTAGCCACCGGATGACCTTGTTCGAATGCCGAAAACAGTGCCGGTGCATCCTTAAAAGTTTTTCCACCCATTGGCACCAGTTGGTTGGCAAACCTGACCATTCCTGATCCGGATGCCTGAAA
>DIFU01000001.1:6287-15223 GCA_002419285.1 Prolixibacteraceae bacterium UBA5740 | reverse complement strand
GCCTATCTGGGTGATCCCCGGAAATATTATACCCGATATTCCATTTCCAGAAATAACTCGTTTGAAGCGGGAATCACTGCCGATAAGGATCCGGGCGAACCCTTCTTTTCAGGTGCAAACCGCTCGGGTTTTGATTTCTATTCGGCTCATCTTACATTACATCTCATTCCTGAAATCCCTCAGCTAATCATTGGTGATTATTCCTTGAGAACCGGACAAGGTTTGATTCTTCAACCTGGTTTTTCCTTAGGGAAAACTGCCAATCCTTTGCATGCGGGTAATCCTGGACTTAGACTTCGGCCTTATACCTCTACCGACGAAAATTTCTTTTTCAGGGGATTAGCGACACAATTCCGCCACAGGGGAGTCGACGGGGTGTTGTTTCTCTCCCATAAAAAGTCGGATGGTAACCGGGATCTACATAAGGATGGATCGACTACCATTTCAAGTCTCCAGACTTCGGGGTACCATCGTACAATTTCCGAAATGGAAGATAAGAATCAGGTTGGACATTCAGTTGCCGGTGCCATTTTCTCGCTCTTGTTTGGACGGACCCGTTGGAGTACCACCCTGATGTATGAGAGGCTTCAGTATCCAATTATCAATGGTTCACAGCTTTACCAAAAATATCATTTGCAGGGGAAGGAAAATATCAATTTTGGAATTGATTATCGCTATGTACAAGGAAAATACCAGCTCTTTGGAGAGGGTGCCATCTGCAAAAGTGGAGGCTTATCTTTTGTGCAGGGTCTACAAATGAATTTACATGACCAATTGTCGATGTCAATGCTTTACAGAAATTATGGATACCGATATCATGCAACCTGGGGCAATGGTTTTGGTGAAGCGGGTCAGGTTAATAATGAGTCAGGATTCTATACCGGATTGCGACTTCTGCCGATGGCAGGATTGACTTTGTCAGCATATGCCGACTGGTTCTCATCAACCTGGATGAATTATTCGACAGCGGGCCCCTCAAAGGGGACTGATCTGATGGTACAGGGCGAAATCAGACTTTCCCGGAAAATGGATGGTTACATCCGCTACAAAAACAAGGTCAAGAGTCAGAAAGAAAGTAACGGGATAGTATATGAAGATAACGGGAAAGTACGATCCAGCCTGCGTATCCATTTGAATTATCTGCCTAATGAAAATTGGATTTTCCGCACGCGGACAGAACAATCTTTCGTCCAAATGGGTGAGAGAGAAAAGGGGTTTATGATTCTGCAGGATGTGGGTTGGACACCAAAACAACCAGATCTTTCATTATTTGTTAGGTTTGCTTTTTTCAAGACTGGCAGTTTCGAATCACGGGTTTATGCATATGAGAATGACATGCTGTACAATTTCTCTACCCTCTCTTTTTTCGGGAAGGGATTCAGAACATACCTGAATCTGAGATTTCGATTCTCCGATCATTTGGATGCCTGGATTAAGTTAGCCAATACTACTTATAATGAGCAGGATAACATCAGCTCCGGTTACAACAAGATTGAGGGTAACTCAAAAACTGAAATGAAAATGCAACTTCGGTACCGGTTATAACTTGTTATTTTGTTACTTTGCCGTGTTAAAAAAACCGAAGAGATCATGCAGGTAAATGAATTTGATGATATAAGGCCCTATAATGATGCAGAACTTCCAGAAAAAATGGAATTATTGCTGAAGGATCCTGTTTTCAATGAAGTGATGGGTTACATCTTCCGAAAACCTGAGTTGAAAGAAAACAAATTGCAGCACCTGAAAAAAATGAGGACTATAGAGCAGCTGCAAACTACATTTGTACGACATCTCGTCGAAATGATTATTCATAATACCACTAAAGGTCTCACCTTTAGTGGGCTGGAAAATCTGGATAAATCAAAATCCTACCTGTTTATCTCCAATCACCGTGACATTATACTTGATTCAGCACTTCTGAATTATCTGATTTTGTCGAACGGCATGAATACCACCCAAATCGCCATTGGCGATAACCTGTTGGTCTATGAGTGGATAAAACATGCAGTAAAGCTGAACAGGGCCTTTGTCGTTAAAAGGAACATCGCTGCCCGCGAACTGCTCGAAGCATCCCGCAAATTGTCTACTTATATCCGAGGGTCCATAACTGAAAACAACACTTCTGTGTGGATTGCCCAAAGGGAAGGAAGAACCAAGGATGGTGATGACCAAACACAGCTGGCTTTGTTGAAGATGCTTAATATGAGCAATGCAAAAAGTCTGGCTGAAGGTTTTGGTGAGCTAACCATAATTCCCTTGTCCATTTCATATGAAATAGAACCTTGTGGTTTGAGCAAGGTTGAAGAACTGGTAAAACGGGAATCTGAGGAAGGATACTGCAAGACTACAGCTGATGACCTGAAAAGTATGGCCTCTGGGTTGTTCAGCCAAAAAGGGCGGGTACATTTCTCGTTTGGCAAACCTATTTTAACCAGCTTTTTAGAGCAGAACAATCATCTGCAACCGAATGAATTTATCCAGGAATTAGCAATACGAATTGACCACAGGATCCATCAGTATTTTAAGCTTTGGCCCTATAATTATGTGGCCTACGATATGATGTTCGGAACTGGCGATTTCCTTGACAATTACACTGCCCAGGATATGGCTGCATTTGCTGATATGGTTGAAGAAGCAAGGAAAATGGTTCCAGGAAACCCTGAGGAGGCTGCTAAAAAATTCATCCGGATGTATGCAAGGCCGGTTGAAAATTCATTGATAGCGATGGAAGTATTCCGGTCGTAGTTTAGATATCCTTGGTCCTGATATCCCTGATATAAAGTTGCAGGTTTGATTTTCCCCTGAACTCGTTAATGGCAACTGAATAACAGATGTCGAATGGCATACCCGACTTGATAACAGGCAATTTCTCTGACATGTTAAAGGCAATTCCTGCAAATACTGCGGATGAATCATCTGGCTCCACCAGGTCAAGTTTCAGGTGTTCCGAATTCTTTCCAACCAATCGGCTTGTGCCTGCATCCAGGACATCTTCAGTTATAAATACGGGCATTTGGTTATGGGGCCCGAAGGGTTCAAACTGTCTGAGGATCCTGAAAAAGCGCGGTGTTATCTCGTGTAGAGCAAGTTTTGTGTCGATGTCAATAGATTGAACCTGTGGCTGACCATCCAGGCTGCGGGTTACAATTTCTTCAAATCGCCGGGAAAATTCCGAGATATTTTCAATCTTCATCGTCAGTCCGGCAGCATACATATGTCCACCGTAGGATTCCAACAAGTCGCTGCATGATCCGATTGCCTCGTACAGGTCAAAATCCTTCACGGAGCGCGCCGATCCTGTTGCCAGTCCGTTGGATTCAGTCAAAACAACGGTAGGCCTATAGTAAAATTCTGTAAGTCGTGAAGCCACAATTCCAACTACCCCTTTGTGCCAGTCACGGTTATAAATCACGGTACTATTCCGGTTTTTAAGCTCGGGGTTATTTTCTATCATGTCAAGGGCATCCTGCGTGATGTCCCTGTCCAAAGTTTTCCTGATTTCGTTAAATGAGTCTATTTCTCCTCCCAACGCATCGGAGCTATCCTCGTCGAGTGAAACTAAAATCTGGACTGATTTTTTCCCATGTTCGATTCTTCCGGAGGCATTCAGTCTGGGACCAATCTTGAAAACAATATCACTGATTGTTATATCGCCAGCTGTCAGTCCTGAGTAGTTGATAATGGTTTGCAAGCCCATGCCTGGCTCCTTGTTGAGCTTTTTTAGTCCGTAGTAAGCCAACACCCTGTTCTCGCCCGAAATGGGTACGATGTCCGAGGCAATACTTACAACAACCAGGTCAAGAAGGTTGTAGAGCCTGTCGGTTGGCAAATTCTTTCGCTGGGTGTATGCCTGCAGAAGTTTGAATCCCACACCGCAACCTGATAATTCCTTGTAGGGATAGGGGCAATCAGGCCTTTTGGGATCGAGAACCGCTACAGCATCTGGAATGGTATCTCCAGGGTTATGATGATCACAGATAATAAAATCGAGACCCTTCTGGCGGGCATAGTTGATTTTCTCTACTGCCTTAATGCCGCAATCCAATACAATGATCAATGAAACATTTTCCTCGGCGGCATATTCGATACTGCGGGGACTGATACCATACCCCTCAGTATATCGGTCGGGAATATAAAAATCTATATTTTTCAAATGGTCTTTCAGGAAAAGGTACATCATGGCTACCGAAGTGGTGCCGTCGACATCATAATCGCCATAGATCAAAACTTTTTCCTGATTTTCGATTGCCTTATCCAGACGTTCCACAGCCTTTTCCATATCTTTCATCAGAAAAGGATCGTGCAGATCTGAAAGTCTGGGACGGAAGAAAGCTTTGGCTTCGCTAAATGTCTTTATGCCTCTTTGAACCAAAAGGTTCGTAATCACCATATTTACATTTAACGCAGCTGACAGATGCTTTATGTCATTAAGTTCGCCCTGTGGTTTCAAATTCCATACTTTCTCCATGCTTTGCCTTTCCGCCGTTACCTTATGCGTTCGATTTGTGCAAAGATATAAAATGCAAAATGATAACTATAATAAAAGACAATAAGGGCTGCAAAGATTTTTCCAACCTTTTGATTCATAATTTTATATGTGCTAATTTAAGCGAAGATGGCTGTGAGCCTCCAAATTTGACATCCTGCTGGCCCTGAGTGTAAAAGATTCTTTTTCTATCTTTGCAAAGTTTTTTTGTAAAGTAAATATTTGAGCATGACAAACATATCGTTAAGTGAACAAGAGGTTATCCGCCGCAATTCATTGCAGAAATTGAGAGATATGGGTATCGACCCTTATCCTGCAGCTGAATATCCGGTTAATGCCCTGGCTTCGGATATAAAAAGTCAGTATAACCCCGAGCTGAACAATTTCAGTGAGGTTTGCCTTGCAGGCCGTTTAATGACCCAAAGGATTATGGGTAAGGCGTCCTTCGCCGAATTGCAAGACTCAAGCGGTCGTATCCAGCTATACATAAACCGCGATGAGCTTTGTCCAGGTGAGGATAAATCATTTTACAACGAAGTGTTCAAGAAGCTTCTGGATATCGGCGATATCATTGGCGTCAAGGGTAATGCTTTCATTACCCAGATGGGTGAATTATCCATAAATGTGAAGCAACTCACTATCCTGAATAAATCATTGAAACCACTGCCGGTTGTCAAAGAAAAAGATGGCGTTACTTTTGATGCTTACACCGATATGGAGCAACGTTACCGGATGCGGTATGTCGACATGATCGTCAATCCCCATGTCAGGGACGTCTTTGTAAAGCGCACGAAGATCATCAACACTATGCGCGAGATGTTCAACGAGAATGGTTATCTCGAAGTCGAGACCCCGATTCTTCAGCCAATACCCGGTGGAGCAGCAGCCCGGCCGTTTATAACACATCATAATACGCTCGATATTCCATTATATCTCAGAATTGCCAATGAACTTTACCTCAAAAGGCTGATTGTTGGCGGATATGACGGGGTTTACGAGTTTGCCAAAGACTTCAGGAATGAGGGTATGGACCGGACGCATAATCCGGAATTTACCGTGATGGAAATCTATGTAGCCTATAAAGATTACAGGTGGATGATGAATTTCACCGAGAAAATGATCGAAAGGGTGGCATTGGCACTTCATGGAACCACCAGGGTTCAACTTGGCGAACATATGATTGACTTCAAGGCTCCTTATCCCAGGGTGACCATGTATGATGCAATCAAAGAACATACCGGATATGATATTTCAGGTATGTCGGAGGATGAACTCCGTCATGTTTGCGATAAGCTGGGCATCGAAACTGATCCCACCATGGGGAAAGGCAAGCTTATAGATGAAATATTCGGTGAGAAGTGTGAGCATAATTATATTCAGCCCACTTTTATCATTGACTATCCCATCGAAATGTCTCCGCTAACAAAGAAGCACCGGACTAATCCTGCCCTGACTGAAAGATTTGAACTGATGGTTTATGGCAAGGAGCTTGCCAATGCATACTCGGAACTGAATGACCCCATCGATCAGAGGGAGAGGTTTGAAGAACAGCTCAGTCTTTCTGAGAAGGGTGATGATGAGGCTATGTTTATCGATCAGGATTTTCTCAGGGCATTAGAGTACGGAATGCCCCCAACTTCAGGAATGGGTATAGGAATCGACCGATTGACGATGTTCATGACCAACAACCTTTCTATCCAGGATGTTTTGTTCTTCCCCCAAATGAGGCCGGAAGTAAAAAAACAGGAAGTAATAAGTAAAACAGAAGATTTTCTTCAGTTAGGGGTTCCGGAAGCCTGGGTGGATGTGCTGCGGAATATGGGATATTCACTGGTTTCCAAGCTTAAGGAAGTCGAAAAGCATACCAAGCTGCACCAGGAGTTGTGCGGATATAACAAAAAGAATAAACTGGGCTTGCAAAACCCGACACAGGACGATGTGAAAGGTTGGATTGATACTGCGTTAGCCAATTGATCTGCCAGGGGAACCATGGCAGTGATCCGGTTCAATTGACGGATGGCAGAAAGGGATTCCAATTAATTAATAACGTCTTCGAATGAATGAAAAAGAACTGAGGGTAGCATTGTTGGGTAGTGGCAGCTGGGCAACGGCTGTCGCCAAAATCCTGATGGAGAATTTAAGGGAGATCAATTGGTTTATTCGCGATGATGATACCATCGAACAATTCAGGCAGTATCGACATAATCCCGGATACATGCGAGGCGTACTTTTCGACATTGACAGAATCAGGTTTTCATCCGACATCAACCAGGTGGTCAGGGATTCCGATATCCTGGTAGTGGTTATCCCGTCGGCGTACCTGCTTGACTATATCAGTGGCCTTACTGAAGATATTTCAGGCAAATATATCATCTCCGGAATAAAGGGACTGGTTCCTGATAATAACATGGTGATTGCTGAATATTTCCATACGCGCTTCAATGTACCTTACGAATCGATCGGGATTATCGCCGGTCCTTCGCATGCCGAGGAAGTAGCACTGGAAAGGCTTTCCTATCTCACACTGGCATGCCAGAATGAAAAAAATGCTTCCCTCTTTGCACGTTTGTTTTCCTGTTCCTACATTAAAACGAATATTTCCGACGATATCTGGGGCACAGAATACAGCTCGGTCATCAAGAACATTATTGCGATTGCTGCCGGGATTGTCCACGGACTAATGTATGGCGACAACTTTCAGGCAGTGTTGGTATCCAATGCCATACTTGAGATCGAACGGTTTGTCACTGCCGTTCATCCTATTTCCAGGGATATTAAGAGTTCGGCATATCTCGGCGATTTGATGGTCACCTCATACTCCCAGTTCAGCCGAAACCGTACCTTTGGAAATATGATCGGAAAGGGGTATTCAGTCCGGACGGCTCAACTTGAAATGCATATGGTGGCAGAAGGCTAT
The DNA here is from genome assembly GCA_002419285.1 of Prolixibacteraceae bacterium UBA5740. Classification (GTDB taxonomy): domain Bacteria; phylum Bacteroidota; class Bacteroidia; order Bacteroidales; family Prolixibacteraceae; genus UBA1413. The sequence continues at coordinate 7,820 of DIFU01000001.1, read as the reverse complement.
TTTGCTGCAAAATCAATCAGGGATATCAATGAGCGATATAACGTGGATATGCCCATCTGTGAGGCTGTTTACCAGATTCTTTACAATAACCGGTCACCACGAAAAGAGATTCAGAAGCTGACAGAGAAATTATCATAAAACATTGTTAACATATGAAAATAGATTTTTCAAGAACATTGGGATTTGTAAGCCAGGAGAGCATTGATGCCTACCAGGCCATTACCGAACAAAACAACATGGCTCTTGACCTGAAAACAGGCAAGGGTAATGACTTTCTGGGCTGGGTCAACCTTCCGTCATCAATCGATGAACCTACTTTGGCTGATATAGAAGAAACAGCTGGCCGTTTGAAAGCCAAGAATATCGACATCCTCGTGGTTATCGGTATCGGTGGCTCCTATCTTGGTGCAAAAGCTGTAATAGACGCCCTCTCCGACAGTTTCGCCTCCTTCAGGCCCAAGAATAATCCGTTGGTGGTTTTTGCCGGTCAAAACATTGGGGAGGATTACCTCTATGAACTTCGTGATTTGTTGAAGACAAAAGAGTATGCCCTGATTGTGATTTCCAAATCAGGTACTACCACTGAGCCGGCCATAGCATTCAGGCTTCTTAAGCAGGACATCGAGGTCAGATATGGCAGACAGGAATCCCGCGAAAGAATCATTGCCATTACGGATGAGTCAAAAGGTGCCCTTCGCAAACTGGCGAATACAGAGGGATATAAAACTTACGTAATTCCTGATGATGTCGGTGGGCGTTATTCGGTTCTTACTCCGGTTGGTCTGGTCGCAATTGCAGTTGCCGGATTCAACATCCGTGAATTGGTAAGAGGTGCTGTGGAAATGGAGAAAAGCACTTCGGCTGGTATATCTTTTGATAATAATCCGGCAGCACATTATGCAGCCGTTCGTAATGAACTTTACAGGAAAGGTTATCTGATCGAGATTTTGGTGAACTATAATCCAAAGCTTCATTATTTTGCGGAATGGTGGAAGCAGCTCTACGGCGAGAGCGAAGGCAAAGAAGGCAAGGGCGTTTTCCCGGCCAGTGTCGATTTTACTTCTGATCTCCATTCAATGGGTCAATATATTCAGGAAGGGGAGAGGAAACTCTTTGAAACTGTCATTTCTGTTGAAAATCCTGACAGGGAGTTAACGATACCCTCTGACCAGGAAAATCTTGACGGTTTGAATTTCCTTGCCGGGAAACGCATTGATGAAGTCAATAAAATGGCTGAACTTGGTACTGCGATAGCCCATGTTGACGGGGGTGTTCCCAATATCCGCATTACTGTTGAAAAGCTGGATGAATATAATCTGGGACAACTTATTTATTTCTTTGAGAAGGCTTGTGGGATAAGCGGCTATACGCTGGGAGTCAATCCATTCGATCAACCGGGCGTTGAAGCTTATAAGAAAAATATGTTTGCCTTGCTTGAAAAGCCTGGGTTCGAAGCCGAAACCAAAGCCATCAAGTCGAGGTTGTAACTTTTGGCAAGATTGTTCAATAGCAGGCTATAACTGCAAAAGGTAC
>DIFU01000001.1:540-6212 GCA_002419285.1 Prolixibacteraceae bacterium UBA5740 | reverse complement strand
CCATATAATGGACCAGTGTGTATATTGTCGGCTGTGGTGGCCGCAATCTCAATGCTGATGTGCCAGTTGTCGGGTGTCAGGTATCGCACTCCAACGGGCATGTACATATAAAACTCCTCTTCCAGCGGGCCGTCTCCGATTCCCGCATATCCGGCCATTAATCCCATATAAGGAGATAATCCTTCAACCCTCCTGAATTGAATGGGATGTAAGGAAACCCCACCATATGCCGTTGTTAGGTCTAACCCTGTTTCCAGGTTGACAACCCGGCCCAATGCATACCCAAGATAGGCTGATCCGTAGTTCATAGTGGCACCCAGCAAATTGAAGCCAACCAGCAATGCTTTTTCCTTTCTGAAATTCCTTTTTCGGCGGAGAGGATTGGGTTGGATAACCTCTGTCGGAAAATCAAGAAAGGAAGTGAAGGCAACCTTGCCATAAACATCGGATGTGGAATTTATCGTGTTAGGCCAGCATGCCCTGGGATTATTTGATGGGCTGTTTTGACTGCCGGAACCCATCATTGGAATCAACCATATAGCCAATGTCAAGGTAATTGTGATAGCAGTCCATTTCACCATGATTCCGAACCCCAACCATAATACTCCTTCTAACCTACTGGCTCCTTGCATTGGCGGATTTTTGTGCTGCAAGTTATATTTTACTTTCCAACACACAAGAGATTCTTTTCCTATTTTTGCATTATGAAATCTGATCGGTTTAAAGGATATTTCTTTGCCATTTTGGCGACAATTTCTTTTTCGAATGTCTATATTTTCAGTAAGGCTGCGATGAATGAAATCCATATCATCCAGTTTGGTTTCTTTTGGTATGCATTCGGAGCTTTACTGAATACGGTTTGGACAGCATACCGGGGCTACCTCGCTAATATTCCCAAACTGAAATGGCCTCAGGCCAGGATCTTGATTTTACTTGGAATCCTTGAGATCCTGACTAATTCAACTTTTTTTCTTTCCATTCATATCATTCCCGATCCATCAGTCACTTCCTTTTTAGGAAATCTATACCCTGTGTTCCTGACTCTTGGGGCAGTTGTTTTGCTAAAGGAGCGATTCACGTTTATTGAATCCACCGGAGTTTTGCTGGCATTCGCCGGGGCTTTTATTATCAGCTACAACGGTGGCAGCAATTTGTCGGATATGTTTATTCCCGGGACGATGATTGTTTTGGTGAATGCCATATTGGCTGCAGCTACCTCTATTGTCGTGAAAGTCAATGTGAAGAAACTTTCACCTGAATTAATTACCCTGAACCATAACCTGTGGTTGCTGGTGTATTCTACCATTCTGATGTTTGCGACAGCAAAATCATTTGTGGTACCCACAAGTTCACTGGTTAATATGGCAATAGGATCCTTCCTTGGTCCTTTCATGGGGATTCTGACCATATATTACTCCTTCCAGTATATTGAAGCCTCCCGGTCGTCAATAGTCCAGAGCCTGAAGGGTATTGTGGTATTGGTTGGTGCATGGCTTTATTTTCAGACCTTGCCTTTGCCACACCAGCTTTGGGGAGGGTTACTGACAGTTGCAGGTGTCCTTGTCATGACACTGGCGCAAGCCAATATCTTGCGGTTAGGTAAACGTGATTAAACTATTCAGACGAGGTGTAAACATGAATCCCCCGTTTTACACGGATCAATACCTTACATTGACTGCCCTAGTCTGAGAATAGGATTTTTTCACGACCTCCCAACTCAAAACTCTTTTTATCTTTGCACAAAATTTTTCGAGAATGAACTTTGTAAAAGAATTATCATGGCGCGGGATGATCCATGATGTTATGCCCGGAACCGAGGACCATTTTGAAAAGGAAATGACTTCAGCCTATGTCGGAATTGATCCCACGGCTGATTCACTGCATATTGGCCATTTAGTTGGAGTCATGATGTTGAAGCATCTTCAGCGTGCCGGCCATAAGCCCATTGCCCTTGTTGGTGGGGCAACCGGCATGATCGGTGATCCGAGCATGAAATCACAGGAGCGCAACCTCCTTGATGAAGATACTTTGAGACATAATCAGGATTGCCTGAAACGGCAACTTTCAAAGTTTCTCGATTTCGATTCAAATGAACCCAATGCGGCATTGATGGTAAACAACTACGATTGGATGAAGAGTTTTACCTTCCTTGAATTCATTCGCGATGTTGGGAAACATATAACAGTAAACTACATGATGTCGAAAGATTCGGTTAAAAAGAGAATTTCTTCCGAATCATCGTCAGGAATGTCATTTACGGAGTTTACATACCAATTGGTTCAAGGATACGATTTCCTTTACTTGTACCAGAATTACGACTGCAAATTGCAGATGGGCGGTTCCGACCAATGGGGTAACATCACAACCGGTACCGAGCTTATTCGCCGAATTGCCGGAGGGACTGCTTTTGCCATGACCTGCCCGCTCATTACCAAAGCTGATGGAGGAAAATTTGGCAAGACCGAATCAGGCAATGTTTGGCTCGATCCGGAGAAGACTTCTCCCTACGAATTCTATCAGTTCTGGCTTAATACCTCAGATGAGGATGCCGAAAAATACATTAAGATATTTACGCTTTTGGGGCAGGAGGAAATAAGTGACCTGGTCACCCAGCATCGTGAGGCACCACATCAGCGTGTTTTGCAAAAGAGGCTCGCCGAAGAGGTGACTATAATGGTACATTCACGCGACGATTACAACATGGCTGTGGAAGCATCGCAGATCTTGTTTGGACAAGGTACGGCTGAACAGCTGAGAAAATTAAATGAAAAAACCCTCATTTCGGTTTTTGATGGAGTACCACATTTTGAAATAGCGAAAGCTGATTTGGAAAATGGCGTAAATATCGTAGATCTCCTGACCGAGAAAGCACCTGTGTTTCCCTCGAAGGGCGAAACCAGACGTACCATCCAATCTAATGGGTTGAGTATCAACAAAGAGAGGGTTGTTTCAGTCGATCAGGTCATTGATCAAACGGCCCTGCTTGGTGACAGGTACATCCTCGCACAAAAAGGTAAAAAGAATTACTATCTAATCATCGTCCGGTAAATTAATAACTCTCAAAATAAACGAGAGTCTTTATCGTTAAAGCACATATTCGGATTTAACCAGATCAAATTTATGAACGACTTCTTTGATAACCGACGGATCCTCGACATTGTCTGGAAACGCCGTCTTCATTTCGTAATTATCGGAATCTGTGCCGTGATTCTGGCAGCTGTGTTTTCTTCACCTGCATTTATTACCCCAAAGTTCAAATCCACGGCAAGGCTTTACCCTGTCAACCTGAGTGTGTTAAGTGAGGAATCTGAGTCAGAGCAGATGTTGGAAATCCTGAATTCGAATGACATTAAGTTGAAAATGTTTGATGTTTTCAAACTGTTCGATGTGTATAAGGTTCGTCAGGATGATCCAAAGTACCTAACCTATATGCTTGCAATCTATAATGATCACTTTTCGGTTCGCAAAACTGAATATGAAACGGTCGAGATTGAAGTTTTGGACGAAAATCCGGTAAGGGCTTATGAGATGTGCGATTCCCTGATCCGGTTCTATAATCTCAAGGTCCGCGAAATGCACTCTGCCAAGAATTGGGAAATGGTGAAGATAGCAACTGACAATCTTAAAAGGAGAAGTGAAGAGAGAGATTCCATAGCCCGTTTGCTGAATGAAATTCGAAGTGATTATCAGATCCTGGATATGCAATCCCAGGTTCCTGAAGTGACCAGGGGATATATGAAAGCCTTGGCCGAGTCAGGATCTAATTCTTCCGGTTCCCGGGAGATCAAAAAATTGTATGACAATATGGTCGAGAAGGGTGCAGAAGCACTGATAATTGAAAGACATTTTACCTATCTGAACAATACGATCGATTCTCTTATTGAACTTTACCATGTCAACTTTTCGGAGGCAAATAAGGATATTACATACGCCCACGTGGTTGAGAAACCACTGGTCCCTGATAAAAAGGCTTACCCGGTCAGGTGGCTGATCGTGGCTTTTACACTTGTCTCCGCTTTATTTTTTGCACTGCTTGTTTTTGTGACATTAGATTTCAGGAAAAAAGAGGAGATCGGTGTTTAAAAATCCTGGCATACGACTGGCTGCTTTCTACGCGGTTTCTCTGTTGTTCATCCTGCTGAATGTCTGGTTTGTTTCCGCAAAGAATTCACTGGTGATCAACTTGCTGCCATTCGCATTGTTTTTTATCCTTCTTGCCATTTTTTCCCTCGACAAAGTACTTATGGTTGTGGTGTTTTTTACTCCACTTTCACTACCACTCAAGGAACTGGCAGGAGGATTGTCGTTCGATATGTTTTTGCCGACTGAACCTTTGTTGTTTGGGGTTCTCCTGATGTTTTTACTCCGGGTATCGGCCGACCGGGGATTTGATATGAAGATACTTAAACACCCCGTTTCCATTGCGATCTGGATTTATTTGCTCTGGTTGTTCGTGACAACGCTGACCAGCACCATGTTTTTGGTTTCTTTTAAATTCCTGTTGGTACGGATCTGGTTCATTGTCGGATTTTATCTTCTGGCCATGAAGTTGTTTGACAACAACCGTAAGTTTGACCAGTTTGTCTGGATCTATGTTTCATCCCTGTTGATTGTCATTGCTTATACAATTATACGTCATGCAGGCCATGGATTGCTGAATAAACAGGCTGCCCACTGGGTAATGACTCCTTTTTTCAATGACCATACCTCATACGGGGCGATTCTTGCCATGTTTATCCCCATAATGGCCTTTTTTTCGGTTCGCAAGGACTTTTCTCCATCCGCAACTTGGTTGGCCAGGCTTGCACTTGGGGTTCTTTTTATCGCCTTTATTTTGTCATATACGAGGGCTGCATGGCTCAGCCTGATTTTTGCACTGGTAATATGGGTACTGATTTTGCTGAAGATACGTTTCCGAACCATGGTTATCACCGCCGTGAGCATGATTGCCATAGTGCTGCTTTTTCAAAATCAGTTGGTGCAATATCTGGAGCGAAATGAAGATGAATCTTCTTCCAATCTCCTCGAACATTTCAGTTCCATGTCGAATATTACTTCCGATGCTTCAAACCTGGAGCGTTTAAATCGCTGGGGTTGCGCGATCAGGATGTTTAAAGAAAAGCCTGTGTTTGGTTTTGGGCCTGGAACCTATATGTTTAAATATGCCCCGTACCAGCTCTCACGTGACAAAACCATCATCAGTACCAATATGGGTGATGCCGGAAATGCCCACAGCGAATACCTTGGGCCATTGTCGGAAAGTGGTTTGGGAGGGATGCTTACCTTTCTTCTTGTGGTTGTTATGGTCGTTTACACGGCGGTAAAAACTTACATCCGATTAAAAGATCAAAGACTGAAGGGTATTCTTGTGTCATCCTTTCTCGGGTTAGTAACCTATTATGCCCATGGATTCATGAATAACTTCCTGGATACCGACAAGGCTGCCGTTCCATTTTGGGCATTTACGGCCATGATTGTATGGATCGACCTGAATTCTCCTGTTGAAAAAAAAGGGATTGACAATTAACAAAAAATCCGGGCAACCATGTTACCCGGATTCGTTATGATGCAAAGTGATCTTATTGTTTTACGCGTTCACTGTATGACCTGTCTCGGGTATCGACTTTGAGTACCTCTCCTTCGTTGATGAAAAGTGGGACCATAATTTCGGC
>DIFU01000001.1:0-353 GCA_002419285.1 Prolixibacteraceae bacterium UBA5740 | reverse complement strand
TTGCATGAAATGACATCCCATATCATCCTTGTAAAGATATTGATAGGGCCTTCTTTCTATACGGACTGGTTCTATTTTAACGCCGGAGTTAAAAGTGTTTTCCAAAACCCGGCCAGTTTTTAGGTTTTTTAGTTTGGTCCTTACAAAGGCCGGACCCTTGCCCGGTTTCACATGCAGGAACTGTACAACCGTCCAAAGCTGGTCATTCCACTCAATGCACAGTCCATTTCTTAAATCTGCTGTTGTAGCCATACAAATAGTTTTAATATTTTTTCCGGCGCAAAAATATACAAATCTGTTAAAAATCAGCTAATTTCTGCATCACTGTTTATTCCGAATACAAATATTCCAGT
>DIFU01000146.1 GCA_002419285.1 Prolixibacteraceae bacterium UBA5740 | reverse complement strand
AATGCAGGCAAAGGCCTGAAGCTGGCAATTGCTGACGGTTATAAAAACGCCTATTCTGCCATTATCGACGGCCAGGTTACTACCATGCTGACAGGTATAGTTCTTTACATGTTTGGTTCAGGACCCATCAAAGGTTTTGCTACCACATTGGTAATCGGTATCCTCACTTCACTTTTCACGGCTATCTTTATTACCCGGATTATTTTTGAATGGCAGCTGAAGCGTAACAAGAATATTACTTTCACCTCGAAAATAACCAGTAACTGGCTGCAGAATACGCAAATCAAGTTCCTTGAAAAGAGGAAAGTTGCTTATGTCATCTCTGGCACATTGATCGTGATTTCTTTAATTTCATTCGCGGTTCGCGGATTCAACCTTGGGATCGACTTCAAGGGAGGCCGTACCTATACGGTAAGGTTTGACCAGGATGTGCAGGTTTCTGATGTTCAAAGAGCACTGACTGGTGCATTTGGGTCAACACCTGAAGTGAAGACCTTCGGAAGCAACAATCAGGTCAGACTGACTACCACTTATAAAGTTGATGATATGACCGATACTGTTGATGGTGAGGTTGAACAACTTTTATATAAAGGTCTGGTTGAAGGAGGATTCCTGAACAATGTGTCGTTTGAGGACTTCTCGGCAAATTACCGGATGAGTTCCCAAAAAGTGGGGCCAACCATTTCACACGATATCAAGAGGGATGCAATCATTGCGATTATTTTCTCACTGGTCATCATCTTCTTGTATATCCTGATGCGATTCAGCAACTGGCAGTATGGTCTCGGAGCGGTAGTTTCACTTGCACATGACTCATTGATCACTTTGGGTGTATTTTCGCTCTTCTATTCCATTATGCCGTTCTCAATGGAAATTGACCAGGCATTTATCGCGGCAATCCTGACAGTACTTGGTTATTCGATCAACGACACCGTTATTGTATTTGACCGTATCAGGGAGTATACTAAGCTCTATCCGAAGCGTGAAATGGGTTTAACCATGAATCAAGCCATCAATGCTACCCTGAGACGTACGTTCAGTACTTCCTTGTCGACCATTGTTGTATTGTTAGCTATTTTCCTTTTCGGAGGGGCGACCATTCGAGGGTTCACATTTGCCCTTCTTGTGGGAATTGGCATCGGTACCTATTCTTCCATATTCGTGGCTACCCCGATTGTATATGAAACACAACAGCGTGTCCGCAGAGCTCTGGAAAAGAAACAGAGCTGATTGTTGACAGATCATCTATAAAAAAAAGCCTGGCATTCTGCCGGGCTTTTTTTTATGTCTTAAGAAGAATATAATTAGCTGAATATAAAATTATTCAGAATTTTTTCGCAGCACATAAATGACCGAACTGCACTTTGCTGTGCTAAAGAGGCTTATCAGCCACGAGATTTTACCAGTAATCAATCCTTTCAGTAAAGGGAAAGAACTATTTCGGTATTTTTCACTCATCATGGAAATGTAAAAAGCATCAAAGGGCATTGGGTGCATGGCTTCGATCCTGAATCTGTGTTTGCCTGCCAATTGCCTGACCTGGGCAGGACTGAAATGCCAAAGGTGACGGGGTACATCCCAGGCTGCCCAAAAGGAGCCATAATGTTTTGCATCCGATGATTCATGGTTTGGAAGGGCAATGATCAATGCCCCATCAGGTGTCAGTTTTGAGGAAATACATTTCCAATGGGCATCCAGGTCGGGGAGGTGTTCCATGACATGCCACAAAGTAATGGCATCAAACAGATCACCACTTGGGTGAAACAGTTCATTGTCGGGCAGGATTTTGATTCCCCATTTTTCAAAAGCCACGTTGCGCGCATCAGGATCCTTTTCGGTGCCGGACACCGTCCATCCCTTCTGACGGGCATAGCTGAGGAAATACCCTGTGCCAGCCCCGATGTCAAGCAAATTGCCTTTCTCTTTACCGGCATATTTTTTTACTATTTTCAGCTTTCTGGCCAGCATGTATTCGCGTACGAGATGGTATACGCGGTTGACCATGCCTTGACGTGTATCGGAATGGGAAATGTAGTCATCTGATTTGTAGTACCTTCCAAGGTCATTTAATGCCGGAAGATTGCCGGTGAAATGGAATCCGCATCCATTACATTTAAGGATTGGAAATTTTTCGCCGGTGATGAAATGGTCTTTGCATTGAAAAACCGGTGTAGAACCGTTATGGTTACATACCGGGCAAACAAAAGGTGCTGCATTCATGGAACCCAAACTATTTTGCGCAAATTAACCAATATCGGCTGAATTTGGTAGGTGTATTCCCTAAATGTTATTCTGCAATCGAAAACCGGGCTGAAATCTGGGAGGACACTTTTATTTTTTTCAGTTCTTCAACCGATTCCATTTGGCTTTCTGCCATTGCCCCAGTTGTCTTCATCATCATTTGGTCACCATACTGCATTAACCACCGGTTATCTTGTGTTTCAGATACTGAAATCACTTTGCCGGGTTTCTCACCAATACTTTCCAGCAGGTAAGTTGCTTTATCCCTGGCATTTTGCAAGGCTTTGATCCTGGCTTCTTTCTCAATTTCTTCAATGCCCGAATGGGTCATCTCCCGGATGTACATATTTTTGAAACCTTTGGTGTCGGCCAGTTGGGCTACCTTGTTTACCATGGAAAAATCGTTTAGCCTGATCTCAAGCTGTTTGCTGATCAAAAAATCCTTGCCGGTTTGTCGCCACCAATTACCCATTCCCTGAACCTTTACCTGTTCTTTTTTTACGCCAGCCTTGTAGAGTGCCTGAAGTAAATCATTTTCAATCCTTGCGATGGGAACCTTGGTCCGGTAATCCTTTTCATCGGCTTTTTTCTTGAATTCTTCTTCCCAGTATTCGCTTATTGTCAGGGAAAGAACAAATTCATCTGGTTCCACTTCTGTTTCATATTTTCCGGTAACATCAATGTGCCTGACAGGGACCATTTCCTGGCTTAACAAGGAGGTGGTGAAAAACAAAATTGCGAAAGCACTGAATATGAGATTTTTCATAATAGTAAATGTTATTTTGTTTATAAATCATTGCTGTGTTTCGAATGTTCCGAAATGGTTTTCCAGGATAACGTAAACAGTCGCGAGTACCAAACTCAAAAAACAGGCCACAAAAAAAAGCCATATGCCTGACAAGGCAAATGGCTTTTTCTGTCACAGACATATATCAGATAATCAACATGGCATCACCATATGTGCCGAACCTGTAGTCGTGCTTCAACGCAAGCCTGTATGCCTCCATCAACAGATCATACCCTGCAAATGCCGAAACCATCATCAGCAGAGTTGAAAGGGGAAGGTGGAAATTGGTAATCATGGAATTTGCCACACTGAATTCAAAGGGAGGGAAAATAAATTTGTTTGTCCAGCCCTCATATGGTTTCAGGTAGCCCTGGGTCGAAACTGAGCTTTCAAGCGTTCTCATGACTGTGGTTCCAACGGCACAAATGTTTTTTCTTTCATCCTTTGCTTTGTTTACCCTGTCGCATGTTGCATCGGTAACCCAGATTTGCTCAGAATCCATTTTGTGTTTGGTAAGGTCCTCCACATCAACACTCCGGAAATTGCCCAATCCGACATGCAAGGTAATATAGGAGAAGTCGACACCCTTGATTTCGAGTCTTTTCATCAGTTCCCTGCTAAAATGCAGCCCGGCAGTTGGTGCAGCGACCGCGCCTTCGTGCTTTGCAAAGATGGTTTGGTAACGTTCCTTGTCTTCAGGTTGAACCGGCCGGTTGATGAATTTTGGCAGGGGGGTTTCACCCAGGCTGTATAGCGTTTTCTTAAATTCATCATAGTTGCCATCGAACAGGAAACGTAAAGTCCGGCCCCGTGAAGTAGTGTTGTCGATGACCTCGGCCACCAGCATGTCATTTTCGCCAAAATAGAGTTTGTTGCCGATCCTGATTTTTCTTGCGGGATCAACAAGCACGTCCCAAAGTCTTTGCTCGCGATTCAGTTCGCGCAGCAGAAATACCTCAATTTCAGCTCCGGTTTTCTCCTTGTTGCCATAGAGACGAGCCGGAAATACTTTGGTATCGTTGAAAATCAAAACATCACCGTCATCAAAATAGTCAAGCACGTCCTTGAACTCTTTATGCTCAATCGTACCTTTTGCCCTGTTAAGAACCATTAATTTTGATTCGTCCCGGTTGGGGGAAGGATGAAGGGCAATTTTTTCGTCAGGTAGTTTATACTTGAATTTCGATAATTTCATTTCTGCCATATCTTCCGCAAATTATTTATTTAACTTCTTCTTTTGTTTTCTGTTCGCTGACCTGTTTTAAAAAATCATCCACAGTCCAGGCATTATCCACATGATAGTCACCACTCCTTGTTCTGCGAAGGTCGGTGAGATAAGCACCTGACTGGAGTGCTTCACCCAGATCCCTTGCAAGTGATCTGATATAAGTACCTTTACTGCAGGTGATCCGGAGTATAAGTGTGGGCATTTCAAATGAAATGACTTCAATATTTGTAATAACAACCGTTTTTGCTTTTAGTTCCGGATCAACCCCTTTGCGGGCATGTTCATAGGCGCGTTTCCCATTGATTTTGACCGCTGAAAATGCCGGAGGAACTTGCTCAATCGTGCCGGTATAACTGCAAATTGCTTCCTGAATCAAGGCAGTGTCGATATGCTCTGTGGGGAATACCCCGTTTTCTTCGCTTTCAAGGTCATACGAGGGAGTGGTGGCTCCAAGTTTCAAAGTAGCTATATATTCTTTTTGTTCGGCCTGAATATTATCAATCATTTTGGTTGCCTTCCCTGTGCAAAGTATGAGTAAACCGGTAGCCAACGGATCCAAAGTACCGGCATGCCCAACTTTTAGCTTCTTGATCTTGTGTGTTTTAGAAATGGTATTACGCACCTTGCTGACCAAATCAAATGATGTCCATCCGTAGGGTTTATCAAACAGTAGAATTTCTCCTTCCGAAAAGTGGTGTGCAACGGCTGATAATGTCTTTACCGACATGAAATTGTTTAATTATTTTCCGTAATCCTTGATTTTCAGGCTGCAAAGATAGCAATAAGCCCAATAATGACGCAGTATATTGCGAAATAAATCAGGTTCCCCCTGGAAACCAGTCGGATCATAATGCGACAAGCAGCCAGTCCGGACAAAAAAGCAGCCAGAAATCCAATGGATAATTGAAGAAAACCAATTTTCAGTTCATCATTCCAGTCTCCCTTTACTATATCCAAAAACACGGCACCCAAAATTGGGATTAGCACCATGAGGAAGGAAAAACGGGCTACCTCTTTCCGGTCGTTTCCAAGCAATAGCCCGGTGGCAATGGTTGCACCGCTTCTGGAAATGCCCGGGAGGACGGCTATGGTTTGTGCAAGGCCAATCAGAAAACTATGTTTAAACCCGATTTGGCCATTTTGCTTTCCTTTTTTGAAATGGGCAAACGAGAGTAATGTGGCGGTGACCATCAGGCAGATGCCGATCAGGGTAAGGTTCTCTGTAAATACAGATTCGACGCTATTGCGAAAGAAAAGTCCAACCACTGCAACCGGTATTGCTGAAACCAGAAGCATGGCGATATATTTGGTTTCACTGTTCCACCTGAACTGAAGGCCACCTTTGACAAGGTTTATAAAGTCATTTCTGAAAACCACGATTGTGCTTAAAACCGTTGCTGCATGAACGACAATTGTGAATGAGAGGTTTTCAGTATTTGAAATATTAAGCAGGTGATTAGCCAGTTCGAGATGGCCACTGGAACTAACAGGCAGAAATTCGGTTAGTCCCTGGATCAATCCAAGAAGGAAAGCTTCAAAAACAGTCATGGATGAAGGATAATATTATTCGTCGGATTTTGACCTTTTCATGATCGCATAAATCTGGAAAACAAATCCGAATAGCAATACCATGGGAGCAAGCGTAATTCTCCTGAAGTTGAACATTTCGGAATTAAAGACTTCAGGATTATCACTCTTTCCGCCTACCATGAGCAAAAAGCCAATGATAATGATGGCAAATCCAATAGCCATCAGCTTGTAATTTGTGGGTCCGAGTGGGAAGCGGGGATTGTCTTTCAATTGATTGTTATCCTGTTTGCTCATCAGTCAAATTTTTTGAATGGACAAAGATAGTTTTTTAATAAAACAATTCATCAAACCTCATTCTCAGGAATCTGTTTACAGCAAAATAGGTTGATATCCAGGACAGAAGGATGCCGGCAACAAAAACTGTCAGCACCACTAACCCCAGTACGGTCAGATCTTCAAGGTTTATGATGCCACTGATTTCCTTTTTATATGTTAGCATCAGGGCTGCCAGTCCGGCACAGGCCAAAATTGCGCCATATATGCCGAACAGAATGCTTTTTCTGACGAAGGGCCTTCTTACGAAAGTCCGGGTAGCCCCAACCAACAACATATTGTTGATGATAAATCGCTGCGCATAGATGGATATTCGGATGGTATTGTTGATCAGTACACTAAAGACAAATACCATGAGGGCACTGAAGATAATAAGGAAAAGACTGATTTTTCTGACATTCTCGTTGATGATGGAAACCAGGCTCTTTTGATAAAAGACCTCCCTGACCTGTGGATACTGAAGCATGTTTTTCTCAAGTATTGTGAGGCTGTCGGTGTGGGTATAGGGCGCAAAAAGCCTGACTTCAAAGGAGGAGAAGAGAGGATTGTAACCCAAAAATCCCTTGAAATCTTCACCCAGCTCCTCTTCAAGAGCCTTGGCTGCAGCTTCTTTATCGATATAAGTAACTTCCCGGGAGAAAGGCTGGGCATTAAGTGCGATTTCAAGTTTCCTGATTTCTGAATCCGGCAAATCTTCATGCAAAATCAGTGTAAAGCCTATTTTTTCACGAACATAGTCTGTCAACCTGCCGGCATTCAACAAAACCAAGGCAAGTAAACCCAGCAGAAACAAAACCAGCGTTATGCTAATGGTGGAGGTGAGGTAGGAAGTGAAAATTCTCTTTTTCAGTCTTCTGGGCTTTGTTCGTGCCATGCTTTGTCAATAATGATTCATGTGTAGCAAAAATAGTTAAAATAGCATGAATTGAATAATGAATTTTCAACACAGTCTGTTGTAAGGAAAGGTCTTCATTTTAATTTATGACTGAAAAATATCAGCAGTTAAACATTGAACTTTTCAATGGATTTAATACCCGGGTGAAAATATCCTGCCTGAATTCGATAAATGATCTTATGCAATCGGTTTTGGGATCTGTTAACAAATTTAACACTGCAGGCCTTCTGTAAAGAAAATCAATTTTTTAGAGGAGTCTTGTTTGTATATTTGAAAAAAGAAAATACTTTTGCAGTCCGATTATTATCCTTACTTGCAGATTGTATAATATATTGATTTTCTTACTGATAAACAAGGTTATCAACATGCCCGATGTGAATAACCTTTTGCGGGACAGAAAACAATGGTAAGAATTGTTGAATCAAAATTAAAATAGACAAGTGGATACACTGAGTTTCAAGACTGTATCAGCCAATAAGGCCACAGTAAATAAAGAATGGGTAGTTATAGATGCTACCGACATGGTATTGGGTCGTCTGGCCAGCACGGTAGCTCGTATTCTCCGCGGCAAGCACAAGACTAACTATACCCCGCACGTTGATTGCGGTGATAACGTGATTGTGATCAATGCCGAGAAGGTCAGTCTGACTGGCAGTAAGATGTCCGACAAGGTATATGTCCGGCATACCGGATATCCTGGAGGTCAGAGGTTTCAGACTCCCCTTGATATCCTTGCCAAATATCCCGAGCGTCTTGTTGAAAAAGCGGTAAAAGGTATGTTGCCAAAAAACCGTCTGGGAAGAAGCATTTACAGGAATTTAAAAGTGGTCGTGGGTCCCGAGCATAAATATGCTGCCCAGCAACCAAAAGTTATTGACTTAAATACGATTAAATAAGCTATGGAAGTTACTAATACCTTAGGACGCCGTAAATCAGCTGTTGCGCGCGTATATATCACCCCGGGGAAAGGCAATATAACCGTCAATAAACGTGAGTTGAGTGAGTATTTCCCAACCGAAATGCTTCAGGTTGTAGCCAAACAGGCCCTTACCTTATTGGGTGTTGAAGGCAATTATGATGTTAAAGCCAATCTTGATGGCGGTGGAATCACTGGTCAGGCTGAAGCTCTTCGTCTCGGTATTGCCAGGGCATTGGTTGAAATCGATGCCGAAAATCGCCCCAAACTGAAACATGCCGGTTTTCTTACACGTGACCCACGTGAAGTGGAACGTAAAAAGCCTGGACAACCCAAGGCCCGTAAGAGATTCCAGTTCTCGAAACGTTAGAATTATTATCAGAATTATAAATCAGGGATCTAAAACTGTTGAGACTTCCCTTTTCAGGAGCTACTCAGCAGTTGCTTTTCAGCGAGATTTCAGAAAAAAGTAAACAGATGCCAAGAACAAATTTTGAGCAATTGCTCGAGGCCGGTGTACATTTCGGCCACTTGAGAAGAAAATGGAATCCTTACATGGCTCCGTATATCTTTATGGAGAAAAACGGGATTCATATTATCGACCTTCAGAAAACCATTGTAAAAATCGATGAAGCGGCTGCCGCAATGAAACAGATTGCCAAGTCAGGTCGTCGGGTTCTCTTCGTTGCCACCAAGAAACAGGCAAAAGACATTGTTTCTGAACTGGTGTCAAGCGTGAAAATGCCGTATGTTACTGAACGCTGGCCAGGTGGTATGCTTACCAACTTTCCAACAATCCGCAAGGCAGTGAAAAAGATGGTCTCCATCGACAAAATGACGAAGGATACCAGCTGGGAAAAGCTTTCAAAGCGTGAGAAACTTCAGATTTCTCGTCAAAGAGCGAAACTGGAAAAGATGCTCGGAAGTATTGCTGACCTTACCCGTCTGCCTGCAGCCTTGTTCGTAATTGACGTAATGAAGGAGAAAATTGCTGTACGTGAAGCACAGCGCCTGGGAATCCCGGTATTTGGTATCGTTGATACAAACTCCAATCCTAATGGCATTGATTTCGTCATTCCTGCCAATGATGACGCATCCCAGTCAATCCAGCTGATTACCTCCGTGATGGTCGAAGCAATCCGCGAAGGTCTTCAGGAACGCAAAATGGATAAAGATAAAGATGATGAAGATGATGATTCTGAAGTCGAGGAAGAACCACGCAGAAGCAGAAGGACTCGTAAGAGTGTCGTGAAGCAGGAAGTCGCTCCTGTAGAGGAAGAAGAAACTGAAGAAGAAGTTTCTGAAGAAGACATCGAAGAAGAGGCAGATCTGGACGAAGAAGATCTCACTTCAGAAGATGATGTCGAAGAAGTTGAAGAATAGTCATTCTTCAGATCTAATTACAAACATTCAAAATATTAGAATATGTCATTTACAACTGCTGATGTAGTAAAACTCAGGAAGTCCACCGGTGCTGGTATGATGGATTGTAAAAATGCACTTACCGAAGCTGAAGGAAATTTCGATCGCGCGGTTGAAATCATTCGCGAAAGAGGAAAACTCGTAGCAAGTAAGCGCGCCGACCGCGATGCTACCGAAGGTGTCGTTCTTGCCAAGGTTACCGAAGACCATAAATTTGGTGCACTGGTTGTTCTCAATTGTGAGACTGACTTTGTTGCCAAAAACGAAAACTTCATTGGTTTTACAACCAAAATTCTGGATCTGGCCCTTGCCAACAAGCCCGCATCTCTGGATGAACTGAAGGAATTGGTTATGGAAGGCCGTACCATTGGTACCCATGTTACCGAACAAACCGGTATCATTGGTGAAAAACTTGAACTTTCTTACTATGGAAAAGTTGAGGCCGAGAATGTAGTACCATATATCCATCCAGGTAACAAACTGGCCACCCTTGTTGGTTTTAACCAGGCTGGAATTGAAGTTCAGGTTGGTAAAGATGTTGCCATGCAGGTGGCTGCAATGAATCCGGTGGCTGTTAACCGCGAATCGGTACCCCAGACTACTATCGAGAAGGAACTTGAAATTGCCAAGGAAAAATTCCGTTTGGAAGGAAAACCTGAAGCTATGCTTGATAAAATTGCACAGGGTGCCCTTCAGAAATGGTTTGCAGAATCAACTCTCCTCGAGCAGTCTTTCATTAAAGATGGTAAAATCACCGTAAAACAATATCTCACTGGTATTGAAAAGAACCTGACTGTTACCGCTTTTGAAAGATATTCGCTTGATGTTTAATCCGAAGTAATAAGACAATATATAAAGGGCTTCACTGAAAAGTGAAGCTCTTTTTGTTTGAATTCATTTGTTTTGTCAACTCCCATTTTTCTATCTTTACCGAAATCAAAATCACACAGAAATGAGACTCTTTAACAAGGTTCTGCTGAAGCTCAGCGGAGAATCACTTATGGGTGCCCAACAGTATGGCATTGACCCGGTCCGTTTGTCTGATTATGCTGAAGAAATCAAAGAGGCCGCCTTCGCAGGACTGCAAATCGCCATTGTTATCGGAGGAGGCAATATCTTCAGGGGAATGAGTGGCGCCACAAAAGGTTTCGATAGGGTGAAGGGAGACCAGATGGGGATGTTGGCGACTGTGATTAATAGTCTTGCATTGCAATCAGCTCTCGTTTCTGCCGGGGCCAGGGCCAGGGTTTATACTGCAATCAGGATGGAGCCGGTGGGGGAGCTTTTCGCAAAGGATAAGGTTTTGGAATCTTTGCAAGCTGGCTATGTATGCATCATTGCCGGGGGAACCGGTAATCCCTATTTTACAACCGATACTGCCAGTGCCCTGAGAGGAATTGAACTCGAAGCCGATGCCATGTTCAAAGGAACTCGAGTGGATGGTATTTATACTGCAGATCCTGAGAAGGATCCAAACGCTACTCGCTTTGAAAGCATTACATTTGATGAGGTGTACAAACGGGGATTAAAAATAATGGATCTCACTGCTACGGCACTTTGTAAAGAGAATAACCTGAAAGTGATCGTATTTAACATGGATCAGAAAGGGAATCTGCTGAAAATTTTACGTAACGAAAAAATTGGTACAATCGTATACAACGATTAGAGCAGATGCAGGTTTGAATAAAATATTTGATTTTTTTTAACATTAGAACATTTTTTCTATATTTGTCTGGATCTTTACAGAAGATTTTAGAATATGCAGGAAGAAGCTCAGTTTGTTTTGGACGAATGCAAGGAAAGAATGGAACTTGCAATTTCACATCTGGAAAAAGAATTGGTGCATATTCGGGCAGGTAAGGCAAATCCTGCCATGATTGACAGTGTTCACGTTGATTATTACGGAAGTCTGGTACCATTAAGTCAGGTGTCCAACATCAGTTCACCTGATCCGCGTACCATTGCCATTCAACCATGGGAGAAGAAAATGATCCCTGTGATTGAAAAGGCAATTATGGCAGCAAACCTCGGATTCAATCCCGATAATAACGGTGAAGTGATTCGTATCAATATTCCTCCGCTTACAGAGGAAAGAAGGAAAGGTTTGGTTAAACAATCTTTAAAGGAGGGTGAAAATGCCAAAATTAGCGTAAGGGCTGCCAGGAAAAGCGCCAACGAAGATTTAAAGAAACTCC
Source organism: Prolixibacteraceae bacterium UBA5740 (assembly GCA_002419285.1). Lineage (GTDB taxonomy): Bacteria > Bacteroidota > Bacteroidia > Bacteroidales > Prolixibacteraceae > UBA1413. The sequence goes on along the minus strand of DIFU01000146.1, from coordinate 3,069 downwards.
TGAAAGATGGACTTCCAGAAGATATGGAAAAAGACGCTGAAAAAGAAGTTCAGGAATATACTGATGATTTTGTAAAAAAAATTGATACCTTAGTAAGCGCTAAGGAAAAAGATATTATGACTATTTGATTGTTTCTAGTTTTCTGTTTTCTGAACATTGTTTAATTGTTTTCATGGCTTTGAGGCAGCTTTTTTGAAAGCTGCCTTTTTTTGTCAATACCCATAAAAATCAAGGTTCATTATTGAGTGTGTAATTTTTTTTTTGAAAAGCACCCAATTTTAAAAGAGTGGTGATTTACAGGATAGACAACACAGTCTGTAAACTTTATAAATCACGCTGAATGCGGGGAAGGCTAATTTGGAAGAATGGTTGTTTAAGAGCCTTGGTTTTTCATAAGTGCATCTACTGAATTTCTCAGGAAATCACGCGTATGATAATCATCATCAACAATTTTGTCGTTCCATACCACAATATCCAGATCCATTGTTCTTGGACCGAATGCAGGACCTGACCTGTCGCGCCCCAGGGCATCTTCAATTTTTTTAAGAATATCCCTGAGCTGTTCTCTGTCAAGTTGGGTGGTCACCCGAAGGGCTCCATTGGTAAAATCCGGTTGATTTATATTTCCGATGGCCTTGGTTTGCAAAAGTGGGGACATTCCGGTAATATGTACATACTGCCTGAGAAGACTGATCATTCTCGATATATTGACCGATGCATTGATATTTGAACCGATCGAAATAATTACGGTATTTTCCATATCACCAATCCCTGATCATTACTTTACGCGGAAGTCTTCCATTTCAACTGATACAGACTTTGCAAAACGAAGTGCATGTGGTTTATCGACCTCAACACGGGCATAATTGACTAATGGATCTTCCATGACAATATCCAATATTTTCCTTGTTAGGACCTCCAGCAATTTAAACCGGCCTTCCTGAACAAATTGGATAATTTGTTTGGTCACTTTTTTATAGTCATATATGCCATCGGGTTCATCGGTTTTAAGTGCATTTTCGGGGACATCCACTTCGATTTTGATATTTATAAGTACATCCTGTTTATTTATAAGTTCTTCCGGATTAAATCCGATATAGGTTCTGATAAGTAAATCTTTGATACGGATGGTAGCCATTGTTTTTGGTATTTGGTATGAAAATTTACTAATTCTGATGATTCACATCTGAATAATAGGTGAAAATTGCTTTTTCCTATACTGTTTTCCCCAGGTTCTCGCCTCCATCACAAAACAAGATTTGTCCGGTGAGGTAATCATTTTCAATGATGAAATCAATGCTTTTTAGAATGGGGTCTAGGCCTCCGGGGCGCTTCATGGGAATCTTTGCTGCCAGCTTCCTGAGATATTCCTCATCTTTATCAGCCGGGGGTAAGGTAAGTCCGGGGGCAATGGCATTCACCCTGAATGAAGGTCCCAGTTCGTAGGCAGCCATCTTTGTCAGTTCCCATAGTGCTTTTTTTGCAAGACTGTAGGCCGCAAATCCGCTGGAATTATTTGTGATTCGCGTGTCAGTGAAATTGATGATCAAGCCTTCACTGCAGTTCAGGGCAAATTGACGGGTAAGAATAAATGGTGCCCTGAGATTGACACCGAATTGTTCGTCAAAAAATGCAGGAGAGGTTTCACGAATTGTGCCGGGATCAAATACGGAGGCATTGTTGATCAGAAGGTCCAATCTGCCCATTTCGGCAATTACCTGCCTTACAAGGTTTTCTGTCTGTGAATCATTCATCAGGTTTGCCCCGAAAGTGGCAAACTTTTGGAGAGGGTATCTTTCCCCCAGGTGTTTCGCCAGGTTTTCGGCATCTGGCGAGGATCGGTTATAGTGTATGCCAATATTCCAGCCATTGTTTGCAAGATGCTCGGCAACTTCTTTGCCGACCCTCTGGCCTGCCCCTGTGATGAATGCTGTATTGTGCATAGTCTTTTTAAATTCAAACACAGGCAATACCGATATGTTCAGGGTGCCTGCATTATTGGTATCTCATCAGCTTGCTCAGGTATTTCCCGATAATGTCAAATTCGAGGTTAACCACCGTTCCTTCTTTAAAAGTATGAAAATTAGTTACCTCCCATGTGTATGGTATGATGGCTACCTGAAAGGTGTTGTCCTGTGAATTGACAACCGTCAGGCTTACCCCGTTCACCGTGACAGATCCTTTTTCAACAGTCATATAACCCTGTTGCGCCTTTTCCTTGTCGAAAATGTATTCGAAAGTATAATACCAGCTTCCATCAGCTTCTTCGACTTTTTTGCAGATGGCAGTCTGATCCACATGTCCTTGGACAATGTGCCCGTCCAAGCGGCCATTCATCGGCATACTTCGCTCCAGGTTGACCTTGGAACCTGGCTCGAGTAGTCCCAGATTTGATTTAAGAAGGGTCTCACGGATGGCAGTCACTTTGTAGGTCTTTTTAACGTGATCGACAGCAACCACGGTCAGACATACGCCGTTGTGGGAAAGACTCTGATCGACTTTCAGTTCATCGGCATGAATCCAGGTAAGGGTAAAATGTACATTGTCCTTATCTCTTTCAACAGCTGTTACCTGGCCTGTTCCTTCTACTATTCCTGAAAACATAATCGAAATGTTATTTATATTGGTCTGCATTTAATGTTATTAGTCCGGCCTCATCAAAAAACCAGACAATGAGGTTGGTTTATATCAATTGCCATTCGAAGCCATCTTTCCGGTCTTTTACCTCAATACCCATCCGGGTAAGTTCGTTCCTGATCTTGTCGGAAGTTGCCCAGTCTTTGTTGTTTTTCGCTTCCTTCCGAAGTTGGAGTATTAGCTCAATTGCTTCTGAAAGGATTTCATTGCATCGTGATGAAGTATCATTTTCGTTTTTCAATCCGAGAATTTCAAATACGAAGGTGTGATAAAGCGATTTCAGGCTTTCAAGGTCGACTTCATTGATGGTGGCCTTGCCATCATGAATGGAGTTTATGATTCTCACGCCGTCAAAAAGGTGGGCAATGAGGATGGGGCTGTTCAGATCGTCGTTTATGGCGTTGTAGCAGTTTTCAGACAATTCTTCCACAC
>DIFU01000089.1 GCA_002419285.1 Prolixibacteraceae bacterium UBA5740 | reverse complement strand
ATTGTCGAATCAATATATTGACAAGGAAGCCATCGATTTGTATAATTATGTAATCAAAAACGATGAAAAACAATTAGAGTTACGAAATGGCAATTGGGCTCAGGAGTTTTTTGTTTTTACCGAAGCTCTGATTTATATCCGTTCACAATTTTTGGATTTCAATTTTGTCAAAAACCTTTTTATTAAGAACTAGAATGGAAGATAATATCATTATAACCAATCTTTTAAAACTTTCAGAAAGTGAAAGACTGGAATTTAAGGCGACAATTGATAAAAGTAGCATTGCTAAGGTGATTACTTCTTTTATCAATACAAAAGGAGGTGATTTAGTTATTGGTATTAATGATGATAAAACGGTTTCTGATATTCATCTTACAGAACAGTTCAGGAAAAGTTTAGAAACATTTTTAATCAATGAAATTAAACCTACAGCACCTGTTTATAGCAGAATTGAAACTTATAAAAAAAAGAATATCATCTTAATTTCAGTTTGGGAAGGAGCAAATAAGCCATACTCTTTTAAAAATACAATCTATATAAGGCATGGACAACAAACAATTGTGAGTAAGGGAACAGGTATTGACAATCTGCTGGATGAGAGAATGTTATTGGAACAAAGATGGGAAAGGCAGGCTGTTTTAGGTGCTTCATTCGAAGACTTGGATTTAGCTGAAGTGAAAAAATCATTGGAGGCATACAAAAATTATTCTACGGATACTGCAATACTTGATTCGAAAAGTTTTTTGATTAATAGGGGATTAATTATCAATGGTAGTATAACCAATGCATGTATGGTTTTATTCGGGAAAAACCCAACCCGGTTTATCCCTCAATCACGCATCAAGTTAGTTGTACATCCCGGGATTAACTCGGGGGATAGCTTTATTGAAAATAAAGTTTTTGAAAACAATATTTTCCAAAATATTGAAACTATCCTGCCTCTTTTCGATTCCATTATTGGAAAAGAAATAAAGATTGAAGGAGCATTTCGAACTGAGAAAAAGAGATATCCTGAAAAAGCGCTTCGCGAAGGATTATTAAACGCAATTGTACATCGTGATTATAATGATTTTAAAGGATTTTTAGCTATTTCATTTTATTCCGACAGATTGGTAATTAGTAATTATGGAGGGTTACCGAAGGAGTTAACTGTAAAGGACTTAAAAACGGAACACAATTCTATTTTAAGGAACCCTGACATCGCTCAAATGTGTTTTTACAGACGTTATATAGAAATGTTGGGAACCGGTACACAGCGAATGATTAGAGAATGTAAATCAGAAGGATTCAAAACACCAGTCTGGAAAAGTAAGGACAATATTCTTGAGTTAACCTTTTCAGGTGTAAGCCATCAATATGAGGGAGTAAATGAGGGAGTAAATGAGGGAGTAAAAATAAATATTGAGGGAGTAAATGAGGGAGTAAATGAAGAATTAACTCTTTTGTATAATCAAATTGCCAAACATCCCGGCAAGAAAGCAAATGAGTTAAATGAACAAATTAATAAGAGCCTTTCTACTACTGAACGTTACTTGAAAATTTTAAAAGAACACGATTTTATTGAGTTCAGGGGTGCTCCTAAGACAGGTGGCTATCACTTATTAAATTAGTTAGTGACATCGTTCGTTTATCAGAGTTTCTCCCCAATGTTCGGAGAACTTTGAAAGTTCTGTGATTTGGGTTGGGAATTCTTTTTTGTGCGGCAAAATGGTTTTTTAAAAAAAGAGAGCCAGACTCTCATCTAACTCTCTCATTTTCATTGAGCGGGAAACGGGGGTCGAACCCGCGACCCTCAGCTTGGGAAGCTGATGCTCTACCACTGAGCTACTCCCGCTTATGGCCCCTTTGGGAAGCCCAAAAATAATCAAAATCAATTGCGGTGTTATGATTTTTTAATAAAAATTAAACCTGAATTTAACCTTTACCTGCAACTTAACGCAACCTTTTCCGTTTAAAATAACAGGCAGCCCCCTTTAACTTTCAGGGGGATTGTCGATGAGCCTGAATAGCATTATTGTTTTGCTGAGTGTAATTGAATGAAAACCTAAAAAGGTGTTTGCCATGAAAAACAGAGTAGGAATGAATCCCAATGAAACTCACCCAACGTACTCAAAGTCCCTGATCAATACAAGCGCTATGCCCAAAAAGATTTTTGAACCGTTCAGGACCAAAATCGATGTAAGGAATTATCGCTATGTGGTCGATTGGGAGATCGAAGACAACGAGCTGCAAAAGGCACCGCCCGGTGAGCAGTCGCCTTACCACTTCTATTACCCCGATTGGTAATGGATCGGAAGCGGAAAAATCAACATGACATCGTCAGACTGGTTTTTCCGCTTTGTTTTTGCAAACAGTCGATCCAGAGTAAACCATAAAACCAACCAAATCAATATATTTACATTTTTGATATCCTTAAGATTTTGTAAATGACAACAACAACAAGGATCCTCGCTAAACCAACACTCTATGCGTGAATGGAAGATTCGCCTGATTGTGGCGGCGCTGCTGATCGGCATTGTTACGGTCGTGACTGCCATTTTATACTACCGCGGTGAAAAGCGGGAGGCCCAAACGAGCAAGCACGAGGAGCTGCATGCCATTGCCAGGCTGAAGGTTGACCAACTTTCCCAATGGCACCGTGAACGCTTTTCGGAAGCCAGGTTTTTCACCGAAAACGAACCGTTTAATACTTTCGGCAATGAATTGCTGAGAGGCGATACCTCCAACCATGAAGCTTTCCGTGCATCGCTGAAACACATCATGACCGACGGGCGGTACGAGAATGTCTCCCTGCTGAACAAGCGTGGTGAGGTCGTGTTTAGTGTCGATCCTGAAGTGAAATCAGAGGATCCCAACACGGTGTTGCTTGCCATGCAGGCCATTGAATCAGGTGAAATTGCCATTCACGACATCCATTATTGCGAAGTACACCAGAAAGTGCATTTCAAGATTCTGGCTCCTGTCAGGAATCAACGGGGGCAGGTGATCGGTTGCCAGGTTTTCCTGGTCAATCCGGCCGACTATCTTTATCCGCTCCTGAGAGAATGGCCTACCCCGGCCCGGACCTCCGAAACAATCATTGTCAGGTTGGAAGGCGACAGCGTCAGGTATCTGAATGAACTGAGGCATCTGGATAACTCCAGACTTCAAATGATAACTGCATTGTCGGATTCCTCGCGGTTGGCTGTCAAGGCGGTCAAGGGCCTGACCGGCCTGTATTTTGGCACCGATTATTCGGGCAATGCGGTGTATGGCGATATTACCCCGGTGACTGGAACTCCGTGGTTCATGATTTCAAAAATAGAGGCCGATGAGCTTTTTGAGGATTTGAGGGCCAAATCAATCCTGATCTTTATCGTTACGGTTCTTGGATTGTTGTCCATCTTTTTCTCTGTCAGCTGGATTTACCAGATCAGGCAACGGGCCATTGCACAGGAACTCAGGGTCAGGAATGAGGAACTGCAAAGGAGCAGGGCGGACATCGTGAAGCTGAACCAGGATCTGGAGAGGCAGGTCAGGGAGCGGACCAGGGAACTGGAATCAAAGGTTGAAAAGCTTCGGGAAAGCGAAAAGGAAATGATGCTGGTGGTGGATGACCTGAACAAGTTGACCAATGAACTGAGCCAGGAAAGGAACAAACTCGAAGTCTCAAACCGGGAACTCGAAGCCTTCAGCTATTCGGTTTCGCACGACCTGAGGGCTCCTCTGCGGGGGATTGATGGCTTCACCAATATTTTGATGTCGGAATATGGGGAGCAACTCGACGAGGAGGGCCAAAGGCTCTGTTCCATCATCAAGAGCAATGCCCGCAACATGGGACAGCTGATTGATGACCTGCTGGCATTTTCGCGCCTGGCACGCCATGATATCGTACATGTGAAAATTGACATGGAACGGATGTTCTATACCGTATTTGCCGAGTTAACGGGAAATGCGGGGGATGACCGGATCAATTTCCACATGGAATCACTCGAGGATTGCGTGGGCGACCGGGCCCTGATCCGCCAGGTGGTGGTGAACCTGTTGTCGAATGCCATCAAGTTCACTTCCAAAACGGATGATCCCCGCATTGAGGTCAGCTGCCGGCGAAACGACCAGCACATCATTTATCATGTCAAAGACAACGGGGCCGGCTTCGACATGAAATACAGCGACAAGCTATTTGGGGTATTCCAGCGCCTGCACACCATCAATGAATTTGATGGGACGGGTGTCGGGCTGGCCAACGTGAAACGGATCGTTACCCGGCATGGGGGCGAAGTGGGCGCCTGGGGCGAAGTGAACAAGGGCGCCGAGTTCTGGTTCTCGCTGCCATTTCAGGCCTGAGTAACCTTGTCTGTGCCCCTCATTTAGCGATACATTTTATCTTCGGGCCTGGCCAGGCCATCATCAAAACCTACCTTCACATGAATGGCGGAAGTGTTCGCATTGCCTGCCGGCAAAAACAGGTTGGAATGCATGTATTTAAAATCAGGTTGGGGTTGGCAGGAAGTCAGCGGACAAAAATCATGGAAATATTCAGTCGGAACCTGTAAATTTGGATCGATTTTGTCGGAACGGACTTTTGGGCAAAAATCAGGAAGGAGTAAATGAGAACCATCGAAGGAATTTCGGAAACTGTTTTGTGCAAGCGGATGAAAGAAGGTGATCACACGGCATTTGAGATCATCTTTCGCTCGTACTATGCCGGGTTGGTGGTGTTCTCCAACCAGTTTTTGCAGGATAAGGATGCCGCGGAAGAGTTGGTACAGGGATTTTTTGTCACAGTGTGGGAAAAGCGACGCATGCTCAACGAAAATGCCTCCATGCGATCCTATTTCTTTACCAGTATCCGGAACCGGTCATTGAATTACCTCAAACATAAGTCGGTTGAAAAGGAGGTTTTGGAGAATCTCGAACAAATCGCATCCAGTCATCCTGTTTTTTTTGAAAATGTTTACCTCCGAAAAGAATTGCGCACGCGGATC
>DIFU01000028.1:19268-25190 GCA_002419285.1 Prolixibacteraceae bacterium UBA5740 | reverse complement strand
TCGACAAAAGTAGAAACTATTTTTACACTTACAAAACTTTTGGAAACTTTTTTTTCAAAAAACTTGAAACATCCAGATCCTCTCGAATCCCTCCTTCTCAACAATCCCAGCTTCGACTTTCAGTAACCTCAGAACTTCGTTTTCGCGGCTGCAAATGTAGACAAGCTTTTTATTCCTGCAAACAGAAAGAAAAAAAAACTCACCGGATCTACACATTTCACATTATAAAGAAATGATTTTCAAGCAATAGACTTCGTAATTTTTTTAATTACCAAACTCCAACTTTCCCTTAACACAGGATTAACATTGACTATACAAAAGCATCCAATCACATTGAAACGCAGTCTATATTACTGATAACCTGGTACTTTATGTTTTCCAAGGATTACTGGCACTTTTTAAACATTTCAAAGAGAAAAGTTGGCCTAAACAAAAAAAAGTCGGACTTGTGTCCGACTCCTTTCTTCAAATATTTTTGATCTATACTAATAGATACTTGTATGAACCCAAATCGTCGACTGTACTGCTGCCAATAAATACCGCATGTGCATGTACAATCCCTTTTCCATACTTCACAAAATTCCTGGCTGACCTGAGATATTCTCTGTCACGATTCGCATCCAGCATCAGAAGATAGCCCATAATAATGTATCCCGCCATCTCAACCATCCGTCGAGCATGAAAATCAACGTACTCATTGTCGTTTACATCCATGACATGTTTCACGGCATGCTCATATTCATCGGTCATAATTATCAGTGATCGCTTTAGGAATGCCAACTCAGGAGCAACCTTCTGTGACTCATATTCCCTGATTTGATTCAAATATGCGCCAGTTGTCACACCCCTTATGGCAGCCACTACTTGTAATTGGGTGGTTCCTTCATAGATCGAAGTGATTCTGGCATCCCGATACAGCCGCTCAACCGGATAATCTTTCATGAAACCGGACCCCCCATGTATCTGCACGGCATCATATGCCAGCTGGTTGCAAAATTCGCTTGACATTCCTTTAACCAAAGGAGTGAAAAGATCTGCAAGCTTCTGATACATTTTCATTTCATCTCTTTCAACCGGATCAAGCCTTTTCTCCTCGGCGATATGCATATAGGTTTTGTAGATGTCAACAAACCGGGCGGTCTCATAAAGCAAGGTTCTCGAAGCATCAAGCTTGGCTTTCATGGTTGAGATCATTTCATAAACTGCCGGAAAGCGGATAATGGCTTTGCCAAACTGAACACGCTCCAAAGCATATTGAAGTGCCTCACGGTAGGCTGCCTCCGAAATACCAACTGATTGGGCTGCGATACCCAATCGGGCACCATTCATCAAGGCCATAACATATTTAATAAGGCCCATCTTCCTGCTACCAACAAGTTCGGCAGGTGCATCCTTAAAGACCAGCTCGCAGGTTGGTGATCCAATGATACCCATTTTATGCTCGATCCGTCGAACAGTTACGCCACCGTTTTTTTTATGGTGAATGAACATTGAAAGTCCCCGTCCATCTTTGGTTCCTGCCTCACTGCGGGCCAGAACCAGGGAAATATGTCCGTCACCATTGGTAATAAAGCGCTTTACGCCGTTCAGCAGCCATACCCCTTTTTGCTCATCGTAAGATGCTTTGAGTTGGACTGCCTGAAGGTCAGAACCTGCATCAGGTTCTGTTAAATCCATTGCCATTGTTGCACCAGCGGCAACCTGTGGCAAGTATTCCAACTTTTGCTCCTCTGATGCAAATTCGTTTATGGTCTCGGCACAGTCCTGCAATCCCCAGATATTGACAAACCCGGCATCAGCCCGGGAAACAATATCCGCCGCCATTATATAAGGAACAATCGGAAAGTTCAATCCACCAAATCTTCGAGGCAATGACATCCCCATCAGTCCAGCCTTTACAAGTGCATCAATATTAACCTGTGTCCCATCAGCATATTTAACATGCCCGTCAATAACCTGGGGTCCCTGGGCATCTACTCCCTCAGCATTGGGCCCAATGATGTCGCCACTTATCTCGCCAGCCACTTCCAGTACCTTTTCGTAACTGTCCATGGCATCTTCAAAATCCATAGGAGCAAAGTCAAATTGATCTTTCTCACAAAAATTCCGCTCTTTCAGCTGCACAATCTTTTCCATCAAAGGATGGTGAAGATGGAATTTCAAGTCTCTGTTATCGGTATAATAATTAGCCATTTTGTTCTATTTATAAATGAAACCAAATCTATTTGGTATTTTTTCGGTAATACTTAATCATCTTAGGAATGATTTCCGCCACATCGCCGTTAATGACGTAATCGGCGATTGAGTTGATGGGTGCCTCCGGATCGGTATTTATGGCAATGATCTGTGACGACTCTTCCATTCCTGCACGGTGCTGTATCTGTCCTGAAATACCACAGGCTATATATAACTTGGGACGGACCGTCACACCGGTCTGTCCAATTTGTCGGTCATGACCAGCATAACCGGCATCCACCGCCGCCCTCGAGGCACCGACTTCACCACCCAACACTTCGGCAAGATCATAGAGCAAATTGAAATTTTCCCTTGACCCCACGCCGTAACCACCGGCCACCACAATGGGTGCTCCTTTCAGGTTAACCTTGCTCTGCTCGATGTGTCGATCGATGATGCTAACAATAAAATCTTCAGGCGCCACACATTTTTCCACATCAATCATCTTCAATTCACCTATATAATCCTGGTTCAGGATTTCCTTCTTCATAACCCCTTCCCTTACGGTTGCCATCTGTGGCCGGCAATCAGGATTGATAATGGTGGCGATAATGTTTCCCCCAAAGGCAGGTCTGATCTGGTAGAGCAAATCTTTATACTGCACACCAGCCTTTTTATCCTCATGGTCGCCGATTTCCAAACTTGTGCAGTCGGCAGTCAGCCCGCTATGAAGCGCTGACGAAACACGAGGGCCAAGATCCCTGCCGATGGAAGTGGCTCCCATGAGAGCGATCTGGGGTTTCTCCTGTTCAAAGAGCTTAACTACAATAGAGGTATGCGGAAGAGTCTGATAAGGATACAGACGATGATCGTCAGCCACGTGTAAAACATCGACTCCATAAGGGTAAACTTGTTTTTCAATTCCTTGAAGACCGGATCCAAGAACTACCGCTTCAAGTTTACATTTTAGCGAATCGGCAAGTTTTCGTCCTTTGGTCAGAAGTTCAAGACTTACCTCTGCAAGAGTACCGTCTTCAATCTCACAATATACAAATATGTTATTCATACAATTTTCAGTGTTTAATAGATTAATTAACCAATGGCATGGCTTTCGATCAGCTCCTGCATCAGTGCTTCAATATCTTCGTCCGATGAAGTAATGACCTTTGAATCTTTGGCCTGTAATACAACGTTGTCAATTTTTTTGACTTTAGTGGGCGATCCTGTGAGACCAAGTTGTTCCGGGTCAGTATCGATGTCGTTGACCGACCATTCAGTAATGGTCAGGTAGGGTCGGTCATTATACAGGTGCAGGTAATCTTCGTTGGCATTCTGTATCTCGGAAACTGTTTTGGCATGCTTGAATTTCATCAGCAACCTCGCATTACGCGCCCGGCAGTCAGTTGCAGACCCATTCACGGTGATCAGCAAAGGAAGAGGGCAGGATGAAATTTCGACACCCCGCTCCAATCGTCTCTTTACAATTATTTGCTTATCATCTATTTTTTGGATCTCTTCAACATAGGTTAATTGAGGCAATTTAAGCTTTTCAGCAACCTGTGGCCCAACCTGGGCGGTATCTCCATCAATGGCCTGACGACCAGCAACGATAAGGTCGACTGATCCCATTTTCATGATCGCCCGTGAAAGGGCATAAGAAGTTGCCAGCGTATCAGATCCTGCAAAAGCACGGTCACTCAGAAGTATCCCATCATCAGCCCCCCTGAACATTCCTTCCCTGATTATATCGGCAGCCCGGCCAGGCCCCATTGTCAAAACAGTTACCTTACTGCCCGGTATCCGATCTTTAATCTGCAAAGCCTGTTCTAAAGCGTTCAGGTCTTCCGGATTAAAAATTGCCGGCAGCGCAGCTCGGTTTACTGTCCCATCAGCCTTCATGGCATCTTTCCCCACATTTCGGGTATCGGGTACCTGCTTTGCTAAAACAATAATTTTCAAACCTTTCATTTGGAATTCATTTAGTTTTTAAATGTTTAGATTGTCCATATGACTATAGGAAATATCGCAGAAATCGATCCCAACATACATAGCATGAATCATTGCTGTGGTATAAATCATATTTGACAATTATGAAATTCGTTTAAGTAACCGTATGTTCCACAAATAGATCATATCTAATATAGGCTGCTGCCAAAAGAAATAAACCCATGGATCGACAATCGGTCTCAGCAAATATATAAACAGAGTGGGTAAGTACAAAGCAGGAAATTATTGCTCAATTCACGATGACAACAGCAATTCCGAAAGATTTCCACAAAAATTGAGGTAAAATGCAAAAGCAGCGTTTTCATTTCAAGGCATTAGAACAATCAAACCATTTTATATAAAATTCGGATTTACAAACTATAACCTGAATATTTATACTCATTTTAAATAGTAACCCGATTAAATGGTCTTCATTCGGCGATAAAAAAAAAGAGGCTCTTTATAAGAACCTCTTTTTTTTTAAATCTTATGCCTGAGCCGGCGGACCTCCAAAGGTCATCGGTGGCATCAGTGGATCATTTCCAGTATTGATTTTGATCGGACCGTTTGCTCTTTCAAACTTCCCAACATTCTCCTGTAAAGCAAGCAAGAGCCTTTTGGCATGCTCAGGTGTCAAAATTATGCGGGACTTGACATTTGCCTTCGGTACTCCAGGCATTATCCTGACAAAATCGATCACGAACTCTGAACTTGAATGGGTAATGACTGCCAGATTGGAATATACGCCCTGAGCGATTTCCTCGCTAAGTTCAATATTCAATTGCTGTTTATTCTGATTATTCTCACTCATATTTACAGTAATTACTCTTCATCTTCAACAGGTTCCTTCATATCAACCAACCGGTCGTATTCAGTCTTAGAACCCACAACCAGGTTTTTGTACTCTTTCAGACCGGTCCCGGCAGGTATCAGGTGTCCGCAGATAACGTTTTCCTTCAAACCATCCAGGTAATCCATTTTCCCCTGGATAGCGGCTTCGTTCAATACCTTGGTGGTTTCCTGGAACGAGGCGGCTGACAACCAACTTCTGGTTTGCAGAGCAGCCCTTGTTATACCCTGGAGAACCTGGCTTGACGTTGCGGGGATAGCATCCCTTGCTTCAACCAGACGTTTATCCTTTCTTCGGAGCAATGAATTCTCATCCCTGAGCCTCCGCGCAGAAATGATCTGCCCGGGACGAAGTCCTTCGGCATCACCCGGTTCAACAACCACTTTTTTGTTGTAGATCCAGTCATTTTCCTGCATAAACTCATTCTTGTCAGCAACCTGTCTTTCCAGGAATCGGGTATCACCCGGATCATCGATTTCAACCTTACGCATCATCTGACGAATGATGACCTCATAATGCTTATCGTTGATCTTAACACCCTGCATTCGATAAACGTCCTGCACTTCATTAAGAATATATTCCTGGACAGCTGTTGGCCCTTTGATGGCAAGGATGTCCGATGGGGTAGTTGCACCGTCTGAGAGCGGGGTTCCCGCCCTGATATAGTCGTTGTCCTGAACAAGAATCTGTTTGGATAGAGGCACCAGATATTTCTTGACTTCACCAGACTTTGAAGTAACGATGATTTCACGATTACCTCTCTTTATCTTGCCTAGCGTCACTTCACCATCAATTTCCGAAACCACTGCCGGGTTAGACGGATTACGTGCCTCAAACAATTCAGTTACCCTTGGAAGACCACCGGTGATGTCACCGGCTTTGCCAGCGGCCCGTGGAATCTTCACAAGTAC
>DIFU01000028.1:0-19107 GCA_002419285.1 Prolixibacteraceae bacterium UBA5740 | reverse complement strand
CTTTCAACAAGACTTTCAAACTCGATGGTTCCGTCAAATTCTGTAATAATTACACCATTATAAGGATCCCACTCACAAATTAGCAAGCCTTTGGTTACAGCATCGCCATTCTTGATATAGAGTTTCGAACCATATGGAACAGGATGGCTGGATAACTGGATGTTGGTATTTTTATCAATGATCTTGAGCTCGGCCAGTCGGCTGACAACAATATCAATTTTCTTACCTTCCTTATCCAAATACTCCACTGTCCTCAGCTCTTCAATCTCAGCATAGCCGTCATACTTAGAGACAACTGATGACTGAGCCGAAATGTTACCTGCGATACCTCCAACGTGGAATGTACGAAGGGTAAGCTGTGTTCCGGGTTCACCGATCGATTGTGCAGCAATCACACCAACGGCTTCACCTCGTTGCACCTTATTGCCGGAAGCCAGGTTGCGGCCATAACATTTGGCACAAACCCCGACTTCAGATTCGCAGGTCAGTACCGAACGAATTTCCACACTTTCAATGGGTGATTCTTCAATAACATTGGCGACATCTTCCGTTATTTCTTCACCAGATTTCACGATAAGTTCCCCATTGAAAGGATGATATATATCGTGTACTGAAGTACGGCCGAGAATCCTGTCATAAAGCGAAGCAACAACTTCCTCATTATTCTTGATCGCCGAAGCAATCAAACCTCTGAGTGTTCCGCAATCGTCTTCCGAGATGATAACGTCCTGCGCCACGTCAACAAGACGACGGGTCAGGTATCCGGCATCCGCTGTCTTGAGAGCAGTATCGGCGAGACCCTTACGGGCACCGTGGGTTGAAATAAAGTATTCAAGAACCGACAATCCCTCCTTAAAGTTAGCCAGGATAGGGTTCTCAATAATCTGTGAGGTCGTAGAACCTGATTTCTGTGGCTTAGCCATCAGTCCCCTCATACCGCAAAGCTGTCTGATCTGTTCTTTCGAACCACGGGCACCTGAGTCAAGCATCATATAAACTGAGTTAAAACCCTGTTTATCGGAACTCAAAGTTCTCATCACCGAGTGCGTCAACTTTGCATTGGCATGTGTCCAAATGTCAATGACCTGGTTATATCTTTCATTATTTGTAATGAAACCCATATTATAATTGGCAATCACTTCCTCGACTTCCTCATAACCTTCTTCAACAATGGTCTTTTTATCCTCGGGGATAATTACATCGTCAAGGTTGAAGGAGAGGCCACCACGGTATGCCCAATAATAACCCAGATCCTTGATTGCATCCAGAAAAGCAACGGTTGCAGCGTTACCAGCCACCTTAAATACATCAGTAATAATGTTACGCAATGCTTTTTTGGTGAGTAACTGATTGATATAGCCAGCTCCACGAGGTACATGTTCATTAAAGATAACACGACCAACGGTAGTTTCAATGATATGATTGAAGAACTCGCCCTTTTCATCAACATCCTCAATTTTCACCTTAATTGGGGTGTGCATCGACACGGCACCTTCGTTAAAGGCAATCACGACCTCATCGGGCGAATAGAATACCATTCCATCACCTTTGGCACCCGGCCTGGCCTTTGTCATGTAGTAAAGACCAAGAACCATATCTTGTGAAGGTACTGTAATAGGAGCACCATTGGCAGGATTGAGCAGGTTATGTGATGCCAGCATTAACAACTGTGCTTCCAAAATGGCAGCATTCCCTAATGGTAAATGTACAGCCATTTGGTCGCCGTCGAAGTCAGCATTAAAACCAGTACATACAAGAGGATGAAGCTGGATAGCTTTACCTTCGATCAATACGGGCTGGAAAGCCTGAATAGAAAGACGGTGCAGGGTGGGTGCCCTGTTCAGCAGGACAGGATGACCTTTCAACACGTTTTCCAGGATCTCCCAGACAACCGGATCTTTCCTGTCAACAATCTTCTTGGCCGATTTTACGGTCTTTACAATTCCCCTTTCGATCAGCTTCCTGATTATAAACGGTTTGTATAATTCAGCGGCCATGTCTTTAGGCAGACCGCACTCATGGAGCTTCAGTTTCGGACCTACGACAATAACGGAACGTGCCGAATAATCAACACGCTTACCAAGCAGGTTCTGACGGAAACGGCCTTGTTTACCTTTTAAACTGTCGGACAAGGATTTAAGTGCCCTGTTATTCTCAGTTTTGACAGCATTGACTTTTCTGGAGTTATCAAAGAGCGAATCAACAGCCTCCTGGAGCATACGC
This sequence comes from Prolixibacteraceae bacterium UBA5740, assembly GCA_002419285.1. Classification (GTDB taxonomy): domain Bacteria; phylum Bacteroidota; class Bacteroidia; order Bacteroidales; family Prolixibacteraceae; genus UBA1413. The sequence continues at coordinate 16,884 of DIFU01000028.1, read as the reverse complement.
TTTTCATTTCTAAGGATAACTTCAGGAGCTTTGATTTCAATTAACCTCTTCAAACGGTTATTCCTGATAATTACCCTCCGATAAAGGTCGTTCAGGTCGGATGTGGCAAAACGTCCACCATCCAACGGCACAAGCGGCCTTAAGTCAGGGGGAATAACAGGCACTACCTTAACGATCATCCATTCAGGACGGTTGAGATTTTTACTTGCACGGAATGCTTCCACAACCTGAAGTCTTTTAAGGGCTTCATTTTTTCTTTGCTGTGAAGTCTCGGTGTTTGCCTTGTGTCTCAGATCGTATGATAATTCATCGAGATCGATCTTCCCCAAAATGTCATGCAGTGCCTCAGCACCCATTTTCGCTATAAACTTATTCGGATCATCATCCTCCAGGTATTGATTTTCCCTGGGAAGCGTATCGATGATATCAAGGTATTCCTCTTCTGAAAGGAAATCGAGGAATTTCACCTCCGGAGCTTTAATACCGGGGTTAACCACGACATACCTTTCGTAATAAATGATCGAATCAAGTTTTTTGGTCGGTAATCCAAGAAGATATCCAATTTTATTCGGAAGTGAACGGAAGTACCAGATATGTGCCACGGGAACCACAAGGGAAATATGTCCCATGCGTTCACGCCGCACTTTCTTTTCGGTAACTTCAACCCCACAACGGTCACAAACAATCCCTTTATAACGGATACGTTTATATTTTCCGCAGTGACATTCATAATCTTTTACCGGACCAAAAATCCTTTCACAGAACAAACCATCCCTTTCGGGTTTGTATGTCCTGTAGTTGATCGTCTCAGGTTTTAAAACCTCTCCGTGTGAACGTTCCAGGATCTCCTCAGGAGATGCGAGACTGATCGAAATTTTTGCAAAATTACTTTTAGCTTTATTATCTTTTCTGAATGCCATATAAGCTAATGTTATTGGTTGAACAAGAACCCATTACCAGGTTCCCATATTACTCCATGCGAACACTGAGTCCCAGACCGCGCAATTCGTGCAGAAGAACATTCAATGATTCAGGTATACCGGGTTGTGGCATCGGTTCGCCTTTGACGATCGATTCGTATGCCTTAGCCCTGCCCATTACATCGTCAGACTTGACGGTCAGGATCTCCTGAAGGATGTGGGATGCGCCAAATGCTTCGAGCGCCCAAACCTCCATTTCCCCAAAACGCTGTCCTCCAAACTGTGCTTTACCTCCAAGAGGCTGCTGCGTAATCAGTGAGTATGGACCAATGGAACGGGCATGCATCTTATCTTCGACCATGTGACCCAGCTTCATCATATAAATTACACCGACGGTTGCAGGTTGATCGAACGGCTCACCAGTCTCGCCATCGAAAAGAATGGATTTTCCATTTCTCGGGATACCAGCCTTAGCGGTATATTCATTGATCTCTTCCAAAGATGCCCCGTCAAAGATTGGGGTTGAAAATTTCAATCCCAGTTCCTTGCCAGCCCAACCCAAAACAGTTTCATAAATCTGTCCAAGGTTCATTCGGGAAGGTACTCCCAACGGGTTCAATACAATGTCTACCGGGGTTCCATCAGCCAGGAAAGGCATATCTTCGCTTCTTACAACCCTTGAAACAATACCCTTGTTCCCGTGGCGTCCTGCCATCTTGTCCCCAATCTGGAGTTTCCGTTTCTTGGCAATATAAACTTTGGCAAGCTGAATAATTCCGGCTGGTAACTCATCACCGATTGTAACGTTGAAACGTTCCCTTCGGGCGACTGCCTCAGCCTCTTTATATTTCATGATGTAATTATTCACCAGCCTGAAGATCAAATCATTCTTATCCTTGTCAGTAGTCCACTTCGAGGGATTGATATTCAGGTAATCAAGCTCCTGCAACTGCTTCAAGGTAAATTTCAAACCTTTGGCAATCACTTCAGAACCAAAGTAGTCTTTCACACCCTGGCTTGTTTTACCTGAAACAAGTTCATATAACTTCTCTTCAAGTTTAATGCGGATAGCGGCTACTTCCTTGTCAAAGGCTTCATCAATCTGCTCCAATAAAGGCTTGGATGAAAGTTTTCCTTTCTTTTCCTTATTCACCCTTGAGAACAGTTTTTTGTCGATAACAACCCCTGAAAGCGACGGCGAAGCTTTCAATGAAGCATCTTTCACGTCACCTGCCTTATCACCGAAGATTGCGCGAAGCAATTTTTCTTCCGGTGATGGATCCGATTCTCCCTTGGGAGTAATTTTACCAATAAGGATATCACCAGGCTTAACAATGGCGCCGATACGGATCAGACCATTCTCGTCCAGATTCTTGGTTGCATCCTCACTGACGTTGGGAATATCAGAAGTGAATTCCTCAACACCTCGTTTGGTATCCCGGACTTCAAGACTGTACTCATCCACATGCACCGAAGTGAACACATCCTCACGGACAATTCTTTCAGAGATAACGATGGCATCCTCGTAGTTATATCCCTGCCATGGCATGAATGCCACCATCAGGTTGCGGCCCAGGGCCAATTCACCATTCTGGGTAGCATAACCTTCAGTCAGGATATCACCCTTCTTGACTCTCTGGCCTTTATAAACCAAAGGTTTCAGGTCAACTGTTGTTCCCTGGTTGGTCTTTGTATATTTTGGCAGTGTGTAAGTTACGACTTCCGGATCGAAGCTGACAAATTTATCTTCATCCGTCATGTCATAGCGAACCATGATCTGGCGTGCATCAACATATTCAATAACTCCATCAGCCTCAGCCTTAATCAGGATACGTGAATCACTGGCAGCACGTCCTTCCAGACCTGTACCCACGATTGGGGCTTCAGGGCGTAGCAACGGAACGGCCTGACGCATCATGTTTGATCCCATCAAAGCACGGTTGGCGTCATCATGCTCCAGGAAGGAAATAAGTGATGCAGCAAGAGAGGCAATCTGGTTTGGACCAACGTCCATCAGAATAACCTCTTCACGGTCAACCAACGGATAATCTCCGTCTAACCGCGCCTTCACCTTCTGATTGATAAAATATCCATCAGCATCGATAGGGGCATTTGCCTGTGCGATGATTTGGCCTTCCTCTTCTTCTGCCGTCAGATAAACCACTCCATCATCTGAAAGGTCTACCCTTCCATCGGTTACCCTTCGGTATGGAGTAGCGATAAATCCAAGGTCTGTAATTTTGGCAAATACACAAAGGGAAGAAATCAGACCAATGTTGGGACCTTCAGGGGTCTCAATCGGGCAAAGTCTTCCATAGTGGGTAAAGTGTACGTCCCTGACCTCGAATCCAGCTCTTTCACGTGAGAGACCACCAGGACCAAGTGCAGACATACGCCGTTTGTGCGTCATTTCAGCAAGAGGGTTGGTTTGGTCCATGAACTGAGAAAGTGCATTGGTTCCAAAGAAGGAGTTGATGACAGATGACAATGTCTTAGAGTTGATCAGGTCGATCGGGGTAAATACTTCATTGTCACGGACATTCATTCGTTCACGAATAGTTCTTGCCATACGGGCAAGACCCACACCAAACTGTCCGAACAACTGTTCACCGACTGTCCTGACCCTACGGTTACTCAGGTGGTCAATATCATCAACATCGGTTTTGGAGTTAATCAGCTTTATCAGATACTTGATAATCTCTATGATGTCTTCCTTGGTAAGTACTTTGGTATCAATTTCAATATTCAGCCCAAGCTTCTTATTGATTCTGTAACGTCCCACATCACCAAGGTCATATCGTTTGTCTGAGAAAAACAGCTTATCGATTACATCCCGCGCAGTTGCCTCATCCGGTGGTTCCGCATTACGCAACTGTCTGTATATATGCAATACCGCTTCTTTTTCAGAGTTACAAGGATCTTTCTGCAAAGTATTGTAAATGATAGCGAAATCCTGTTGATTCTGGTCTTCCTTATGCAGAAGAATAGCTTTAACGCCGGCATCAATGATTTCGTCAATATGATCTTCCGTGAGTACTATCTCACGGTCTATGATCACTTCATTCCTTTCAATTGAAACAACTTCACCAGTATCTTCATCCACGAAATCTTCTACCCAGGACTTTAGTACCCTGGCAGCAAGCCTTCGACCGACGACTTTTTTAAGTCCAGCTTTTGATACCTTGATTTCGTCAGCCAGATCAAAGATTTCTAGAACATCTTTATCACTTTCATAACCTATCGCACGCAACAATGTGGTGACAGGAAGTTTCTTCTTCCGGTCGATGTATGCATACATCACATTATTGATATCAGTGGCAAATTCGATCCATGAACCCTTGAAAGGGATAATTCTTGCGGAGTAAAGTTTCGAACCATTGGCATGAACACTCTGACCGAAGAAAACTCCGGGAGATCGATGAAGCTGGGATACAATTACCCGTTCAGCCCCATTGATAATGAAGGTTCCCTTATCAGTCATATACGGCACAGTTCCAAGATATACATCCTGGACTACCGTATCGAAATCTTCATGTTCGGGATCAGTACAATAAAGTTTCAGCTTTGCCTTTAAAGGGACGCTGAAAGTCAAACCACGCTCGATACATTCATCAATCGAATAACGGGGAGGGTCTACCTGGTAATCCAGGAATTCGAGTACGAAGTTATTACGTGTATCGGTTATCGGGAAATTTTCCTGAAAAACTTTATACAATCCTTCGTCCCTACGGTTATCGGGAGTGGTTTTTAACTGAAAAAACTCTTGAAAAGATTTGACTTGTACCTCCAGAAAGTCAGGGTAATCAAACCGTGTTTGTGTTGAGGAGAAACTTATCCTCTCGTTCTTTTTGTTTATGAACATGTATTTATACTGGTTAAGTAATATAAAATATAAATACAAAAAGGTTTAGAACCTCACTACAGTAAGATTCTAAACCGTATTTACCTTAACAGGCTTCCACCTATTTAATTTCAACTTCGGCTCCTGCCTCTTCCAGCTGGGCTTTCAAAGATTCAGCTTCTTCTTTTGAAACTTTTTCTTTGATAGTTTTGGGTGCTGCGTCAACGACTTCTTTAGCTTCTTTCAAGCCAAGGCCGGTTAATTCTTTAACAAGTTTAACGACCTGAAGCTTTGATTGACCACCAAACTTCAGAACAACATCGAACTCAGTTTGAACAGCCTCAGCAGCAGCATCATCACCTGCAGCTGCAGGACCGGCTACTGCAACAGCGGCTGCTGCAGGTTCAATACCATACTCGTCTTTCAGAATTTTAGCCAATTCGTTAACCTCTTTGACAGTCAAGTTCACTAACTCTTCTGCAAGCTGTTTTAAATCTGCCATCGTATTTAATATTTAATGATTTGTTACAAAAAAATTATTTTCTCTCTTCCAGTGTCTGAAGAACACCGTGTATAATATTGCCACCTGACTGAAGCTGAGACAGCACAGTTTTGATTGGTGACTGAAGTAAGGCGACCACATCAGCGATAAGTTCATTTTTAGACTTAACGGCTACGAGTGCATCAAGCTGATCATCGCCGATATAAACCGACTCTTCCACAAAGGCACCTTTCAGCAACGGCTTTGGATGTTTTTTGCGAAAATCCTTGATCAACTTGGCAGGAACATTGCCCTGATCGGTAAACATGACCGATGTACTGCCTTTGAGAATCTCATAAAGGCCCTCAGCCTGTTTTTCAGACTTTTCGAGCGCTTTACGCAGAAGGGTATTTTTAACTACAACCAGTTTTACATTCTGTTTGAAGCATGTTCGTCTCAGGTCACTGGTATCAGCAGCGTTGAGTTCACTAATGTCAGCCAGATAAAAATGGTTGCTAGAATTGATTTGTTCGACTAAACTATCAATTATAGTTGCTTTTTCAGAACTTTTCATAACGACACATTTTTAGTCAGTAACTGACTTAGGTTCAACTTGTATACCAGGACTCATGGTACTTGAAAGATAGATACTCTTGATGTAGGTACCTTTGGCAGCCGTAGGTTTCAGTTTAACTATCATATTGACAAACTCCAAAGCGTTTTCCTTAATCTTATCGGGAGTAAAGGAAACCTTACCTATTGAAGTGTGAACGATACCAAACTTATCGACTTTAAAGTCGATTTTACCTTGTTTGACTTCCTGGACAGCTTTCCCAACTTCCATGGTAACGGTACCCGATTTGGGGTTAGGCATCAATCCGCGGGGACCGAGGATTCGTCCTAAAGCACCAATCTTACCCATTACTGGAGGCATTGTGATGATTACATCAACATCTGTCCATCCACCTTTGATCTTGTCGATATATTCATCAAGACCTACATAGTCAGCGCCTGCGTCCCTGGCTTCCTGTTCTTTGTCAGGTGTAACCATGGCCAGAACCCTGACCTCTTTACCAGTACCATGGGGTAACGAAACTACGCCTCTAACCATTTGGTTAGCCTTCCTTGGATCAACGCCCAGACGGATATCAATATCAACCGAAGCATCGAATTTGGTGAATGTAATTGCTTTCACCAATTCAGCCGCTTCATCAATTGAATAAAGTTTACCCTTCTCGACTTTACCAAGTGCAGCTTTTTTATTTTTCGTAATTCTGCCCATCGTATAAAATTTAATTAATTATTGAATGGAGATTCACCTTCGACGTTAATCCCCATACTTCTGGCAGTTCCAGCTACCATTCGCATTGCAGCCTCCAAAGTGAAGCAGTTTAGGTCGGACATTTTGCTTACGGCAATTTCCCTGACCTGTTCCCAGGATACAACACCCACTTTTTTAACTTGTGGTTCAGCAGATCCTTTTTTCGCTTTCGAAGCATCTAACAATTGTATGGCCACAGGTGGTTGTTTGATAATAAAATCAAACGATTTATCAGCGTAAACTGTAATAATAACAGGCAACACCTTACCAGCCAGATCAGCAGTACGGGCATTAAACTGTTTACAGAATTGCATGATATTAACCCCTTTGGAGCCAAGCGCTGGTCCTACCGGAGGTGATGGATTAGCCGCACCTCCCTTGATTTGTAATTTGATTAATCCAGCAATTTCTTTCGCCATAGCAAAATTTTAGAGCGTTTCTTACTCCTTCTCGACCTGTAGGAAGCTAAGTTCTAAAGGAGTTTTTCTACCAAAAATCTTCACCATTACCTGCAGCTTCTTCTTTTCCTCATTGATTGCCTCAATGGTTCCGTTAAAGCCGTTAAATGGTCCGTCGATTACTTTTACAGTTTCACCAACCATGAAGGGGTTATTCAACTCTTCATTGGTATCAGCCAGTTCGTCAACCTTACCCAGGATTCTGTTTATCTCATTCTGCCTCATCGGTACAGGATCACCACCCTTGGTGGCTCCCAAAAAACCGATTACGTTGGGAATGTTGCGCAAAATGTGCGTCACCTCACCAACGAGTGAAGCTTCAATAAGAACATAACCGGGATAAAGGCTTCTTTCCTTACTGATTTTCTTTCCGTTCCGAATTTGGTAAACCTTTTCGGCTGGCAATAAAACCTGTGCAACAAAACCCTGAAGATCACCCCTGGCGATTTCGTTCTCGATGTATTCCTTCACCTTTTTTTCTTTTCCGCTTATTGCGCGAAGGACATACCACTTCATACTAGTTTCGCTCATTGTGCTTCAGGATAAAAATTAATAAAATAAGCCATAGATAAGTTCCATTATGTTCTCGAAAGAGATATCCATAACGAAAATTACGAGTGCTATAATAAAGGAAGCAACCATCACAACCAATGCACTGCTTTGCAGTTCTTTCCAAGTAGGCCAGGTAACTTTGTGTACCAATTCGTCGTAGGCCTCTTCGATGTATACTTTGAGTTTCATCTCAATAATTTTATTTGTACGGATGGTAAGATTCGAACTTACACCAACAACTCCCTATCCGAGTTACATCCGCAAATAGTCCCGGAAGAATTTCCGGGACTATTGTGGAGTAATTATTTCGGAATAATGTTATTCAACAATTTCAGTAACCTGACCTGCGCCAACGGTACGTCCACCTTCGCGGATTGCGAAACGAAGACCAAGGTTGATAGCTACGGGATAGATCAGTTCAACTTCGATGGAAACGTTATCGCCAGGCATTACCATTTCACGACCTTCGGGCAGGTGAATTTCACCAGTTACGTCAAGGGTACGGAGATAGAACTGCGGACGATATTTGTTGTGGAATGGAGTGTGACGTCCACCTTCTTCTTTTTTCAGAACGTAAATCTCTGCTTTGAATCGGGTGTGAGGGGTAATTGATTTTGGTTTAGCCAAAATCTGACCACGCTTGATTTCTTTCTTGTCAACACCACGGAGAAGGAGACCAACGTTGTCACCTGCCTGACCGTCATCAAGAATCTTACGGAACATCTCAACACCGGTACATACGGTTTTGCGACCTTCGGCACCCAAACCAATGATTTCGATTTCATCACCAGTATGAACAACACCAGTTTCGATACGACCGGTAGCAACAGTACCACGACCAGTAATGGAGAATACGTCTTCAACAGGCATCAGGAATGGCTTGTCGATATCACGGGGAGGCAGCGGGATCCATGAATCAACTGCATCCATCAGTTCCATGATTTTATCTTCCCATTGAGCTTCACCGTTCATGGCACCCAAAGCAGATCCGCGGATAACCGGGCTGTTGTCGCCGTCAAACTGATAGAAACTGAGAAGGTCACGAACTTCCATTTCAACGAGGTCAAGTAATTCTTCGTCATCAACCATATCCACTTTGTTCATAAAAACAACGATACGGGGAACGTTTACCTGACGTGCGAGCAAAATGTGTTCGCGAGTCTGGGGCATAGGACCATCGGTAGCTGCACAAACCAGGATGGCGCCGTCCATCTGGGCTGCACCAGTAACCATGTTCTTCACATAGTCAGCGTGACCGGGACAGTCTACGTGAGCGTAGTGCCTTTTCTCGGTCTGATATTCCACGTGAGCAGTGTTGATGGTAATACCTCTTTCTTTTTCTTCAGGAGCGTTGTCAATCGAATCAAATGATTTGATTTCAGAGAGACCTTTTTTTGCCAAAACCATGGTAATGGCAGCTGTCAGGGTAGTTTTTCCATGGTCAACGTGTCCAATAGTACCAATATTGACATGGTCCTTATCCCTTTTAAAATGTTCTTTTGCCATAACTCGAAATTTATTTTTTTTAGTTTAAAATCATTTGAGCCGAAGACGAGAATTGAACTCGTGACCTCATCCTTACCAAGGATGCGCTCTACCCCTGAGCTACTCCGGCAAAAAACAGCCGTCAAAAGCCGACTGTTTCAGGTTTGAGCGGGAGACGGGATTCAAACCCGCGACCCTCAGCTTGGAAGGCTGATGCTCTATCGACTGAGCTACTCCCGCTTTAGAGTTGAATTCTTTTATTATCAGGTAACGTTAAAGCTACCCTTTCATATCAGAATATTCACATTCAATCCTTTGTCGTCCTAAAAATGCCTCATTTAAAGGACCAAAAAGTGCTTTCTAAAAAGCCGTGCAAAGTTATAAAAATTTAAAAAGAACGCGACTTGTCTTTCTGTTTTTTCATAAAAACTTTACATTTTTATGTAAGAACTTGATTTTGACGTAATAACCAAATACAAAATTCGACAATCCCAGAGTCCTTTCCTTTCAATTGCAGGAAATGTACAACCTATTTCAATGGAAGACCTATGATTTTACTGAAAGGGATTGCAAAAATATAAATTTTTGATAGAATCTAATGAATGATTTTGATTTTTCCCCGATTATTTTTCCCTTACTTTTTCCTTGTGCTTTTTTAATTGGCGGCGAATGGCTTCCACAGCCAGATCGGTAGCCTCCTCAAAAGAATCGGCTTGCTTTTTGGCAAAAAGCGTATCAGTAATTGGTATTGACAATTTCACTTCTGAGATTTTGTTGTTCACGGTTTCGGGCCTGTCAACCTTCAGAGTAACCTCCGCATTGATAATCCCTTCGAAAAAAGTATCCAACTTGTTTACCTTTTTCGTTACGAAATCGACCAATTTCTGATCTGCCGTAAAATGCACTGTATTCACCTTGATATTCATAATCCATATGTTTTTAGCCCCTTGGATGAGCTTGTTGATAAATACTATGTAACCTCTCAAATGTAGTATGTGTATAAACTTCCGTAGCAGCCAGACTGGAATGCCCAAGAAGTTCCTTAACTGCGTTAAGGTCAGCTCCCCTGTTCAACAAATGAGTTGCATAGGAATGGCGCAAAATATGAGGACTCCGCTTCTCGAGTGAAGTTACTTTTGAAAGATAGGAAGTAACCACCCGGTATATCAGCTTCTCATATGCAGGTTCCCCTTTTTCGGTCAGAATAAAAACACCGCCCGACGATAGGTTAAACTTTTCGGATCTTGCCTGACGGTAACTCTCTATCATTGGATTCAGACTCCTTGGATAAGGAATTATCCTTTCCTTGTTTCTCTTTCCTCTTACTTTGATCAGGCTCTGATGCAAATCAATGTTGCTGTCATGCAATCCCAACAATTCACTTAATCGTATGCCTGTGCCGTATAAAAGCAAAATGATCAGTTTGTCACGTATTCCGACAAAATCCTGTGAAAAAAAACCATCGTCCAATAAATGGTTCAGGCTGTTTTCCTCAACAAAAAAGGGAAGCTTCTTTCTGATCTTTGGTAAAGGAATTTGAATGACCGGACTTTTATCAACTATATTCATTTTCATGGCATATTTATAAAATGATTTAAGGGTAGATATTTTTCGGTTTACCGTCCTTGGAGAATTTTTTTCTTCCATCAAGGATACTACCCACGCCCGGATGAGCTTATTATCGACCTTTTTAAGATCAAATTCCCCGACCATCTCTGTACAAAACTGCACAAACTGATCGAGGTCATTTTTATATGCTACTATAGTATGAGACGATGTCCGTTTCTCATACCTTAAGTAATTGATAAAAGATTCCTGAAAATCCATCCAATACAATCAAAAAATCAGGAACCAAATAATTTCCTTTCTAATCTTCCTGCCTCTGCAAGCCCTGAATGTAAATAGCCTTCTTCAGCTCGGTTCTCTTTTTAACTGAAGGTTTCGCAAATGCTTGTCTTTCACGAAGTTCCTTGATCACGCCAGTTTTTTCAAATTTTCTTTTGAACCTTTTCAAGGCCCTTTCGATGTTCTCGCCTTCTTTTACGGGAATAATAATCATATCTTTTTTCTATTAACTATTTTTGAAATCGAGGCGCAAATTTAGAAATTATTCAGTCGTAATCAAATATAAGACAAAAAATTGTTTTTCTGTAATGATAAACGTTAACAATACAAAAATTCACCAGGGTACCAGGTAATGTGAGATCCGCTCATATTCAGGAACAGTGAAGATGGTATCAGGTTTTAGTTCCTCAATATTCTTCCACGGCCCTTTTGCTGATCGCCGGTCAATAATCAGGCGGGCCTGCCTGGGTGTAATATAGGGATGGGCTCTCAGCTCCGGATATTCGGCCAAATTAATCTTCAGCTTTTTTATTTTCTGGCTGTCAACATCCAGATAAGGACTAATTCGTTTAAAGATCTCATCTGTCATACCGTAAACCTCATGGATCTGCTCCACCGAGTAAAAACCGCCTAAAAGTTCCCTGTAGCGCTGAATCCGGGACGCATATGCCGGTCCAATCCAAGGAACTGCAACCAGGCTTGATGAATCGGCCCCATTCAGTTCGATTGCATCAGTCGTTGGATTTTGCTCATTCTTTTCAGGCAAGACAGGCAATGTGATATAGGGATAAATTTTATCGATGAAATCTTTCTCTACACCATAGATCTTTAATAAATCTTCCTTATACCTTATATGACCACCTTTCGAGATATATCTTATAAGATTTGCCGCAGCAAAATCAGAAAATCCAAGATTCTTCAAAGATTCTTCCGAAGCTGTGTTCGGATCAAAAAGGAATAACCCGGTCTTTGACTTTACCTCCCTTGCCAAATACTCTTTTTCATTTGTTTTCACAGGAAAGTATACACAGGGAGTAATCAATGCAAACAAGCTGTCAGTCATGCCATAGATCTTTTTTAAATCTTCAGCCCTCTTGAATGTGCCACCACTCTGACGGTATTTCAAGATATTCGTTTTGATTCGGTCCGGAATATCCAAACTGTCGAAGGCTTCTTCGGTGATGGAGTTGGGATCAAATAAAAAAAAGGAACGCCTTGTGACAGGCGAAGCGATCCCTTCACCCTTTTGTAAGTCTTCCAGGATCCCCGAAACTTCAGAATAATCGAATGATTCTGCCGGAACGATTCTGTCGGATATCATCTTTGAAACAATCGCAATGGAAAGGAATAGAGATACCAGGATAAAGCCACGCCTCTCTGAATGGGTTAAGCTGAAATAGTTCCGGATTAAACCCCGGATTTTCTGCATGATCATACAAGATGAATTCTCAATCCAACTAATCAAATTAATAAATCAGGTATCCTGAGGTAAATCAAGCATCTTCCTATGCCATTATCCTACCTGAAAATGGTGATTTTGACCAAAATCAAAGTAACAAAAAGAAAAATATCCGACCAAAAAATCGATCGGATATTTCACATATGTTTATTATTTATTTTACAGCTTAATTATTCCAATACCCTGAAGAAAAATAAAGGCAATGCATATAGGTGCCAAAAACCTGATAATAAAGAGGAAGAATGGGAGAAATCTTATTTTTAGCACCCCTTCATTCGACAATTCCATCGATGCTTTTTCCCGGCCGAAAAACCAGGCTACAAATAATACGATAAAGAATCCTCCCAAAGGCAACAAGATGTTGGCCGAAGTATAATCGAGCAATTCAAAAATCGAATAACCCAAAATCCTCCATCCTGACAATGCTCCCCACGATAATGCGGACATAACACCAAGGATGGAAACCAGGGAAACAGAAATCCAGGTAGCAGCCTTTCTTTTTAGATTCAACTCTTCAACAAAGAAGGCTACAATCACTTCGAGAACCGATATGGTTGAAGTCAATGCTGCTACTCCCAGCAACACAAAAAACAGGATGGAGAAGATATAACCACCCATCATCTGCTGAAAAATGTTTGGTAGGGTGATGTAAACAAGTCCCGCACCTGAACCCGGAGCGATTCCAAAAGCGAAGACAGCAGGAAAAATGGCTAACCCTGCAAGGATGGCCACCATTGAATCTGCAAGGGCTACGGAAATAGCGGTATTTCCCAGTTTATTATCTTTGGGAACATAGGAGGCATAGGTAATCAGTGTTCCCATACCAATACTCAAAGAGAAAAAAGATTGCCCGAGTGCCTCAAGAACCGACTTGGTGGTGATTTTTGAAAAGTCAGGCTTGAACAGAAATTTCACACCCTCCATTGCCCCGGGTAAAGTCACCGACCGTATGGCCATGATCAGCAACAACAATACCATTACCGGCATCAGGATTTTTGTGGATTTCTCGATGCCCTTTTTTACGCCCATCATGATAATTGCGGCAGTCAGGGACATAAAAACAAAAAACCAAAGCAATGGCCTGAAAGAGGAACTCTGGAACTCTGTAAACATCATCTCAAGCTCCGCTGCATCCTTGCCTGCAAATCCGTTTGTCAGTGACTGATAAAGATATTCGAGTGTCCATCCGGCAACTGCCGTATAAAATGCAAGAATCATAAAGGCAGCGACCACCCCCATCAGACCAATCAGGTACCAGGGCTTCCCTGGCGCCAATTTCCTGAATGATCCGAAAGCGTTTTGCTGAGCCTTTCTGCCAATAACAAATTCAGAAAGCATCACTGGAACTCCAATGACAATAACAAAACCAATATATATCAGCAAAAAAGCAGCCCCGCCATTTTCGCCAGCGACATAGGGAAAGCGCCAAATATTTCCAAGGCCAATGGCAGAGCCTGCTGTCGCAGCGATCACGCCAAACCTGGACCCAAATAATTCCCTTCCGTTTGTTTCCTGCATCATAATCGATCGATTGAAGTAGAAATCACTAATCCGCTTCCTTTTGCGCGAAACGGGGAGGTAAAAATGCAAAATAATTTCAAAGTGTAACCTATAACCCTTGAAAGATTATTAAATGATAATCGGGAAAAACATCCCTAAAAGCACCCGTGATAAAAAGTATCATGAATCTTAAAGATCAGAAGGGGTAACCGATCGCGAACGATAAGTTAAAATCGTCCCCCTTTAGCTTTCTGCTGCCGGGAATCCAGCCTCCATTTTCCATTTGGGCAGGATCACGAAGTTTCAAGCCCAAATCGAGTCGGAAGATAAAATAATCGAAATCCAATCGGATACCAGTACCTGTCCCAACTGCAAACTGCTTGTAAAAGCTGCCAAGCCTGAATTGTGCCCCAGGTCTGTTATCCTTTTCGTTGATAGCCCAGATATTACCCACATCCAGAAAAAAGGCACTCTCCAGATATCTAATCAGACGAAACCGGTACTCCAGATTGGCTTCCAGTTTTATATCACCCGACTGGTTTGGGTATGACCTGGGCGGGGCCTTAAATGTCCCGGGACCCAGAGAGCGGACCTGCCAGGCCCTGATACCGTTGGCTCCTCCAGTGAAATATTTCTTTTCAAAGGGAAGAACATCAAAATTGCCATAAGGCAGGCCTACTCCGGCAAAGAATCGACCTACTACCGAATTATATCTATCTATCATCACTCCCCTTCGTATCTCAATATCACTTTTCAAAAACTGTGCATACCTTGAATCAAGCAATGTATAGTATTCCTGAGGCCTAAGCCCTGTGGAATCAGCTTCCGTGGTTTTTTTTGCCCCCGTTAGCAAGGAAAGTGAATAAAGCAGGTTCCCCGATGATTCAGCAGAGAATCTCAAGTAATAATAGTTACCTCGCGACCTGATTTCCTGTGTGTTATGTGTGAATACATAGGTTGTTCCAAAGATCAGGTGGTCGGTAAAACTACTTTTGATATAGAGGTCGTATATCGAATTCAGAAATGCCGGATCGAACCTGGAGAGGTTGACGAGGTTGAAATCCAGGATATCCCAATTATGGCGGGTATAGGCTGAAGTCATCCATTCATATCCCAGTTTTACGGACGAGATGGTTCGGGTATAGTCAGGCCTTTGTTGGAAATTGTATCCAAAAGAAATCAGGGTTTTAGGCAATACATTCCCAAACGAATGAAAAAGATTGGCAGGACCAAGTAATTTGGGAACGCTAATATTTGCCTCTAAACCAATCTCCCTCGTATTGAAATCAAGCGACTGTTCACTGACCACTGCCTGTTGCCGCTCCATCGCTCCTTTCAGTTTGAGGGACATAATTTCGGCTCCCCTGAAAAGATTACGGTGCATATAATTTACGTTACTGGCAACCCCTAGATTCCCAGAAGTATTCGTCCCTTCCAAATCAAACGTAACCGCTTGCCGGGGCAAAGGGGCAAGATCTATATACCCATTAAGCCATGCGGTATCCGCCTTCTGCCGATTTTCCTGAAAGTAGATGTTTATAAAGCGAAACTGCCGTAGCCTGTTAAGGGCAGTGAAAGTATCCTCTGCCTTACCTAAGTGGTAAAGGGAATCGGGCTGCAGTCGGTTCAGCCGTTCAAACAATCGAGTGTGGTACGGAAATTCATCACGGAAAATAAAGTGGTTACTCCCTGAAGTAATAGTATCTGAATTAAGGCCTTCTATACTCTGAAACTCACGATTTTCGGTCATTACAGACCAATGGATATCCTTTACATACCAAGGGCTGAAGATCCGTACAGAGTCCATGCTGTTCTCTGAGCCTGTTTCTACCCGAAGAACCAAATCAGCCACGCTACCATGCCCAAGTGTATCTGCATCAAAATACAGCATTGACTTGTTGAAGTAATAATAGCCCCGATTTCTATAAAATTGCGTAATCCGGTCGCGTTCTGAGTCCAGCATCTCCAAATCAAAACGATTGCCCGTGCTCAAGGCCTGCGAAGAATACTCCTCCTCAAAAAGTCTTTTAAACCCGGGGTCATTGATCTGGTTATCAACTTTACCGATCCTGTAAACATTTCCGGTCTGGATAGAATATTTCAGGTTAACCTTTTGCCTGTCCACATTCTCGTGGGCATTCATATCAACCTGCGCACTATAGTATCCTTTGTTATGAAGGTATTGCATGATCTGGCTTTTGGACTGATCGGCGACTACAGGATCATATACCTGTGGTGCTTCTCCAGTCCGCTTCAACCATCCATCAGGTTTTTCCTTTGATGACAGGTTATACAACCACAGGTGAAATTTAAAAAATCCCAAAATCCGGGTATTCTCCTTTATTCTCAGGTAGCTTTTCAGCTCTTCCTTATCAACCTCCGGATTATTGACATCAACGACAACCTTATTCAGGAGGTATTCATCCTCGCCCAAATATCGGGTGGTTGAGCATGAAGCCAACAACATCAGGATTACCATCAGGATGTTGATAATCCAGAATCCGGACTTATATGTCTTGGATATTTTCAAAAGAAAATTATTTCATGCAAAAATAGTGAAGTGAATATAGCGGAATATGTTATTTTGTATAAACATTTTAAAAATATTGTTGTGATCCCAAAATCCATCATTAAGTTGATTAAATCTCTTGAGCAAAAGAAATTCCGGAAGTCATCCGGCTTGTTTCTGGTTGAAGGTAATAAAATGGTCCTTGACCTCCTGTCCTCAGAAATTGAAATTGAAACGATAATTGTTACAGAAAGCTTTCTGAAAGACAATTCGACGCTCAATATTGCCAAAACAGAGTTGATATCAACAGATTGGGATCAAATCCGAAAAGCCAGTCTGCTTAAAACTCCCCAGGAAGCGCTGGCCATTTGCAAGATCCCGGAATACGACATTAACAAGGCAAACCCAGCAAACAACTGGATTTTATGCCTGGATGGAATTCAGGATCCCGGAAACCTGGGAACCATTATACGGGTTGCCGATTGGTTTGGGATCACTGATATGGTATGTTCT
>DIFU01000154.1 GCA_002419285.1 Prolixibacteraceae bacterium UBA5740 | reverse complement strand
AACCCATGATAACTAAGTCCTTCGCTAAAAGTGCCTGTACCAGGGTTGTCATTCATTGTAACCATAGGGAAAATAATTTGTCACGGCAGCAGGTAAAAGATGCTACTGTTATAAGTGTGCAAAGATGCAGCAATTCCCCGAATTTTGTTACTGTAAAGTATATATTTAAAGTTCGGTCCCCACGGATGTTTACTTTCCAGATTGAGTTTTGCTTATGATGACCTGGTGCTTTTCACACCGAGTTTGAGCATTCTGGATTCGAGGGTAGTGGGTTTCATTCCAAGTATGATTGCTGCACCGTTGTCGCCCCTGATGCGCCAGTTGGTATGCTGCAACACTTTTTCGATATATTCCTTTTCGACCACCTCAAGCGGCTTGAGTCCTTCCTCCGTTTTGGCCTTTTCGCGTGAAAAGAGCCATTCGCCGATTTCCAGATTTGGCCCGTTACTTAGAATTACTGCCCTTTCCACGATATTCTCGAGTTCCCTGATATTTCCGGGCCAGGCGTACGAATGAAGTTTTTTCATTTCAGCAGCAGGGATGGATCGTATTTCTTTGTTGAATTTACCTGACGATCTGGTTACAAAATAATGTACCAGTTCGGGAATGTCGTTTTTTCTTTCTCTCAGTGCCGGCAAATGAATGGGAAACACATTGAGGCGATAGAAGAGGTCACTCCTGAACCGGCCTTCATGAACTTCATCCAGCAGGTTGCGGTTGGTGGCGGCTACGATCCGGACATCCACCTTGATGGTAGTATTGCTTCCGATCCGTTCGAATTCACCTTCCTGCAATACCCGCAGAAGTTTTGGCTGCAATTCGGTGGGTAATTCTCCAATCTCGTCCAGAAAAAGTGTCCCTTTGTGTGCAAGTTCGAAGCGACCTATTTTCTTGGCCAACGCACCTGTAAAGGCTCCCTTTTCATGCCCGAAAAGTTCACTTTCAATCAAGGTGGCAGGGATGGATGCACAATTGATTTTCACGAATGCCTTATTCTTCCGTGTGCTGTTTTTGTATATGGCCCTTGCAATCAGCTCCTTTCCCGTGCCTGTTTCACCTGTAATCAGAACCGTGGCATCGGTTCCAGCCACCTGTTCGACCTGTCGGAGTACCTTTCTTAAGCTATCGTTCTGGCCAATGATTTCATCAAAATTTTTGTGAATTTTGATTTCTTCCCTGAGCAACGTGTTCTCTGATTGCAGTTTTTCTTTCAACTGGTTTATCTCTTCATAAGCATTTGAAAGATCCTCGAAGGATTTCTGCAACTCCGCGGTTTTTTCCAGAATTTTGGATTCCAGATGATGGTTGAGTGTCTTGAGCTGATCATGTGTCAGCTTAAGGTCAATGTGGGTTCTTACCCTGGTCAGCAGTTCCCATGAATTGAAGGGTTTACTGATGTAGTCGACGCCACCCGACTGAAATCCCCTGATGATACTTTCCGAATCTGATCGTGCGGTCAGGAAAATGACCGGTATATCCTTCATGGCCGGATCCTGTTTCATGGTCTGGCATACCTGGAACCCATCCATCACGGGCATCATGACATCCAGAATGACAAGGTCAAATTTTTCTTCATTAAGCCACTCCAGAGCTTTGGGACCATCCAATGAATACTCCACATGATAGTCATGATTTGATAAGAATCCTGCCAGTACCTGGATGTTCCTTTTGTTATCGTCAACGATCAATATTCTCTCGTTCATTGCATCTGTTTTACCAGTTGGGTTGCTGTCATGGATTTGGCATGGCTAAGTTTGATCAACGTCTGTAAAATTAGACTTTTTTGTCTGTAGCTCCCTATCAATTTACGAAATTTACGGCATTACATAACATAAAATTCCGGAAATTAAAAAGTGTTTAACCATGTTTTGTGAAAATTATAAATCAGTCTGAAGCAGGATGTGCTGAAAGGTGTCTGACAAGATCAGGAAATTCCCTGATTAGCCTGACCATTCCTTCGATATTGAAGCTTCGCCTCGATTGAAGTAACTCGGTTCCGTAGGTAACCAGTTTTTCAATGTGATATTTTTGACCTATGTCGACCAGAAGGTTGGCAAATTCTTCCACCTTTTTGATGGGTTGTCTTTCACTGATTTTATTCCATAATTCCATGGCTGTTCCATTCAGGACATGGCTGGCTTCATACGAAATGCTAACCGGCTCTTCGTTAAATCTTTGATTGGATGGTAAAGGTTGTTCGGTAGTGGTGCCAGTCAGTTGATAAGGAAGGAAACGCATCAGGTTATCAATCAGTTCGGAGGTTTGGATGGGCTTCAGCAGATATCCATCGAACCGTGAAAGCCATTCTTCGGTTGAAACATCATTCAAAACAGAGGCAGAAGAGGCAATCACTGGGATCCGGGCCGTAAGGTCGTTCTGACGCAAATGACTGAACAGTTCAAATCCATCCATGTCTGGCATTCGGATATCCGTGATGACCAGGTCGGGTATATCCCTCTTTATCATTTCGATGGCTTGCTCCCCATTATTGGAGGTGTATGTTTGTATCCCTGCATATTCAAGCATTTGTCCAAGGAATTTCAGATTGTCTTCCACGTCGTCAACAATCATGACCTTGGAAGTGCCAAACCGGATGTCCTGCCAATTGAGACTGCTGTGCAATGGCTTGGCATATTGATCGTTTGAGGTTGAAACATTTCTGAATTGCAGAGTAAATGTACTCCCTTCCCCTGGTTGACTGTTGAGGGAAATTTCTCCGTCAAGCAGTTCGACCAGCTTTTTGGTAATGGCGAGGCCAAGGCCTGTGCCACCATGTTTCCTCCGGTCGTGTCCTTCCTCCTGGGTAAAAGACTGGAAAATAATTTTCTGGAATGCTTCACTGATTCCTACACCGGTATCACTGACTTGTATGGTCATGTCCACTTTTGGGCTGTCGGTTCCAAATCCGTTTGTGGATGAAAGGTCCACGGTGGTAACTATTCTTACTTGTCCTTCATCCGTATATTTCACAGCGTTACTTACCAAATTGAGCAGCACCTGGCGCAAACGGGTTTCATCAGTATATATGTACTTTGGAAAATCGGGTGATATCTCAAAATTAAGCCTGATGCCCTTTTCCGTTGTCTTGAAATAGAAAATCTGTTCAATCTCTTTCAGGAGCTGCCGGTAGCTGACATAGTCCCGGGAGATCTTAAGCATACCAGCCTCCACTTTTGATAGATCAAGGATATCGTTGATAAGGCTGAGCAGGTTTTTTCCGCTGATTTTGAGAGAATTCAAATAATCCAGCGATTTGTTGTCCGTAAGGGTATAGGAGAGCAGATCGGCAAATCCGAGAATTGCATTCATCGGGGTACGTATCTCGTGACTGACGTTAGCCAGAAATTCGCTCTTGGCCCGGGTAGCCTGGTCGGCTTTGTCGCGTGCCTCGATCAGGTCCTTCTCCAGTTTTTTTCTTGAAGTGATATCCTGTGAAACCTTTACAAAATGGACGATTTCTTTTCTTTCGTTGAAAATGGGTGAGATTACGACGGATTCCCAATAAGGCCGACCGCTTTTATGCAAGTTGAAAAATTCGCCTTTCCAGCTTTCACCATTTCTGAGAACACTCCATATCTGGCCAAATAAATCTTCAGAGGTATCCTGGGGACTGAAAAAATCCAGTTTTTGTCCTAGTATCTCATCCTTCGAATAACCGGAATATTCTTCAAAGGTGGCGTTGACATACTCAACCTCTCCATCAAAATTGGTTATGGTTACTGCGGCAAGACTCTGTTCAACAGCCTGGGATAGTTTCAGAATTTCGGAGTGGGAGTCCTCCAATTGTCGCAGTGCCCCTTCGGCACGCAGTCTCTGTTCGTTGGCATCGAGCAGGAGGTTGATGGCCGCTTTCCTGGAATTTTCCAGGTCGTGGGTTCTTGAGTCTACCAACTTTTCGAGATTCAAACGGGCTTTCATAGCCTCGTCAAAAGATTCTTTCTGGTCGGTGATATCGAAAATAATTCCAAAGCTGCGGATTGCTTTGCCATCCTTCAGATGACTATAAAATGCCTGCCTGATATATTTTTGCCTCCCACTTTTGGTAATTATTCTGTTCTCTACCTGTTGGAAATCGCCCTCCGAAAGTGCCTTCCTGTATGCCATGAAAACATCCTGAACGTCATCGGGATGCGTATGCTGAAAAACGAATCGGACAAAGTTGGTGTCATAAACCGGATTTGATTCATAAATGGCAAATAGTTCATCCGATACGTACAGTTTCTTTTGCTGAACCTCAAATTCCCAATGTCCAAGGTGAGCCATACGTTCTGCCTCCTTGAAAAGGGATTCGCTGCGCAACAATTCCTCCTTTTCCTTTTTTCGAACTGAAATATCTTTCATCACGAGCACCTTTACCGGATTTCTCCGATATTGAAAGTTCAGCATTTTCAATTCGAGGGGGACAGGTTGGCCGTTCTTGTGAAATATGGTCATTTCCAGAAGGTCCTTTTCGGAAGAGGTTCCTTCTGTTTTTGGTTGGGATTTGTCAAAATTCAGTAACTCAGGGTAAGTCTTTATGAGTTCTTGAGGATGATATCCCAGCAGTGTTTCAGCAGAACGGTTATGGCTCATGATATTGTCACCGTCAATAATAATAATGCCTTCCGGGGAGGCATCGGATATGACGTGGTATATTTCTTCGCTGGCCTGCAGATTTTCAAATATTCCATCGGCTGACTTTTGTAGCTGCAATATCGTGCCCAGCAGGGTGAAGGCCAGTGGATAAAAGAAAAGATATGCGGGTAATAGTTGATTGAAGAAAATCAAGCCAGCTTCTTCAGGAAGTAAATTCATTAAAGCGGCTACCAACAGGTGGAGTCCAAGGCCGGTCAGGAACATCCCGGATGGTTTCGTAAGCAGAGGATAAGTTATACTTAGCTTATTCCACAAAATGCCTGTCCCGGTTGCCAGCAGGATAGTTACCAGTCCTGTAAGCAGGCCTTCACCACCTACGACAATTCGGGCTACAATTGAAAGCACTCCGGCAAGGACAGCCGCGATTGGGCCTCCAAAAAAACCAGCCATGGGAAGGATTACTGTCCGGGCATCAAAAATGACACCCTGGCTGACTTGAAGTGAATATAGGATGCCAACCGATGCAATAATACCAAAGAGCAAGCCGGCAGCGACCTGTTTCATTCTTCCGGAAATGTTCGGGACACGCAAAATGAATGAGTACAATAAACCCAATGCGAGTATGACCGACAGATTCTGTACCAATTCAAAAATATTCATTTCGCTTCTGCATTAATTTGGAGTAGTTGTATCATTCTTTTGATGCTTACTTTTCCCAACCGGTTTGAAATCGTTCCGGAATGCCCAGCATTCGGCACATTTTATTTACTTCTTCTTTCATTTCAATCATGCGTAGTTCACGGTCGACCATTGATTTATTGAAGATTTCAAGTTCCTGTGTATAGCTTTTCATTTTTTCTTCGGCCTGCATTTTTTCCGTGATGTCTTGTTTTACAGCGACATAGTGCGTAATCTGATTGTTAGTTCCGAATATGGGGGCGATAGAGCAGAGTTCCCAAAATAATTCCCCGTGTTTGGTTCTGTTTTTAAACTGGCCATGCCAAACCTGACCGCTTTTCAATACCTGCCACATATTTTGGTAATATTCCTTTGGAGTATCTTCCGATTTGATGATTCTGGGATTTTTCCCGACAGCCTCTTCACGGTCATATCCTGTAATGGAAAAGAAATGAGGGTTGGCATATTCGATGGTTCCTTCGTCATCGGTGATAATTACTGAAACCGGACTATATTCAATGGCTTTGTAGAGTTTTGACAATTGTTGGTTTGATTCCTCCAGATCTTTCGTTCGTTCATTGATAAGTCCTTCAAGGTTTTCCTGATAAAGCTTGATTTGGGCCTCATTTTCTTTTCTGATGTTTATATCTTCGAGAATTGCCATATACCCCATTTCTCCGTCAGGAAAGTTCTGCTTGACTGCTGTCTGCATAAGCCAAATCGGGTTTCCTTTTCGGTCGGTCATGCGGATCTCTAATCCAAATGCAGATCCACCTTCCAGTTTTTCAAGAAAAAGGAGCCTTTCCTGGTCGTTACTGTAAAACTCACGAATATTGAGTCCGATCATTTCATTTTTGATTTGGAACCCAAATAGTTCCATTCCGGCATTGTTGATATCCCTGATTTCTCCTCCGCTGCTGATCAAGGCAATACCAACAGGTGCATTTTCGATCAGGTTCCTGAATTTTTCCTCCGAATTTTTCAGTTCAATTTCAGCTTCCTTTCGATCGGTGATATCCTGAAGGGTCAATAAAATCCTGGGTTCATTATCCCCGAAAAGCCTTTCTGCATTGGCCGTAAAAATACGCTTGGATGGTTGCAGGTTACGATACAGATGGAGGTGGAGCTCTGCCGAAGAGGTGTTGTTTTTCTTGTCATATATTTCATCCAGCAGATGGTTTAACTGGCATTCTGAGCAGATCGATTTATCGCCACATTTTTCACCTGTGCGACTATCGAAACAGTTTAGGGCATTACCAACGGGTTTACCAAGAATTTCGATGCGGGTCTTAGCTGCATAGTTTACTGCAGTCTGATTAATTTTTATAATTTCCCTGCGAATATTCAGAAGGAACATCATGATGGGAGCCCCCTGGAAAATGGCATTCAATTCCTGTCGGCTTCTGAATAGTTCATCTTCCATCTGTCTTTTGTGGGTGACATCAATGGCCATGCTGGTGATGAAGCTTTTGTCGAATTCCACTGAACCGCCCGGACTAAAGTTGAACTCCCAAATCCTGGGACCATATTTTTTTGTCTTGACTTTCCATGGACCAGTGGGGATCTGACTGGTCAGGGCTGGCGTAGGCCTGATCATTGGAATATTGAACTCCTCTTCGATAGGAGTGGCAATCTCCCGCCATTTGTCGAGTGTGCCAATTTCATTGATTGTATAGCCTGTTATTTCGGTAAAAGCTGCCGACAATTGTAATATTCTTCCCTGATGATGGATCATGATTGGGAAAGGAGCTTTGTCGATGGCATCGCGCAGCCTGGTCTCCCTTTCGGTTAGCTTGCTTTCGGTAATCTTAAATTCCGTGATGTCGGTAAAAATGGTGTCAAGCCCTGAAAATTCACCGTTACGGAACAGGGGGATGATGTGGCATTGTACCCATGTAATTAGTTCGGTCGAATCGACAAAACGAAATGTTGACACTGATACCTGCCGGTTGTTTTCAGCGAAAGTAAATAATTCGGTTACCCTTGATTTATCGTCCGGATGAACCTTTTCCATCCAATCGATTTCCTTTTCGCCGCTAAGGCCGGCAAGGAAACTGAACTGCGGATTCATGGATACCATTTGCCCCTTTGCGTCCGTTTTTAGCAGTCCGACCGGAAGGGTTGTATAAAGCTCCTGCATGTTGCTCAAGTCGCTTGCCATTTTGATTTCAGCGGCCTTCTGTTCAGATATGTCGCCCATAGTTCCCTGCAGTCCGGTAAGCATTCCATCCTCAAGCAATGGAGAGCCCGTAATCTCAAGATGAATCTGAATTCCGTCTTTCCTGTTAAATTGCGAATTAAACCGGAAACCCGAGCTGTTCTGCATAAAGAGTGCATTCTTGTGTATCCAACGGATATTTGGAATTCCTTCCGTATTGTCAAACAGTTCGTGAACGGGCTGTCCCAACCATTCATCTGCCGTAAATCCGGTAAGTGGCATAAATGATGGGCTCAGGTATGTCAAACGGAGGTGTTTGTCGGTTTTCCAAATGGTCAAATAGGATTGTTCGGCAAGGTTTCGGTAAAAATGATCGTCCCCTGATGTATTGGCTTCGGAAGTCTTTTCTTCCGCTCCTTTTTTATATTTCTTAATCATTTCCCTGATTTTCTCAGGCAACAAGTAAATGTCGTCTTTTAATATCAGGTCGTCAGCTCCTTCAAGAATTGCCTTGACAGCGTTTGTTTCTCCAATAGGTTCGCTGATGTATATGAAAGGAACGATCGATTGGCTTTTGCAATATTTCAATACCGAAAAACCATCATTTCGGCTAAACTGGTAACTGCATAAGATCACATCCGGCGTTTTTTCCTCCAATTCAGCTTTGATGGTCCCTTCATCTCCAGCCACCCGAAAATTAATTGGCCAACCGGGTGATATAAGCACAGACCGAACTTCCTCCACACTGGAAGTTTGATCCTCGATGAGAAGTATATCCGTCTGATATTCAGTGTGGGTAGCGACCATAGACATTTCCGGTTTTATAGGATGACCTGATTGTTTTTT
>DIFU01000085.1:56570-57174 GCA_002419285.1 Prolixibacteraceae bacterium UBA5740 | reverse complement strand
TCCAACGTGGGATGATAAATCCAGGTCTTTCAGTGATAAAAGATGTTTTTGCTTTTGAATAACCTCGCCGCGTGAATCAATCAGATCAAATAATTTCCTGCATGGCTGAGCACATACACCCCGGTTGCCGCTCCTGCCCCCCTGTGCTTCACTCATATAACATTGTCCGCTTAAACTGACACAAAGTGCACCATGCACAAAAGCCTCAAGTTCGACAGTTGTAGCAGCTCGTATTTGCCTGATCTGTTCCAGTGTCAGTTCCCTGGCAAGGACAACACGACTTAATCCCACCTGCTCAAGAAATTGGATTTTTTCAATGCTATAATTGTGTGTCTGGGTACTGGCATGTATTTCCAGGGGAGGCAAATCAAGTTCCAGAATTCCCATATCCTGAATAATCAGCGCATCTATTCCCGCCTTTGCCAATTCATGAATCATTTGTCGGGCGCTTTCCATTTCATAATCAAAAAGGATGGTATTAAGCGCAACATATACCCGGGCATGAAACTGATGTGCATATGCCGTAAGTCTTTCGATATCTTGTACTGTATTGCCAACTGCAGCCCGGGCACTGAATCGGGGAGCACCTATATATACTGCATCG
>DIFU01000085.1:32764-56532 GCA_002419285.1 Prolixibacteraceae bacterium UBA5740 | reverse complement strand
CTGACATCAATAAATCCTTAAAAATGAAATCGTTGTAAATATGGGCAACATTAGCCTAAAGCGGGTGTAACTGTTGAAGGACTACGCCAATAGCCAGCCCAATGGAGGCCATCAACAAGGTAACGAGAAATATTCTGCCGATCCGTTGGAAGCCCTTCTGATCACTGACAACAGCAAATTGATAGTTTAGGACCAAACTCACAAAAAAGGCAACTGCTGTTGATAGTGCCAATGCTGAATAGCCATCCATTGCAAGGATAAACGGTATTAGCATAAGAGCACCTATGACAATTCCCGACACAAACCGGACAATCCCTTTTTTGATCAGGTCGTTACCAAGTGACTGGATATTTTTTAAAAACAACATTATGAATAAATCGGCACTTGCTACTGCAATAATCGACATCATTCCGATAGAGGCCACCTGTCGGGGATAAGGAAGATAAACAGTGAGTGTAAATATCACGCAGATCAGTGAAAACACCACAAGGTTGACACTGATGATCCAGGTACCCATCCCTTTTAATCTACTGTCAGTCAACATATTCAGCAGCAACATCTCATGGCCCTTCTCATCTCCTGCTATTTTACTTACTTCTGGAATAAATTTGCTTATCTCCAGGTATTTTTTTTCTGCGATTTGTTCACGGCGCTCCATGAGTTTTAATGCGAAAACAAAACCAAAAACCCTTGAGAGAAAGATATATAGGTTTACTTTCCACCACACAGGATCCACCTCGTCACTATAGGTCATCCAGAACCGGTAATGTTCCAGTTCCTCTAAGGCAATCTGTTCGAGAAGTTTTTGATTAGTTTGGCTTCGGGCTTGTCGGGCCAGACTTTTATATATATGGTACTCAGTAACTTCGTTACGCTGAGCCTCAACTATCAACTCCTTTATTTCCTTCTTCAATTCTCCCTTATTCATCCCGTTATTTTCAGATGTAAATATAATCGTTGGCTGTACTGCAATACAGTGGCAACGATCGGCATATGAAAGCCCAGTGTTCTATTCTTTCATCCATTCATAAGTCTTGTAATGCTCGGCACTCATCCCTAAAGCTTCATAAACCTTGTGAGCCTTTTGATTAGACACATCAGCATAAAGCCGGATTCCACGCAACTTGGAATCCTTTATTACTTTCTCCCTCAAGTAAGAATACATCTGCGAATAAATACCTTTTCGGCGGTGTCCCGGCTTCACATAAACTGATTGTATCCAAAGAACTGTACCGTTACGCCAATCACTCCATTCAAAAGTCGTCAATAGTGAACCAACAATTTCACCATCTAAATCTGCAACGTAATACACACCTTTGGAAGAATCTGCAAAAGCAGCTTCAACACCCAGGGGTACAACCTCCGGGTCGAGTTCCAGCTTTTCAGTTTCCCATGCCATTGCCAGCTGGAAATTTGCAATTACGGAGATATCCTGCGGCTTCGCTTCCCTTACTATTAACATTCTTTGCATTTTATTTCGAAAATATAAAAAAGTTTCATGCACAACACAGTTCATTTAAACAACTGAAATTGCACAAACTCATAAAAACCTTAAATTTGACAAACAGGAAGACAATTAGCTCCCATAATGAACAGTTCAACTAGCAGACAAAAATCTCCAACCGTCATTGTAGCGTCACTGAATCCCGTTAAACTGGAGGCAGTCAGGCTTGGACTGGAGGCGACCGGAATTTTACATGCCAATATTTCAGGAGTCGAAATTCCATCAGGAGTATCCGATCAACCGATTGATGATCCGGAGACACTTCGGGGCGCAACCAATAGGGCAGTCGGGGCACGACGAATGCATCCGGACGCTACCTTATGCGTTGGTATCGAAGGAGGAATCCAAATCAAGCAAAATCAGGCCGAGGCATTTGCATGGATCGTAATCAACTGGGCGGGTGGCTCAGGACAATCAAGAACTTCATCCTTTCAACTTCCGGAGAAAGTCAGTGACCTAATTCAGAATGGCACTGAGCTTGGCCATGCCGTCGACAAGGTATTTGGGCATGTCAACTCAAAGCAAAAGGGTGGAGCAGTCGGATCATTAACGAACAACTGTATTACACGAACCGACCTTTACCGTCAATCAGTACAACTGGCCCTGATTCCCTTCATGAATCCGGTCCTTTTTTCCAACACGGAAAATTCAAACAATAAACAGTGATTTCTAAAATATCGTTTATCCGATCCTTGCCAGTATCTCTTTAATTTGCATATCTCCTTCCTCCAACTGAATCAGTTGAAGATGCTGGGACGCCAGGTAGTCACTGACTTTTACGCCAACTCCACCTGTTATTATCGCGGTGATTTCATTTTTTTTCAAAAACTCAGCCAACTTGATTCCCGATTCATTTTCCTTTCGAAATGGATTTTCTATCAATCTTGATACTTCATCTCCCGGACGATGGATTACCAAATAATCACACTTCCCAAATCTCAGATCCACCTGTGATTTTAAAGTCTTACCCTTGGAGGTAATCGCAAATTGTCTACCCATAAGTTTAATTTAGTTTTGATTTAGTTTGTCAAAGAAAAGCGGTTGGTTTAGCTGTTCAATTCTTCCCAATATTCAACAGCCCTTCGGGTATGGGGTATAACTATGGTGCCGCCAACCAGATTGGCAACTGAAAAAATCTCAAAAACCTCATTTGTTGTTATGCCCAGTTCATGACACTTACCCAGGTGATATCGAATGCAATCATCACATCTCAGAACCATTGAAGTTGCCAACCCCAACATCTCCTTTACCTTGGCTGAAAGCGCGCCATCCTGATAGGTAAGTGTATCAATACTGTAAATTCTTTTCAGAACCTTATTGTCGGCAGCCAGTATTTTTTCGTTCATTTGCTCCCGATAGGCATTAAATTCATCTACAAGTTTTCCCATTCTTTCTGCTGTAACTGATTGATGAGCTGAAATTAATAAATATTCTTGTTTAAACTACAGTTTGCAAAAATATTCAAGATCCTTCGAAAAGTTCTACCAGAGAGGGTTATTGGTATGATTTTCGTAACACTTCAGAAGAGAGTCAAAGATGAATGTTAAGCGTTTTGCGACAACCGTAGTAATCTGATGCTATTTGGTGTATTGTATTTATATTTGCATTGTAAAAAAAGAAGAATGGGTAGGTTTTTGCTTTTAGTAATCAGCTTGTTGGTCTGCTCGTCAATAAGCGGACAAAACACACTGGCTGACAAAAACATGGAGGAAAATAACGAACCCCTGATTTTCCGGAAACTTGATATAAGCCAGGATCCTGAACTGGTCAGGTTGGTTGAGCTGCACATCAAACACAATGAAACCATTCAGACTATCCAAGGGTTCAGGGTTGAAATTTTCTTCAGTTCAGCCCTTGATGCCCGACAAAAGGCCTTGGCGATAAAATCAGCCTTCCTTCGCGAATATCCTGAAACAAGCGTATATGTATTATATGTTTCTCCTGATTTCAAGGTGAGGGTCGGAAATTTCCGGACAAAAAACGAAGCTCTCAAACTGATGAAAGAGATTCAGGGAAGATTTCCAAAAGCCTTCATTGTACCCGACCTTATCGAATTTCCCAATCTGAATTAAAAATTAAAAAATGAGCGAGGCGATCAAACATGAATGCGGTATAGCACTAATCAGATTACTGAAACCAATCGCCTATTATCAGGAAAAATACGGTACCTGGCAGTATGGGGTAAATAAGCTCTATCTGCTGATGGAAAAACAACACAACCGAGGACAGGATGGAGCCGGCATGGTCAATGTGAAAATGAACCTAAATCCCGGATATGAATATATCGAACGACACCGGTCAGTAGCACAAAATCCCATCACCGATATTTTCGCAAAGGTGCAGAAATCATGGAAGAAAGTCGAGAAGGGGAAAAATGAGACACTGGATCCTGATTGGCTATACGAGCATATGCCCTTTACCGGAGAACTTTTTTTGGGACATCTTCGTTACGGAACCTTTGGCAGGAACAGCATTGAATTTGCACATCCCGTCATGCGGCAAAACAATTGGAAATCGAGAAATCTCGTATTGGCAGGTAACTTTAACCTTACCAATACCCATGAACTATACAACAAGCTTATTGAACTCGGGCAACACCCAAAGGCATACACCGATACCGTGACTGTTCTCGAAAAAGTAGGACATTTTCTGGATGAAGAAAACCAGCTGCTTTTCAGGCAATATAAAAATGAAGGATATACCAACAGAGACATATCCCCCCTCATTGAAAAAAATCTTGATATTCAAAAAATACTGGAGCGTTCCTCGAAAGATTGGGACGGTGGTTATGCCATTGCAGGACTGGTCGGCCACGGTGATGCATTCGTGATGCGTGATCCCTGGGGTATCAGGCCCGCATTCTTTTATCAGGATGATGAAATTGTGGTAGTAGCCTCTGAGCGTCCGGTCATTCAGACAGTGATGAATATTCACTATGACCAGGTTCAGGAAATTGGCCCGGGGGAAGCCTTGATCATCAAAAAAGACGGACACGTATCCCGAGAATTGATCAGGGTACCCCATAGACGAAAGTCCTGTTCTTTCGAAAGGATTTATTTTTCGCGAGGTTCTGACAAGGATATATACAGGGAAAGGAAAAAACTGGGTTTCCTTCTTGCCCCGATGATCCTTAAGACCATTGATTATGACTTCACAAATTCCGTATTCTCATACATTCCAAATACATCAGAAACAGCATTTTACGGTTTAATACAGGGAGTGAGGGAATACTTGGTCGATTGGAAGATTAAAGAAATCAGGGAGAAAAACGGCTCCCTGACTGATGACAGTATCAAGGAAATCATTTCAAGGGAACCCAGGGTTGAGAAGATCGCTGTGAAGGACGTAAAACTGAGAACCTTTATTGCTGATGAAGGAAGCCGGAATGACCTGGTTGCCCATGTTTATGATGTCACTTACGGAATTATCAGGAATGATCAGGATACTCTTGTAATTATTGATGATTCCATAGTCCGGGGTACAACCCTCCGGGATAGCATCATACGAATACTTGACCGGCTTCATCCCAAGAGGATTATTGTTGTATCATCGGCTCCACAGATCCGTTATCCCGACTGCTATGGAATTGACATGACCCGGCTCGATAGTTTTGTGGCATTCAATGCAGCAATCTCTTTATTAAAGGAAACTGGCAGGGAGGAAGTAATTTCGGAAGTATACAACAAGTGTAAAGAGCAGGAAAATTTACCCAAAGAGGAGGTGGTAAATTACGTGAAGGAGATTTATAAACCTTTTACTGCAGACGAAATTTCAGCAAAAATTGCCCAACTTTTGAAACCCGAAGATTGCAAAGCGGAAGTGGAGATTGTTTACCAATCAATAGAAAACCTTCATATTGCCTGTCCGAATGATCTTGGCGACTGGTATTTTACCGGAGACTATCCGACACCTGGAGGGAACAGGGTTGTCAATGCCTCATTCATTAACTTTTTTGAAGGCATTGATGGCCGGTCATATTGATCAAAAACAGAGCTATTCAGGCAGCAACCAGGATTCTGATTCCTCTTTTCCCCTAATGTAAGTTTCGATGTGTCGGCCAACCTTGGCATGATAGAGATCACTAACCGTAAGTATAATGCCGGTTTCCAGAACTTTCCCAAAAGACTCGTTAACAGCAGTACCAAAGGTCTTCATCGAAGGGCTCAGGTTCATGTATGCATTGAATAACGGTGGAATATTTTCGCCATAATTCCGTACTCCCTGAGAAAGAATCTTATAGTCTTCTTTGTAATCATTGCCAACAAAGATTTTATCCATTCTTTCCTGATCAATTCCAAAGTCAACCGGTTTGATAGGATATACCAGGTTTTCCTGGTCTCTAAAATATTTCTGGAAAAAGAATTGTATAAGGTTCCTGGCTTGGGTATGAAAGTGGGAATACATGGTAACTTTCCCGAAAAAGTACTTTATTTCAGGATGGTCAACTGTCAGGGCACCTAATCCGTCCCAAAGGTTATCAAGTGCAAATAACGCTTTTGCACCAGCTTTGCTTGACTGGTAATCAGGCTGGACGAAAGATCTCCCCAACTCAAGCGTATAGGGAATATATTCTTTGTAAAACCTTTCGGAAAAATGAAACAAGTGGGCTGTGGCCAGCATGATGACTCCATCATCATCATAGGTGGCTTCACTGCACAACATGTATCGGTAACCGCCAAGAATCTCCTCGGCATCGGGATCCCAAACGATCAGTTGCCGGTAAGGTGCATCTGAAATATCAAGTTCATCAATATCCACAGGCAAACCGGTACCGCCTCCTGCATCGCGGAACGACAATTCTCTGAGCCTCCCGATCTCCTGCATTATATTGGGAGCATTCTTGTGGGTAATAATATAAATCTCATTTCCACCCTTGTTGGTTTTCCGCATGAAACGCTCAGGGGTCAACTCCTTCTTAATTACCTCCCTGGGAACCGGTGCAAGTAATTCTTCCATTCTTCTTTTCAATATTAAAGCTTACAAAAATACACAAATATTGCCCCGCATTAAAATTGCAGTTATGATTTTTCAAGTTCAGACCCTTCGGGCATCCGATAAACAATGTCTTTAACCCAGGCAGCCCATTCATTCGGGGACTTTGAACGGTCGAAAGTTGTCCATGGAATTGGAGGACCAAAATAAAGACTCACCGCCTTTTTTCTGTGACGATAGGTTTCATCCGGTAAAAGAAACATCTCAAGATTCCACTTAACGCCCAATAATGTCCTGACCTTAGCCAGCCAATAGAAACGCCCTGAATTTCTTCCACTGATATAAACAGGGATTACATCTCTTTTATACTGCACTGACTTTGAAATAAAATGCTTTTGCCAATCAAGATCGACGATTTTGCCTTTAATTCTGCGTGAGGCCAACCCGGAAGGGAAGATCAGAATCTGCTTCCCTGACTGATATGCTTCCTCAAGCATTTTGGCCGCAACCCTGGAATTTCCACCATATTTATTTATGGGGACAAAAACTGGGCGAAGATTGGGTATTTTCATCAAAACATCATTAACCAGGAACCTGAAATCCCCCAATTGTTTATAAACTATCGACATCAGCAATAGTGAATCAAATCCTCCCAAGGGATGATTACTGGCAAAAATGAAGGTTCCTTCCTTGGGAATATTGTCAAGACCATATATTTTTTCGGTTATCTCAAAGTCCTTTACCGAAGCTTCAACAAAATCAATTCCGCTGAGATGGCCATATTTCTGCATAAAATCATTCATGAAGTCCAGCCTCATGATATTGTGTATCAGCCTGTACAGAAACCCAGGAATCATTCGACCCAGAGATGGATTTTTTTCCATCATAAGCTCACGGATATTGATGGGTTTAAATCCAGGCTGGTTTAGTTCACCCTCCATATATAAATGTATTTTTCACCATTAAAGAAAAACAAAAATAACATTGTATTCCAACATACAATTTTGAATTCCGGAAAAATAAAGCCCGTGTAGGTACCGCAACTATTCGGAAAAACCAAACCTTGTTTCATGTGGGCAATTGTTCATCAAGCTTCTACGCCTTTGATTCAATGAATTATTAACCGAATATTTATTAACCATCTTACAACACCTAACATTTTATATTTCTGACAATTATACTACAATACCATTATTCCGCGCTGGAGCTTATCAACAGAATGCTAACATCTTGTCAACATATACACACTTAGTTGAGTGGAATAAATTGGAACAAAGTGTAACAGAATGGAATAAATATTATAATTTTACTCTTGAAAAAATTGAACTGGACGATGATCAGGTTTTCCGCCAAACATAGCGCATTGATTGATGACAAGGGTAGAGTTGTTCTTCCCTCGTCTCTCAAGAAAGCTATGGGCGAGCTGGCCGACCAACCCTTGGTTATTGAAAAGGACATTTACAAAGCATGCCTGAACATCTTCCCTGAAAAGTACTGGAATCAACGTCTCGAGCTGATTGAAAAGCAGCTTAACCAGTTTGATGAGGAGGACGATGACCTGTTGGCTGATTTATATGAAAACTATACCACCGTTGCCTTGGCTCCGAATGGACGAATCAACATTCCGGCTGATTTTATGGAATATGCCGGTATATCTAGAGAGGTTGTCTTTATCGGCAAGGGCAAATCAATCAGAATGTGGGATGAGGCCCAATACAATAAGGCCAGGGAAGGAAGAAAACCTCTGAGAGAAATGTTCAGGGAAAGGTTGGGTAATAATCCCGAAAACAGTGAAGGATGAACAGCTACCACATACCGGTCATGTTAGACGAGTGTATCAAGGGATTAATGATACACCCGGAAGGGATATACGTCGACGCCACTTTTGGTGGTGGTGGCCATGCACGTGAGATCGCTGGCAGACTGACGTCCGGAAGGCTCTTCGCATTCGACCAGGATGAAGATGCTATCAGAAATGTACCCAAAGATGAAAGGTTAATATTTATACGCAGCAATTTCAGATATATCCGCAACTTCTTGAAATACTATGATATTGAAGAAGTTGACGGTATTTTTGCCGATCTCGGCGTTTCTTCACACGATTTTGACGAGGCTGACCGTGGATTTTCTTTTCGGTTTGATGCACCCTTAGATATGCGGATGAATCAGGAATCAGATTTCACGGCTGCAAAAATTATAGAAAAATTTGAATCGGGTGATTTGATCAGGATTTTTAGGGACTACGGTGAAATAAAAAATGCACACCGACTGGCAGGAGCCATTATGGCAGCCCGCAATGATAAGCCAATCATCACAACCGGAGATTTACAGCAAGCCATTCAAAACTGCATTCCACGAGCCATCGAAAAAAAGTACCTGGCCCAGGTATTTCAGGCTTTGAGAATGGAAGTGAACCAGGAAAAAGAAGTCCTCATGGAATTCCTGAATTCAGCCCTCGGATTATTAAAACCAGGAGGTCGGCTCGTAGTCCTGACATATCATAGCATCGAGGATCGGCTGGTTAAGAATTTCATGAAATCCGGAAACTTCGAAGGTAAGATTGACCAGGATTTTTATGGGAATTTTATTTCTCCCTTCACACTAATCAATCGAAAGGTAATGATCCCTTCTGAGGATGAAATCAAGATAAACCCAAGATCAAGAAGCGCCAAACTCAGAATTGCAGAGAAAAAGGAGATGGAAAATGGCGAATAAAGAAAAGGATAGCGGAACCAGGAAAAAGCCCGGAGTCAGTTCATTTCTCCGTGGAACCATTCTGACGGATGAAAGAGTCACCCGTCAGTTTCCATTTGTTCTGTTTTTGGTATTCCTTGGATTTATGATGATTACAAACCGGTACAGAAGCGAGAAAACCATCCGGGGAATTGAGACACTGCAAAACCAGATTGATGAACTCAGGTCGCAGTCAATCACCAATTCAGCCAGGTTAATGAATGTGAGCCGCCCATCAGATGTAGTAAAGAAAGTTGAGCAGGCAGGCCTTGGGCTTCGTGAACCGGTAAGGCCCCCAAAAAAAATTGAGGTATCTAAAATCAGGAAAGAGAAATGAACATACGGAATGTAATCATATCGCGTTTGGCCATCATCTATTTCCTTATGTTTATAGTGGCAATAGTGGTGACTTTCAAGATTATATCTGTTCAGAACCTGAAAACAGACCGTTGGGAGAAAATTGCCAACAATTTAAAAAACAATACCGTTGTTATTGAGCCTAACAGGGGAAATATCTGTGCAGCCGATGGCAATGTCATTGCCACATCGATGCCGGGCTATTTTGTCAGAATGGATCTCGGTGCTGAAGGCGTCAAAAAAGTATTTGCAGAACAAAGTGACTCACTTGCTTATTACCTGGCACACTTTTTCAGGGATAAGCCAGCCTCGGAATATAAAAGAAGGCTCAACGAAGCTTATCGGAAAGGGAACCGAAGTTTCATGCTAACCCCACGAAAAATTGATTATAACGAACTTCAGGAAGTAAAAAATTTCCCGATTCTCCGAAGGGGAACTTTCGGCGGAGGCCGGGTGATCGAGCAGGAAAACAAGAGAGTTTTGCCACTTGGCAAGTTAGCTGCCCGTACCATCGGCACCATGAATAAAGGTGTTTCGGGTGGCATCCACGGAAATGTCGGCTATACCGGAATAGAAGGAGCATTCGAAACCTTCCTGAAAGGACAGGAAGGTGTTGGTTACAAACAAAACCTGAGCGGAAGATGGCTTAACCGAACAGAAATTGAACCCAGGGATGGCATGGATGTGATTACCACCCTGAACATACGTTACCAGGACATTACAGAGAGCGCGCTTGAGCGCCAGTTGATTGCCAGTAATGCCGATTGGGGCACGGCAATACTCATGGAAGTCAAAACTGGTGATATCAAAGCGATTGCCAACCTAGGCCGGGTTTCAACCGGCTATTATGATGAAATTTACAATTATGCATTGGGTCATGCCGGATGTTATGAACCTGGATCCACTTTCAAACTTATTTCCTTGCTTGTAGCACTCGATCACGGGGTGGTTGACACAAGCGACGTGATTGACACCGGAAGCGGTGTTTGGAAATACCGCGACAGGACCATCTATGACAGCGATTATAAATATGGAGGCCATGGTCCCATTACTGTCAGGGAAATTTTTGAAAAATCGTCAAACGTCGGTTTTGCCAAGATGATCACAACCCACTATGAAAAAAATCCAAAGGCTTTTGTTGACAAAATCAGGGAAATGGGTATTCACCAGCCTCTGGGTGTTGAGCTGCAAGGAGAAGGAGTACCCTACTTCAAATATCCGGGCGACAAAGACTGGTGGGGCACAACACTTGCCTGGATGTCATACGGCTACGAATCAAAAATGACCCCGCTTCAAATCCTGGCGTTTTATAATGCGGTAGCCAATGATGGTGAAATGGTTAAACCAAGGCTTATAAAAGAAATACAGGATCGCGGTGACGTCGTGGAAAAAAGGAAATCTGAAGTTCTAAACTCTTCCATTGCCTCAAGAAGTGCGATAAAGAAAGCACAAAGTTTACTTGAAGGAGTATGTGAAACCGGTACTGGAAAATCGATTCAGAGCAAGCTTTTCAAAATCGCCGGAAAAACAGGCACAGCCCAGATAGCATCAAGCCAGGGGGGGTATGCAAAAGGGCTCTACCTCGCATCATTTGCCGGATATTTCCCGGCAGAAGACCCGGTATATTCAATGATTGTAGTCGTTAACCGCCCACAAGGTGCCTATTATGGAGGAGCAGTTGCTGGTCCAGTATTTAGGGAAGTGGCGGAGAAAGTATATGCGTTATATACAAGCGAAGACGATTATCCAGTCGACACCATCCAATATGCATCCGTGCCGGTTGTAAAAAAAGGACTGTCAAAGGATCTGGATAAAGTTTTGGATGCACTCGACGTCAACACCACAGGCCGGACGCCCGGATCGCTGGTTGCAGCAGCAACCAACGACGATTCTGAAATACGGCTTGAGGAAATGGAAATCAATGAGGACCGCATACCTGATGTAAGGGGTATGACAGCCACCGATGCAGTTTACCTGCTTGAAAAAATCGGATTACAGGTAAGACTTAACGGAATCGGAAAAGTAAAAACACAATCCCTGCGTTCAGGAGATCAGTTCAGGAAAGGTCAGACAATTTCTCTTACACTTGGATAGCTATGGAAAAAAAATGGATAGAACTGGCACCCGCTGAAGGTATTCTTCAAAGCATCGGAAATCCCGGTACTGGAGTATCAGGAATAACCTTTGACTCAAGAATGGTAGTTGCCGGGAATATTTTTGTTGCCCAGAAAGGAGTCCATACCGATGGACATCAGTTTATTCAACTGGCTATAGAAAAAGGTGCATCCGTAATAGTCTGTGAAGAGTTGCCAATGACTCTTGTTGAGAATGTCCTCTATATTCAGGTGAAAGATGCTTCTGAAACACTGGGCCATCTTGCCGCCGCCTGGTTTGATTTTCCATCCGAACATCTAAAAGTGGTCGGGGTAACCGGAACCAACGGAAAAACCAGTATTGCAACCCTATCATACCATCTTTTTACAATTCTGGGATATAAAGCCGGACTGATTTCCACTATTTCCACAATCGTTGCAGGAAGCATGGAAACAGCTACCCACACCACTCCTGATGCATTGAAAATTCAACGACTGATGGCTGAGATGGTAGAAGCAGGTTGTGAATATTGCTTCATGGAGGTTAGCTCACACGCGGTTGTCCAAAAAAGAATCGCAGGAATCCGATTTGCCGGAGGAATTTTTACGAATCTAACCCACGACCATCTCGATTATCATAAAACCTTCCCTGAATATCTGGCCGCGAAGAAAGCATTTTTTGATGGATTGTCCTCCGATGCCTTCGCCATCACCAATATTGATGACAAAAATGGAAGGATAATGACCCAAAATTGTCGGGCTCGGATTGTGACAAACTCCACCAGGACGATGGCTGATTTCCGATGCAAGGTAATGGAATCGCACTTTGATGGGATGTTGCTTAATCTGGATGGCAAAGAGGTTTGGACCCGGTTTGTTGGCAAATTCAATGCTTCCAACCTTTTGGCGGTTTATTCAACAGCCATCATGCTCGGTCAGAAAATGGAAGAGATACTTCCTGTCATAAGCCAGCTGACACCAGTAGCAGGCAGGTTCGATAGCATAAGAAGTACTGACGGGAAAATGGCTATAGTCGATTATGCCCACACACCCGATGCCCTCAAAAACGTACTTATGGCAATTTCAGAAATCCGGTCAGGCAATGAAAAAGTCATTACTGTAGTTGGAGCCGGAGGTGACCGCGATAAAACAAAACGTCCGGAAATGGCCAGAGAGGCGCTTCAGGGAAGCGACATTGTGATCCTAACCTCTGACAATCCTCGCACAGAAGATCCGGAAGCCATAATCAAAGACATGGAGGCTGGCATAGACAAATCCTCTGCCAATAAAGTCCTGTCAATCACCAACCGAAAGGAGGCCATTAGAACGGCCCTCAACCTGGCCCAGACAGGGGATATCATTCTGGTGGCAGGCAAAGGCCATGAGAACTATCAGGAAATAAATGGTATAAAACACCATTTTGACGACAAGGAGATCATCACTGAGTTTTTTGGACTCGCATAACTGAGAATCATGATATATTATCTCTACGAAATACTGAAAGAATTCAATATCCCGGGAATCGGTATGTTACAATATATATCATTCCGTTCGGGATCGGCCATTATTCTCTCATTGATCATCACTACAGCATTCGGAAGAAAATTGATCCGATACCTTCAAAAACAGCAAATCGGGGAAGAAGTCAGGGACCTAGGCCTGGAGGGCCAAATGCAAAAGAAAGGTACCCCCACAATGGGCGGAATTATCATCCTTACTGCAATCATCATACCGACCATCCTGTTTGCAAACCTTTCCAACATCTATATCCAGCTGATGCTTTTAACCACCGTTTGGCTCGGATTAGTCGGTTTTATGGACGACTACATCAAGGTTTTCAAGAAAAACAAGAAAGGACTTGCAGGCAGATTTAAAATCCTTGGTCAGGTCAGCCTTGGCCTGATGGTCGTGGCATCCATGATGATCAGTGATGACGTGCTTGTCAGGGAAAGTGTAAGAAGCAGATCAGGTGAGGAAGTTGTTGAAACCTATACCGATCCGGTCACTGGAAGACTCCAGGAGCAAGTAAAGACACAGGAGATAAAGTCAACTAAAACAACCATTCCCTTCATCAAAAAGAATGAATTCGATTATGCATGGATTGTCGCTTTTGCCGGCAAGCATGCTGAATGGCTGAGATGGGCTGTTTATGCACTAGCCATAATTCTGATTATCACGGCAGTGTCAAATGCAGCTAACCTGACTGACGGTCTGGATGGACTGGCAACGGGAACATCAGCGATCAGCGGAGCGACGTTGGGTATCCTTGCATACGTAAGCGGTAACGTCATATATGCCAACTACCTAAATATCATGTATATACCCAACACGGGGGAATTAACTGTCTTTATTGCCGCATTCATAGGAGCCACCGTTGGTTTTTTATGGTACAATTCCTATCCAGCACAGGTATTCATGGGCGATACGGGTAGTCTTGCCTTGGGCGGAATCCTGGCCGTGTTCTCTGTGATTATCAGAAAGGAAATCCTGATACCGCTATTGTGTGGGATCTTCGTAATTGAAAACCTGAGTGTGGTTATGCAGGTAGCGTGGTTTAAATATACCAAACGCAAATATGGTGCAGGAAGGAGAATCTTTCTGATGAGTCCAATTCACCACCATTTTCAGAAAAAGGGAATTCCCGAACCCAAAATCGTCACCCGTTTTTGGATCGTTGGGATCATTCTGGCTGTTCTGACCATCGTTACCTTGAAAATACGATAGGCAAATGAGAGGGAAAGTCATCATATTAGGAGCCGGAGAAAGCGGAACAGGGGCAGCAGTACTTGCCTTGAAACAAGGCTATTCGGTATTTGTTTCCGATTCGGGCAGGGTCAAAACCCAATACCAGGAGGTACTCAACCGCTATGGGATTGACTGGGAAGAATTGAGCCATTCGATTGACCGGATCTTGATAGCTGATTTGATCATTAAAAGTCCCGGGATACCTGAGAAGGCTCCTATAGTAAAAGAAATCCGGGCAAAAAATATCCCGGTCATATCAGAAATTGAGTTTGCCTCAAGATTTACCGATGCAACCAAAATCTGTATTACCGGAAGCAACGGCAAGACAACCACTACTCTTTTAACCTATGAAATACTGAAAAAAGCCGGTTATGATACCGGATTGGCAGGGAATGTAGGAAAGAGCCTGGCTTGGCAGGTTGCTGAAGAACCACATGATTACTATGTTATCGAACTGAGCAGCTTTCAGCTCGATGACATGTACGATTTCAAAGCAGAAGTGGCAGTCCTGATGAACATTACCCCCGACCATCTCGACCGCTATGAATACCAAATGCAGAAATACACAGATTCCAAGTTCAGAATTATCAGGAACCAAACCGCTAATGACTTCTTTGTCTACTGTGCAGATGATCCCGTGATAACCGATGAAATGAAGAAAAAGACTATACCGTCAGTCGCCATCCCGTTCACGCTTCAATCTGCGGAAGGGATCGGAGCAAGCATTAACGGAAAAGAAATAAATATCAACATTAACGAAAAACATTTCAGCATGTCTATTCTGGATTTAGCCTTACAAGGCAAACACAACACCTACAATTCCATGGCAGCTGCTGTTTCCAGCATGGCAGTGGATATCCGCAACGAGCACATCAGGGAGGTACTAAGCGATTTCCAGGGTGTCGAACACAGGCTGGAAAGATTCCTGAAAGTGCACGGGATTGAGTTTATTAACGATTCAAAGGCTACCAACGTAAATTCGACCTGGTATGCACTGGAGTCGATGGACAGGCCTGTTGTCTGGATTGCCGGTGGTGTGGATAAGGGCAATGATTACAATATGTTGCTAGATGTAGTGAAGCACAAGGTAAAAGCAATTGTTTGTCTGGGTATCGACAACTCAAAACTTCATGAGGCCTTTGATCCATATGTAACAAATGTTATTGACACACAGAGTATGGCTGAAGCGGTTAAATCAGCTTACTACCTGGCCAGAAACGGAGATGTCGTACTGTTATCACCAGCTTGTGCAAGTTTTGACCTGTTTGAAAATTATGAAGACAGAGGTCATCAGTTCAAGCAGGAGGTAAGGAATCTTTGACAACAAAACCATGGATAACCTGCAATTAAAAAATCTGATCAGGGGCGACAGAATCATCTGGACCGTTTTACTGCTTCTGTCGTTGCTTTCGGTACTTATCGTTTATAGTGCCACGGGGGCATTGGCCTTCAGGCAGGCAGGCGGCAACACTTTGTTTTTCCTGGTCAGACAGGTAGTATTTCTTAGTCTGGGGTTTGGATTAATCCTTATGATGGTCAACGTGATTCCAGTAAAATTCTATTCCATAATCTCAAGGGTACTCGTGCTCATTAGCATTTTGTTTCTGGGAGTTGCCATAGCCATGAAAATGACCGGAATGGCAGGGGATTCTACCGGTCGTACGCTCAACCTTGGATTTATTTCGTTCCAACCGGCAGAAATTGCAAAGCTTGGCCTAGTCATGTACGTTGCAAAAATGCTGGGAATAGAACAAAATTCGAAAGAAGGGTTAAAAAAAGTCTTCTGGAAGATCATGATATTCTCTGCTATCGTATGCGGCATGATTGCCCTTTCTAACTTCTCTACAGCAGCTTTACTGTTTCTTACCATCATGTCGATGATGTTTGTGGGACGTGTTCCAATTCACTACCTTCTTATCGTTGTAGCTGCAGGTATTGGATTTCTTGTGCTGATTTATTTTTCGGGAGATAAACTTGACAAACTCCCATCGCGGTTTTCAACTGCCCAGGGAAGGATAGAACGGTTTATTCATGGTGATCCGGCAGAGGAAAAGGGAATTACCCAGGCTGATTATGCAAAACTGGCCATTTACGAGGGAGGCTGGATAGGCAAAGGACCAGGGAACTCTGATGTTGCCAATTACATGGCTGCCGCCTACAATGACTTCATATATGCCATTATCGTTGAAGAATACGGGCTAGCGGGTGGTATCGCTGTCCTGTTCCTATACCTGGTATTTTTTTTCAGGGGAATAACCATTGTAAGAAGGACCAACCGGACATTCCCGGCATTTTTGGTAACCGGGCTTACTTTGATGCTTGTTTATCAGGCAATGATCAATATAGGAGTTTCCACGGGTGTCATGCCGGTTACCGGACAGCCACTTCCGTGGGTTAGTATGGGTGGAACTTCCCTGCTCTTTACATCGATAGCGTTCGGATGTATCCTGAGTGTCAGCTACCAGAACCAAAAAGATAAAAAAGTGGAAGCACCTGCCGTTCAGGTTGTCACACCAGATGAGGATCAGGAAATGAAATAACATGAAGAAACTGAAAATAATCATAAGTGGCGGAGGTACTGGCGGTCATATTTTCCCCGCATTGTCAATTGCAGGGGAACTGACGCGACGCAATCCGGATTGTGAAATATTATTTGTGGGAGCAACCGGCAGGATGGAAATGGAAAAAGTTCCTGCTGCCGGTTTCAATATTGTCGGCCTTCCTATTATCGGCATGCCTCGTAAACCAGGGCTACAATCACTGAAATTTCTCATCCATCTATTCCAAAGTATGTTGAAGGCCAGAAAACTGGTCAGGGAATTCAAACCCGACCTGGCTATCGGTGTTGGCGGATATGCAAGTGGACCGCTACTTAGGGCAGCCATCGCATCAGGCATACCAGCCCTGATCCAGGAACAAAATTCATATGCAGGAGTGACGAATAAACTTCTTGCCAGGAAAGCTAACCGAATTTGTGTCGCCTATGAAGGCATGGAACGCTTCTTCCCTTCAGAAAAGATCATCCTGACAGGAAATCCTGTGCGACAGACCTTACTTGACATGAATGTCATTCCTTCCGATGCACGGTTAGCTTTCGGGATTCCAGTAAATGCCAAAGTCGTGCTTATTACAGGCGGAAGCCTTGGAGCACGCTCTATCAATAATGCAATTCTCAACAATATTGAAAATATCAGAAAATCAGAGGCTTATTTCATATGGCAAACTGGCTCATTCTACTATAAGGAAATGACTGAGAAAGTCGGGGCAACCCTACCCCAGAACCTGCAAATCCACCAGTTTTTGAACAAGATGGAGGTAGCCTATGCTGCCAGTGATGTTGTTATATCGAGGGCAGGGGCTGGCACTATAAGTGAACTATGCCTGGCAGGAAAGCCAACAATACTTGTCCCATCGCCCAATGTCGCTGAAGATCACCAAACCAAAAACGCCCAAGCCTTGGTTGAAAAGAATGCAGCCATTTTGGTCAGGGACCATGAAATCAACGAAAAGTTGTTCAGTGAAACGGAAATACTCCTCAAAAATAATTCACTTAGGAATAGCATGTCAGAGAATATCAGGGCATTGGCGCGTCCGTTTGCCACTAAGACAATTGTTGATGAGGCAATGAAAATTATACGTAAATGAATTTGTTTAATGACATAAATACCGTTTATTTTCTGGGGATCGGCGGAATAGGAATGAGCGCACTGGCCAGACTTTTCAATCACCAAGGATTAAGGGTGGCCGGATATGACCGTACACCATCCGAAATCACCCGACAGTTATTGAATGAGGGTATTCTTGTGCATTATGAAGATCTTGGATCAGAGATAAGCAGCATCG
This sequence comes from Prolixibacteraceae bacterium UBA5740, assembly GCA_002419285.1. GTDB lineage: Bacteria > Bacteroidota > Bacteroidia > Bacteroidales > Prolixibacteraceae > UBA1413. The sequence continues at coordinate 38,325 of DIFU01000085.1, read as the reverse complement.
TAAGTAGCCCCGGCAAAACGCTGGTGGTATACACTCCTGCGGTTCCGGCCGAGCACAAGGAACTTGACTGGCTGAAGCAAAACAAATTCACCATCGTAAAAAGAGCCAGGATTCTTGGAATACTGTGCAGCCAATACCAATGCCTTGCTGTGGCCGGAACACATGGAAAAACAACCGTATCCACCATGGCCGCGACAATTATGAGTGGAAGTTCAAAGAAATGTGGTGCCATTCTGGGAGGAATATCCAAAAACTTTCATTCAAATCTGGTCCTTCCAGACAATGACATCAAATGGATGATTACCGAAGCCGATGAGTTCGACCGGTCGTTCTTGCAGTTGTCTCCCGACATTGCTGTCATTACATCCATCGATGCCGACCATCTGGATATCTATTCAACTGTAGACCAGATCATTTATTCTTTTAACGAATTTATAGGAAAAATCAGACCTGAAGGGACCTTACTGATAAATGAAAAAATCAGCGGAAAAGTGGAAACCCAGGAAGTCAAAACATATACCTATTCCCTGAATGGCAATTCTGATTTTAAAACCGAAAATCTGAGATTGGATGAAGTTAATCGATGCTACTCTTTTCAACTTTGCACCCCGGGAGGAAAAACCGCGGAGATTACCATGCAATATCCTGGTCTTATTAACGTGGAAAATGCCGTTGCAGCAGGAGCTGCTGCCTGGTTAGCCGGAACTGGATTACATGAGTTACGGGTCGGGATCGAATCTTACCTTGGAGTCAAACGGAGATTTGATATTCGTTACAGAGGCAGAAATACAATATATATTGATGATTATGCACATCATCCAGAAGAATTGAAAGCATTTATAACTTCCGTGAGAAAACTTTTCCCCGCACAGAAAATTACCGGAATATTTCAACCTCACCTTTACACCAGGACGAGGGATTTTGTGGATGAATTCGCCTCAAGCCTCGATCTGTTGGATACAGTTCTTATTTTACCGATATATGCTGCCCGTGAGAATCCAATCGAAGGTGTGTCATCAGCTATTTTGGCAGAAAAAATGAAAAATGCAGATCATCATATAGTGGAGAAATCTGCAATAATGAAATTCATAAAGGAAAATCCTACCAGGGTTTTGCTCACAATGGGTGCTGGTGATATCGATTTATTGTCGGACGAAATTATTGAAACCATCAAACATGAAGAGAAAGCTTAGAACATTTTTCCACTTTGCCGGGTGGCTCATCCTGATCGGAGCTATTGGAGTAACCCTTGCTTTCTCACATGCCGAGATTTCAGGAGTTACCTGCTCCGACATAGAGATTAGAACCTTTGAGAATGATCCGGTTAAACTCTCTAGACAACAGATAATCAGAATCGTAAATACGGTCGATAAGAATATCAAAGGAAAAAAACTGACTGAGATTAATTCAGAGGAACTTGAAAGGGAAATTGAAGAAAACAGTTCGGTACTGAAAGCATCTGTATATAAAATGGTTGCACGAGATACATCCGATTACAAAGGAATCCTGACTGTAAAAATTAAGCATAGGGTTCCCATAATGAGGGTCATGTCATCGAATGGTAATTTTTACATGGATGAGAATGGGCAAGCATTTCCTGCAACTCAGGCCTCAACTGGAAAGGTGCTGGTCGTTACCGGAAATATTAGGGAGGAATTCGCAAGAGAAAATCTTTTACCTGTAGTGCAATTTATTACTTCTGATGATTTCTGGAATGCACAAATCAAACAAATTCACGTTAATGGGAATGAAGAACTTCTTATGACACCTCTGGTCGGAGACCAGATCATTGAATTTGGCACCACCGAAAAATTCAGGGAAAAATTCAGAAACCTCATGGCATTTTATGATGAGGTACTGGCAGATAGCAATTGGGACAAATACGAAAGAATTAATTTGAAATACAATAACCAGATTATTGGTAAAAAACGGAATTAGTATGATTTCAAAAAATGAAATTGCCGTTGTAATTGACATCGGTTCAACCAAAACAAGGGGACTGGCAGGCTCGTTCTCCGAGAACAACAAAATCGAAATTTTGGGTCATGCAATTGTTCCTTCAAGAGGAATAAAGCGTGGTGTTGTGCTGAATATTGAAGAATTTTCTGCAACACTACGGACACTCATTGATAAACTTGAGGAACAAGCCGGAATCGAAATCAGGATTGTGGATGTCGCAATGGCTGGCCAGGCCGTTCAAACTTTGACGTTTGAGGGAATCAGGTACACCAGCGGATCAGGAATTGTATCCCAGCAAGATATCGATTATCTCTTCAATGAAGCGAAAAATATGCCTGTTGAGCCCGGGAACAGAATTTACCACATAATCCCCCAATCCTATACCATTGACGATGAACCAAACATCAATATCCCTGTAGGCCATACCGGACGTAAGGTTCATTCGCAGTTTAAACTGATCACAGGCCCCAAAACATACAAGGACAATGTCGAAATGGCTTTTTCCAAGATTGGTATTGAGATTGGAAGGTTCTTTATTTCAACACTCGCTACAGCGGAGGCTGTGGCCAATGAAGATGAAAAAGAGGCAGGCGTCGCCATTGTGGATATTGGATCAGGCTCTACCAAGATGTCGGTTTACATCAACAACCAGCTTGCGCACACCGCAGTTATCCCCTTTGCCGGTGATGTAATAACCAATGATATCCGTGAGGGATGTGGAATACTTGCAAAATTTGCTGAACAACTGAAAATCCAATATGGACAGGCGTTGGGAGATTTTGCCGACGAGGACAAAGTAGTCACTATTGCAGGTGGAAACGGTTGGGAATCGAAAGAAATCTCATTTAAGAATCTGGCATTTATCATTCAGGCCCGACTCGAGGAAATCATCGACAGCATCATGTTCCAGATCGACAAATCAGGACAGACACAACACATCAACCAGGGAATAATACTTACAGGAGGAACGGCCCAACTGAAAAATATCCTTCAAATCCTAAAATTCCGTACTGGCCTGGATGCCAGGCTTGCAACCTCAGAAATGAGGCTATCAGCCAGTACAGGCTTTAATAAAAATGATTATATTACAGCCCTCGGACTGATCAAGCTTTCGTTGCGAAACGGTTCACCGGCCAGAAAAACAACCAGACCTCACAAAGAGCCGTCTGGAAATAAAGGCTTCCTGAGTTCTTTCAGTGAAAAGGTTTCTCAACAGATCAGCCTGATTTTTAATGATGACGATGGTAATATGCAATCTTAAAAATTCATCCCATGGCTGACGATCTAATTCAGTTTAATTTTTCAAAACCGTCCTCTTCCATAATCAAGGTAGTTGGTGTAGGTGGTGGTGGCTGCAATGCGGTAAATCACATGTTCGAAGAAGGTATAACCGATGTCGATTATGTAGTATGCAATACCGACGGACAGGCGCTCGAAAACAGTCCGGTCCCTACTAAAATTCAGCTTGGTGTTACCCTTACTGAGGGAAGGGGCGCCGGGAACCGACCTGAGATGGGAGAAGAGGCTGCCCTTGAAAATTACACTGATATCCAAAGGGTGCTCGAAGACAATACCAAGATGCTGTTCATTACAGCTGGCATGGGAGGAGGAACTGGAACGGGCGCAGCACCTATCATCGCCAAATTGGCCAGGGAATTGGATATCCTGACGATTGCCGTGGTTACCATTCCCTCCCCTGCAGAAGGTCACAAGCGACACAATCAGGCGCTGGAGGGAATAAAGAAATTAAGCGAACACGTCGATAGTATGCTGATAGTCAGCAATCAGCGACTTCACAGTATTTATGGTGAACTACCTGCACGCAAGGCGTTTAAGCTGGCCGATAATGTTGTGATGACAGCTGTTAAGGGAGTTGCCGAGATCATAACCCTGCATGGGAACATCAATATAGACTTCGCTGATGTTTATACCGTCATGCACGACAGCAAGGTCTTCATTATGGGGACAGGAATTGCCTCAGGTGAAAACCGCGCCATGGACGCAGTAAAACTGGCTTTGCAATCACCTTTACTCGATAACCAGGAGATAAAGGGCACAAAAAATATTCTACTGAACATTATTTCAGGTTCTGAAGAAATTACCATTGGCGAAATCGGAGAAATCATTGAGTACCTTCAGATGGAAGCTGGCCAGGAAGCTGATATAATTTGGGGTAACGGTTACGACGAATCTATAGGCAACCAGATAAGTGTCACCATTCTTTGCACAGGGTTCAAGAATGCATCTGGATATATCGAACGGAAAGAAAAGAGAGTTGAAGCATATACCCTGAACAATGAACCCGAACAAACGGAGGAGGAACCTGAGCCACCAGTACCGCAGATTGAAGAAGAACCATTACTTCTTGAATTTGATCTTGAAACGGCAGATACTCCTTCCATGGAGTCTTTCATAAAGCAAACACGAAAATCGGAAGAACCTAAACCTCAACCCCGAAAGAAAAAACCAACCAAAACAAAGGAAACATCAGAAGATTCGGATGGAAATATCGACAATTGGTTTGTCAGAAGATTTTCAAAATTCTTCGATGATGATGATCAAAATATGTAACTTTTAATTCAGAAAACAATAGTAAGATGACAGAAGACATGGTAAACTTCCGCTTCGAAAAAAAACCAGGATCAATTATCAAAGTAATTGGAGTCGGAGGAGGTGGAGGAAATGCAGTAAATCATATGTATCACTTGGGTATTAGGGACGTTGACTTTATTATATGCAATACCGACTCTCAGGCTCTTAGCAATAGTCCTATACCTGTCAAAGTACATCTCGGATCTTCCCTTACCGAAGGAAGGGGTGCCGGGAACAAACCCGAAATTGGACGGCAGGCAGCTACTGAAAACATTGACGATGTTACAAAAGTGTTGCAACAAAACACCAAAATGGTCTTTATAACTGCTGGGATGGGTGGCGGTACAGGGACAGGTGGCGCTCCGGTGATCGCATCGGTTTGTCGTGACCTTGGCTACCTGACAGTTGGTATCGTAACAATTCCTTTCAGAAATGAAGGTAAACGAAGAATCAAACAGGCAATCGATGGCATCCAGGAAATGGAGCAGTATGTCGATTCGCTGCTGGTAATAAACAATGAACGCATTCGGGAAATGTTTGGCGATTTCCCCATTTCAGAGGCATTCGCTCGTGCTGATGATGTGCTGGCGACCGCGGCAAAAGGAATCGCCGAAATTATTACTGTACCAGGATATGTCAATGTTGACTTTGCCGATGTTGAAACAGTAATGCGGAACAGCGGAGTGGCTGTCATGGGAACAGGTTTGTCAGATGGTGAAAACAGGGCCATCAATGCTGTCGAGCAAGCACTTAATTCACCTCTTTTAAATAATAACAATATCAAGGGAGCCAGAAACATTTTGCTTAATGTAACCTCAGGAAGCACAGAAGTTACGATGGACGAAATTGGACAGATTACCGATTTCATACAAAATATGGCCGGTTATGAAGCCGACCTGATTTGGGGTAATGGAATTGATGAATCGCTTGAAAATAAAATATCTGTCACTGTAATCGCTACTGGCTTCAGCACCAGCAGCATACCAGAAATTCTGAGCGCAAAGAAAAAG